>NZ_JBVHWN010000002.1:85684-354575 GCF_055564335.1 Streptomyces sp. NPDC029139 | reverse complement strand
CCAGAAATGCCTTCTTCCGGGTCGGGAGACCCCCTAAGCCTGCGCGAAAGCCCCCCCCCCCCCCCCCCCCCCCCCCGGGGCCGGGGGGGGGGGGGGGGGGGGCCCGCCCCCCCCCCCCCACCCCCGGTCACGCGCGGTCGCGGGAGAGGCGGCGGAGCGGGCCCGTCGCGCGCAGCTTGAGGGCGTCGCCACGCCGCCGCCACGCCGTGGTCACCGTCGACCACCGTTCCGACGTGGCCCACACCACCCGGACGGCCGAGCGCGGTGCGAGCAGTGCCCGCAGGCGCTTCCCGCGGGACGAGACCGTCGCGAACCCCGACCTGACCAGGGTGACCTCCTCCGCGAGGCCCGCGGCCGGACGCGGCTGCGGGGCGTAGAGGACCTGTTCGACCGCCCGGGCCACCCGGTGCACCGCGTTGGCCGGCTCGCCCTCCAGGGACCCCAGGCGGACGATTCGGGCCGCCGTCTTCCGGGGCGTCCGGGACTCGTCCGGCGCGACGCCGTGGTCCCAGGCCGTGTCACCGATCTCCCGCCAGGCCGCCAGCGTCCTGGCCACGGCGTCCTCGGCGGTGCGGCCGGAGGAGCCGAGCCGCCGCGCCCGTACCCGCGTACGCCAGAGCAAGGGCGACAGCGGCACCAGCAGCACCACCGCCACGCCCAGACAGATCAGCAGCACCCTCAGCGGGTTCACCCCGCCGCCGTCGGACGACTCTCCGCCCGCCGCCGCGTCGGGTCCGCACTCGCCCAGGCGGCGCAGCTCCGGCGGGCAGCTCTCCGAGGCGCTCGGCACGGCGGACGGCATCGCCGAGGCGCTCGCCTCCGGCCGCGCCGACTCCGTCGGCGTCCCCGTGGGGGACTGCGGCCGGGTGTACTCCGGCGTGGAGCCCCGCGTCGGCGTCGGCTCGAACCGGACCCAGCCCGCGCCCTCGAAGTACAGCTCCGGCCAGGCGTGCGCGTCCCGGATGCCCACCGACATCGTGCCGTCGGACTGCGAGGTGCCCGGCATGAAGCCGACGGCCACCCGGGCCGGGATGCCCAGGGAGCGCGCCATCGCCGCCATCGAGAACGAGAAGTGGACGCAGAAGCCCTCCCTGCGCTCCAGGAAGCGGGAGATCGCCTGGACCCCCGTGCCCGACTCGACCTCGACGTCGTAGCGGAAACCGCCGTCCGTCGCGAACCAGTCCTGGAGCTTCACGGCCCGCTCGTAGTCGTTCCGCGCGCCCTTGGTGACCTGCAGCGCCGTCGACTTCACGTCGAGCGGCAGCGAGTCCGGGACCCGCGTGTACTCCGAGCGGAGCTTCGGCGGCGCCGGCGGGGCCGCCGCCAGCTGCGCCGCCGTCGGCCGTACGTCCAGGCTCGTCACCGTGTACCGGGCACCCCGGGTGTTCTGCTTGTCGTCGCCGACGATCATCCGCCCGGCCGGCTCGTACCGCCAGCGGCCCGCGATCTCGACCCGGGCCGCCGGATAGGGCATCGGCAGCCACTTCTGCTCGTACGTCGAGGAGGCGACGAAGTTGCCCGTCACCTCGGTCGTACGGACCTGCTCGCCGAGGCCGTCCGGCCGCGGCAGCCGATCCGGCACGTCCTCGATCGGCCGGACCGACGACTTCCACGAGGTGCCGTCGAACTGGTCGAGGGCCACGAGCCGCAGATACATGCCGCTGGTGTCGGTCGCGTTGGTCCGGTACCGGAGCACCTCACGGTCCTCGGGCTGCCGGAGGTTGTCCTGGAGCGAGACCAGCGGGTTCACGGCCGAGATCGTGCCGCCCCTGCCACCCTCGCCCGCCCCGTCGCCCGGGCCGCCGAACAGGCCGCCGGAGAGCGCGGGCAGCGCGGCCGGTACGACCAGCGCGATGCCCATGGCCACCACGCCGATCCGCCGGCCGGTCCGCACCGGGGCGAGCGCCTGGCCGCTGCCGGCCGCCGCCGCGCCGCCGGCACGCGGCGCGCCGCCGAAGACCCGCCCCCACTGCGAGAGCCGGTCACGGCTCTCCGCCAGGAGCAGCAGCAGATAGCCCGTGGCGGCGAGCAGGAACCACAGCCAGCTCGCGCCGCCGTCGGAGAGACCCGCGGCCACCGAGTACAGCGCGAGGAGCGGCAGACCGGCCGGGGCGGCGCTGCGGAAGGTCACCGCGATGGTGTCCACCAGCAGCCCGATCACGAGCACGCCCCCGACCAGCATCAGCTGGATGCCCTCGGTGTCGGGCGCCGGGATCGCGTACGTGCCCACGTCGTCGGTGCCCGCCCGGAACAGCGCGGCGAACCGCCCCAGCGCCTGCGGCCCGGGCAGGAAGCCGAGCAGCGCCTGCTCCCGGGCGAAGACCAGGGTCAGCGCCAGCAGGCTCGCGAGGGCCTGCGCCGCGACCGTCAGCGGCCGGGCCAGCGGAACGCGCCGGGTCAGCGCGCCGATCCCGCTCTGGACGGCCAGCAGGATCGCGGCCGTGAAGATCCAGGTCGCCGGCTTCACCAGCGGCAGGAGCGCGCCCGCCGCCAGCAGCGTGGCGCCGAAGGCGCCCAGGGTCAGTCGCCCGCGGCCGCTCATGACCAACCTCCGTACGTGTCACCCGCGGCCGTCTCCGCCCGCGCCCCGCCGGCCTGCTGCCACAGCTCGGACAACCGGTCGCCGGGCCGTACGGCCAGCGCCGTCCACCCGGCCTCCCGCAGCTGCCGCAGCCGCTCGTCGACCGCGCCGCTCACCGCGCCTCCGGTCAGCCAGGTGCCGGAGTCCAGCACGAAGGCGACGGCCGCGCCGCTGCGCTGCCGCATCCGCGCCGCCACCGCCGCCTGCTCCTCGTCGATGTCGCCGACGAACGCGATCAGAAGGCCCTCGTTCCCGCCGCGCAGCACGTCGTACGCGCGCGAGAGACCGGCCCCCTCGGAGTGGTCGACGACGGCGAGGGTGTCCATCATCAGCCCGGCCGCCTCGGCCGAGTCCTGAGCCGAACCGGCGAAGCCCTCGGTGCCCTCGCCGGGCACCGCGGTGCCGGTGTCGGTGAGGAGCCGTACCGCATACCCCCGCTCCAGCATGTGGACGAGGGCGGAGGCCGCGCCCGAGACGGCCCACTCGAAGGCCGAGTCGGGCCCGGCGCCGTGGAACGCGATCCGGCGGGTGTCGAGCAGGACCGTGCAGCGGGCGCGCTGCGGCTGCTCCTCACGGCGGACCATCAGCTCGCCGTAGCGCGCGGTGGAGCGCCAGTGGACCCGGCGCAGATCGTCGCCGTGGCGGTAGGCGCGGGGGATCACGTCGTCGTCACCGGCCAGCGCGAGCGAGCGCTGCCGGCCGTCGCCGTACCCCGCCGCCTCGCCGGACAGCTTCACCGCCGGCAGCGCCTCGGTCCGGGGAACCACGGTGAGCGTGTCGTACGCGCTGAAGGAACGGGTCAGCTCGCACATGCCGAAGGGGTCGTTGAGCCGCAGCTGGAGCGGGCCCAGCGGGAATCGGCCGCGCAGGTCCGAGCGGACCCGGTACGACACCTCGCGGCGGCCGCCCGCCTCGACCCGGTCCAGGACGAACCGCGGCCGCGGTCCGAGCATGTACGGGACGTGGTCCTGGAGCATCAGCAGCCCGGTGGGCATCCGGGAGACGTTGTCCATCCGCAGATGGACCCGTGCCTCGGAGCCGACCGGCACCCGTTGCGGGGAGAGCCGGCGGCTGGTGGCGACCCGGTACCGGGTGCGGTGGAGGACCCCGGCGCAGATCAGGGGCAGCACGGCGAGCAGCAGGCCGACGCGCAGCAGATCGCCCTGCCCGAGGACGTAGGCGCAGATCGAGGCGGCGAAACCGGCGGCGAGGAAGGAGCGGCCGCGCGTGGTGAGGCCGCTCAGGGCCGCGCGCGGCCCGCTCCGGTCCTCACCCGTGCGACCGCCCCGGTCCTCGCCCCGCTGCCCCTCCGGCGCGGCAGCGGTCGCCATCACAGCTGCCGAACGCCGGGCTGCTGCGGGCCGAAGTGCGGGCCGGCGGGCGGCGCCGCGACCGGGACGGGCGTACGCTGCAGGATGTCGAGGACGACCTGCTCGGCCGTGCGCCGGTTCAGCTGGGCCTGCGCCGTCGGCAGCAGCCGGTGGGCGAGGACCGGCACGGCCAGCGCCTGGAGGTCGTCCGGCAGGACGTACTCGCGGCCGCTGAGCGCGGCGGACGCCTTGGCGGCCCGCAGGAGATGGAGCGTGGCACGCGGCGAGGCGCCGAGCCGCAGATCCGGGTGGCTGCGGGTGGCGGCGACGATGTCGACGGCGTACCGGCGCACCGAGTCGGCGACGTGGATCCCGCGGACCGCGTCGACCAGCTTCACGATGTCGTGGGCGTGCGCGACGGGCTGCAGATCGTCGAGCGGGTTGACCGCCCCGTGGACGTCGAGCATCTGGAGCTCGGCCTCCGGGCTGGGGTACCCGATCGAGACGCGCGCCATGAAACGGTCGCGCTGCGCCTCGGGGAGCGGGTACGTGCCCTCCATCTCCACCGGGTTCTGCGTGGCCACGACCATGAACGGGCTCGGCAGCTCGTACGTCTGCCCGTCGACCGTGACCTGCCGCTCCTCCATCGACTCCAGGAGCGCCGACTGGGTCTTCGGCGAGGCGCGGTTGATCTCGTCGCCGATCACGATCTGGGCGAAGATCGCGCCCGGCTTGAACTCGAAGTCCCGCCGCTGCTGGTCGAAGATGGACACACCGGTGATGTCCGACGGCAGCAGGTCGGGCGTGAACTGGATGCGCCGCACCGAACAGTCGATGGATCGCGCCAGCGTCTTGGCCAGCATCGTCTTGCCGACGCCGGGGACATCCTCGATCAGAAGATGTCCCTCGGCGAGCAGCACGGTCAGCGAAAGCCGTACGACCTCAGGCTTGCCCTCGATCACACCCTCCACCGACCTGCGGACGCGCTCCGCTGTGGTGGTCAGATCTGTGAGGCTCGCTCGATCGTCATAGGTCGTCACCCGGCCCTCCTCGGCCCCTCCGAAACACACCGACACCTGCCCCCGGTGGTTCATCGGGGGGTGTCGTCCGAGCATTCTTGTTGCCCGTGCCGGGTTGTGTCACTTGCCTGTGGACAAGTGCGAGCGATATGCCGGGGTTTGCTGTGTTGCGCCCGGCGGATCAGGCAGGGTCGATCTCGCGCAGCAGACCCGTGGTCACGTCGAAGACGAAGCCGCGGACGTCATCGGTGTGCAGCAGGAACGGCGAGGTCCGCACGCGCTGCATCGACTGCCGGACGTCCTGCTCGACATCGCGGAACGCCTCGACCGCCCAGGCCGGCCGCTGGCCGACCTCCATCTCCAGCTCGTGCCGGAACTCCTCGGTGAGCGATTCCAGGCCGCAGCCCGTGTGGTGGATGAGCACCACGCTGCGGGTCTTCAGGGCGCGCTGGCTGATCGTGAGCGAGCGGATCACGTCGTCCGTGACCACGCCGCCCGCGTTGCGGATGGTGTGACAGTCACCGAGCTGCAGGCCGAGCGCGGCGTGCAGGTCGAGACGGGCGTCCATGCAGGCCACCACGGCGACGTTGAGGACCGGCTTCGCGTCCATGCCGGGGTCGGTGAAGCCGGCGGCGTATCGCGCGTTGGCCTCGACGAGGCGGTCGGTGACGGTCTCGCCGCCGCTTATCACGTCGGCGGCGGCGGAGGAGGTGTTCGCTGAGGTCGACATGTCTATGACGTTAATGGTCACCGGGCATCACGGCCCGCTGTGAGAGCGGACAAAGAACGTCAATGAGCCTTGTTGTGAGGTAACCCACAGGCATGAGGAGAGCAGGCCCGAACGGGTGAGCTGTCGGAAATGCCGGACTCCCGACGACGGCCCGCGCGACGCGCCAGCCGGTTGATTGACCGCCGGGTCCCGTGGACTAAAGTGACGCGAAGTTCACGGAGACATTGAGCGATATCCGCAGTTTCTCCCCCGCGTGTGCGGCGGATGCGTAGCGGCCGCGCCGAATCTGAAGCCGAATTCTGAGAGGGCGCATTGAGCAACGACCGACACGTCCCGGTGATGCTCCAGCGGTGCCTGGACATGTTGGCCCCGGCCCTGGAACGCCCCGGCGCGGTGGTCGTCGACTGCACCCTCGGCCTCGGCGGCCACAGCGAGGCGCTGCTGCGCCGCTTCCCCGAGGCGCGACTCGTCGCCCTCGACCGGGACAAGGAGGCGCTGCGCCTCTCCGGCGAGCGGCTGGCCCCCTACGGCGAGCGCGCCATTCTCGTCCACGCGGTCTACGACGAACTGCCCGAGGTCCTCGACCGGCTCGGCATCCCGCGCGTCGACGGCATCCTCTTCGACCTGGGCGTCTCCTCCATGCAGCTCGACGAGGCCGACCGCGGCTTCGCGTACGCGCAGGACGCCCCGCTCGACATGCGCATGGACCAGACGACCGGCGTCAGCGCGGCGGAGGTCCTCAACACCTACCCGCCCGGTGAGCTGGTCCGCATCCTGCGGGCGTACGGGGAGGAGAAGCAGGCCAAGCGGATCGTCTCCGCCGTCGTGCGCGAGCGCGAGAAGGAGCCGTTCACCAACAGCGCCCGCCTGGTCGAGCTCATCCGCGACTCCCTGCCCCAGGCGGCCAAGCGCACCGGCGGCAACCCCGCCAAGCGCACCTTCCAGGCCCTGCGCATCGAGGTCAACGGCGAGCTGGCCGTCCTGGAGCGGGCGATCCCGGCGGCGGTGAAGGCGCTCGCGCTGGGCGGCCGGATCGCGGTCCTCTCGTACCACTCCCTGGAGGACCGGCTCGTCAAGCAGGTCTTCGCGGCGGGCGCGGCGAACACGGCCCCGCCCGGCCTGCCGGTCGTCCCCGAGCAGTACCAGCCCCGTCTCAAGCTGCTCACCCGCGGAGCCGAGCTGCCCACGGAGGAGGAGATCGCCGAGAACCGCCGTGCGGCACCGGCCCGGCTCCGGGGGGCGCAGCGCATCCGGGAGGACGAGAGGTGACGACGAAGGGGCCACTCAAAGGGCGGGCGGCGCGGCTCGGACGGCTCATGCCGTCGGGGCCCAGTACCGCCGCGCGCACCCCCTTCGTCCTGCTCGTCGTGGTCCTGCTCGGCGGCGGGCTGATCACCCTCCTGCTGCTGAACTCCGCCCTCAACCAGGGCTCCTTCAAGCTGCGGGACCTCAAGAACCGGACCACGGAGCTCACCGACGAGGAGCAGGCCCTCCAACGGGACGTGGACGACCGGTCGGCGCCCGACGCGCTGGAGCGGCGGGCCCGGGAACTCGGCATGGTCCCGGGCGGCAGCCCCGCCTTCCTCGACCCGGACGGCACGGTCCGCGGTGAGCCCTCCGCGGCGCCCGCACCGAAGCCCAGCCCGACGCCGACCGCGACCTCGACCCCGCCCCCGGTCACCCCGCCGGTCGTGCCCCAGGCCGCGACGGGCGCGTCGCCCGCGCCCACCGCCCCGGCCGGGACCGGGGCCGTCCCCCCGGCCGAGGCCGACGCGCAGGCCGTATCCCCGACCGAGCCCGGGGCCGACGCCGAAGCCGGGACCGGGACCGAGCCCGAGGCCCTCTCCTCCCCGCAGCCGCCCGCGCACGAGCCCCCCGCCCCGACAGCCGCGACGACGACCCCGCCCGCCCCGACGAACTCCGGCAGGTGACCGCAGTGCCCCCCAAGGAGCCCCCGCGTCGCCGGGTGCCAGGCCCCGCCCGCCCCGCGCGCCCCCGGTCCGCCGACGGCAGGCAGACCCGGCCCGCGCAGCGCCCGGCCGCCCGCCCCGCCGCCGCCCGCAGGCCCGCGCCGCGGCCACCGGCGAAGCCGCGCACCATCCGGCTCGGCAGCCCCAAGCCCCGGCTGCGGCTGGTCTCCCTCGGGCTGACCCTCGTGATGGTGGCCTTCGTCGTCCGGCTGCTCCAGGTGCAGGCCGTCGACGCCAGCGCCCTGGCCGCCAAGGCGGAGGCCCACCGCTACCAGGAGTACACGCTCTCCGCCGACCGGGGCGAGATCACCGACCGCTCGGGGATCGCGCTGGCCGCCAGCGTCGACGCGTACGACATCACCGCCGACCCGAAGCTCTTCACCCCCGCGGAGAGCAAGATCCAGGACGCCCCGGAACAGGCCGCCGCCCTCCTCGCGCCGCTCCTGGGCAAGGACCCCGCCGAGCTCGCCAAGAAGCTCCGCACCCCCAAGTCCCGCTACACGCTGCTGGCCCGCAAGCAGACCCCCCAGGTCTGGAACCAGATCAAGGACCTCAAGAAGGTCTACGACAAGAAGGCCAAGCGCTCCGCGGGCGGCAACGGCATCAACCTCCTGGGCGGCATCCTCAGCGAGCCCAGCACCAAGCGCGTGTATCCCAACGGCGAACTGGCCGCCGGGATACTGGGTTACGTCAACGCCGAGGGCCGGGGCGCCGGCGGCCTGGAGTCGATGCTCGACAAGGAACTCGCGGGCAAGGACGGCAAGATCAGGTTCGCCCAGTCCGGAGGCCGCCAGGTGCCGACCGCCGGGTCCCAGGGCACCCCCGCCGTGCCCGGCTCGGACATCGAGCTGACCATCGACCGCGACATCCAGTGGGCCGCCCAGCGGGCCATCTCCGAGCAGGTGCGCAAGTCCAAGGCCGACCGCGGCTACGTCATAGTGCAGAACACGCGGACCGGCGAGGTGCTGGCCATGGCCAACGCCCCCGGCTTCGACCCGAACGACCTGTCCGCGGCCAACTCCGCCGCGATGGGCAACGCGGCCCTCCAGGACGCCTACGAGCCGGGCTCCACCAGCAAGGTCATGTCCATGGCCGCGGTCCTGGAGGAGGGCGTGGCGACGCCCGGCACCCATGTCACGGTGCCCAACCGGCTGCACCGCGGCGACCGGCTCTTCAAGGACGACGTCGACCACAAGACCTGGTACCTGACCCTGAACGGCGTCCTCGCCAAGTCCAGCAACATCGGGACCATCCTGGCCACCGGTCAGCTCGGCAGGACCCAGGCGGAGTCCAACCAGGTCCTCTACTCCTATCTGCGCAAGTTCGGCATCGGCAGCCCCACCGGCCTCGGCTACCCGGGCGAGACCTCGGGCATCCTCGCCAAACCGCAGAACTGGTCGACCTCGCAGCAGTACACGATCCCCTTCGGCCAGGGCCTCTCCATCAACGCCATGCAGGCCGCCTCGGTCTACTCGACGATCGCCAACGGAGGCGTACGGATCGAACCCACGCTCGTCCGCGGCACCAAGGGCCCCGACGGCCGGTTCACCCCGGCCCCCGCCCCGAAGCAGACCCGGGTGGTCAGCGACAAGACCGCCAAGACCCTCGCGCAGATGCTGGAGTCCGTGGTCGGTGACGAGGAGGGCACCGGCACCCGGGCCCGTATCCCCGGCTACCGGGTCGCGGGCAAGACCGGCACCGCCAACCGCGTCGACCCCGAACTCGGCCGCTACAAGGGCTACACGGCCTCGTTCGCCGGCTTCGCGCCCGCCGACGACCCGCAGATCACCGTCTACTGCGCCATCCAGAACCCCACCAAGGGCGACTACTTCGGCGGCCAGATCTGCGGACCCATCTACAAGAAGGTCATGGAGTTCGCCCTCAAGACGCTCCATGTCGCACCGACGGGCAGCGAGCCCGCCCGGCTGCCGGTGGCCTTCAAGGACAGCGAGTGACACCTCGGGAGCACCAGTGACCACGATCACCCCCGGTTCCGGGAACCGGAAATCGAACTCCGGCGAGGCCCGGGCCTCTTTTGGCCCCCCGGCGGGTGGGCCCGGTACGCTCACCGCCGTGCCACACGCTGATCAGTACCGAACGACCCCGCCCCGCCCGGAGCTGGCCCGCCCGACACCCCTGGGTGACCTGGCCGCCCGGCTGGGCGTCGAGTCGTCCGCCGCCGCGGACACCGACGTCTCGGGCATCACCCACGACTCGCGGGCGGTACGCCCCGGGGACATCTACGCCGCCCTGCCCGGCGCCCGGATGCACGGTGCCGACTTCGCGGACCAGGCCGCCGGACTCGGCGCCGCCGCGATCCTCACCGACCCGTCCGGCGCCGACCGCGCCGCCGCGACCGGCCTGCCGGTCCTGGTCGTCGAGGACCCGCGCGGCCGCATGGGCGAGCTCGCCGCCGAGATCTACGGACGGCCGGGCACCGACCTGCTCCAGATCGGCATCACCGGCACCTCGGGCAAGACCACCACGGCGTACCTCGTCGAGGGCGGACTGCGCGCCGCGGGACGCAGGACCGGCCTCATCGGCACGGTCGAGATGCGGATCGGCGACGAGCGCATCAAGTCCGAGCGCACGACCCCGGAAGCCACCGACCTCCAGGCGCTGTTCGCGGTCATGCGCGAGCGCGGGGTCGACGCCGTCGCCATGGAGGTCTCCAGCCACGCCCTCGTGCTCGGCCGGGTCGACGGCTGCGTCTTCGACGTCGCCGTCTTCAACAACCTGAGCCCGGAGCACATGGAGTTCCACTCCGACATGGAGGACTACTTCAGGGCCAAGGCGCAGTTGTTCACGCCCGAGCGCAGCAAGCGGGGTGTGGTGAACCTCGACGACGCGTACGGCCGCAGGCTCGCCGGGGAGACGGCCGTCCCGGTCGTCACCTTCTCCGCCGAGGGCCACCCGGACGCCGACTGGCGCGCCGAGAACGTGGAAATCGGCTCCCACGACTCCACGTTCACGGTCGTCGGCCCGGGCGGCGAGCGGGTCTCCGCCACCGCCCCGCTGCCCGGCCCGTTCAACGTCGCCAACACCCTCGCCGCGATCGTCACCCTCGCCGTCGCCGGGCTCGACCCGCAGACCGCCGCCGACGGCGTCGCCGCCGTCCCCGGCGTCCCCGGCCGGCTGGAGCGCGTCGACGCGGGCCAGCCGTACCTCGCGGTCGTCGACTACGCCCACAAGACGGACGCCGTCGAATCGGTCCTGCGCTCGCTGCGCAAGGTCACCGAGGGCAAGGTGCACATCGTCCTCGGCTGCGGCGGCGACCGCGACATCACCAAGCGCGGCCCGATGGGCGCCGCCGCGGCGCGGCTCGCCGACACCGCCGTACTGACCTCCGACAACCCCCGCTCCGAGGACCCCCTCGCGATCCTCGCCGCCATGCTCGCGGGCGCCGCCGAGGTGCCCTCCCACGAGCGCGGCGACGTCCTGGTCGACGCCGACCGGGCCGCCGCCATCGCCGCGGTCGTGGCCCGCGCCCAGGCGGGCGACACCGTGCTCGTCGCCGGCAAGGGCCATGAGCAGGGCCAGGACATCGCCGGAGTGGTCCGCCCCTTCGACGACCGCCAGGTCCTGCGCGAAGCGATTGAACGCAGCCTCAAGAACAGTCAGGGATAAGTTGTGATCGCCCTCTCCCTCGCCGAGATCGCCGAAATCGTCGGCGGGCAGTCGTACGACATACCGGATCCGGCCGTCGTCGTCACCGGTCCCGTCGTCATCGACTCCCGTGAGGTGAAGCCCGGCAGCCTGTTCGCCGCCTTCACCGGCGAACAGGTCGACGGCCACGACTACGCGGCCCGCGCCGTGGAGGCGGGCGCGGTGGCCGTGCTGGCCGCCCGCCCCGTCGGCGTGCCCGCCATCGTCGTGGACGACGTCCAGACGGCGCTCGGCGCCCTCGCCCGCAGCGTCGTCGAGCGCCTCGGCACCGATGTCGTCGCGCTCACCGGCTCGGCCGGCAAGACCTCCACCAAGGACCTGATCGCCCAGGTCCTGCAGCGCCACGGGCCGACCGTGTGGACGCCCGGCTCGCTCAACAACGAGATCGGGCTGCCGCTGACGGCGCTGCGCGCGGGCGACGAGACCCAGCACCTGGTCCTGGAGATGGGCGCCCGCGGCATCGGCCACATCCGGTACCTCACCGGACTGACCCCGCCGCGCATCGGCCTCGTCCTGAACGTGGGCAGCGCCCACATCGGCGAGTTCGGCGGCCGCGAGCAGATCGCCCAGGCCAAGGGCGAACTCGTCGAGGCGCTGCCCCCCGCCGACAAGGGCGGCGTGGCGGTCCTCAACGCCGACGACCCGCTCGTGCGGGCCATGGCCTCCCGCACCCAGGCACGCGTGATCTTCTTCGGAGAGGCCGACGAAGCCGACGTACGTGCCGAGAATGTCCGGCTCACAGAGAACGGACAGCCCTCTTTCAGTCTTCACACACCCACCGGGTGCAGTGACGTGACCTTGCGCCTGTACGGTGAGCACCACGTGTCGAACGCGCTCGCCGCGGCCGCCGTTGCCCATGAGCTGGGCATGGCCGCCGAGGAGATCGCCACCGCGCTCTCCGAGGCAGGCACCCTGTCGCGCTGGCGCATGGAGGTCACCGAGCGTCCGGACGGCGTGACGATCGTCAACGACGCCTACAACGCGAACCCCGAGTCCATGCGAGCCGCGCTGCGCGCGCTCGCGGCGATGGGCCGGGCCGCACAGGCCCAGGGGGGCCGCACGTGGGCGGTGCTCGGCAAGATGGCCGAGCTCGGTGACGAGGCGCTCGCCGAGCACGACGCGGTCGGGCGGCTCGCCGTCCGACTCAACGTCAGCAAGCTCGTGGCGGTCGGGGACAGGGAAGCGTCCTGGTTGCAACTGGGCGCATATAACGAGGGTTCGTGGGGTGAGGAGTCGGTGCACGTGTCCGACGCGCAGGCGGCTGTCGACCTGTTGCGCAGTGAGCTGCGCCCGGGGGACGTCGTCCTTGTGAAGGCTTCCAGGTCGGTCGGTCTGGAGCAGGTCGCCCTGGCACTGCTCGACTCCGGGAGCGAGGTCGCCGACCGATGAGGCAGATCCTCTTCGCGGGGGCCATCGGGCTCTTCCTGACCCTGATCGGCACCCCGCTGCTCATCAAGCTCCTGGCCCGCAAGGGGTACGGACAGTTCATCAGGGACGACGGCCCGCGCGGCCACGCCGGCAAGAAGGGCACGCCCACCATGGGCGGTATCTCCTTCATCCTGGCCACGCTCATCGCGTACGCGCTCGCCAAGGTCATCACCGGTGAGGACCCGACGTACTCCGGCGTGCTGGTCCTCTTCCTGATGGCCGGCATGGGCCTGGTCGGCTTCCTCGACGACTACATCAAGATCGTCAAGCAGCGTTCGCTGGGTCTGCGGGCCAAGGCGAAGATGGCCGGCCAGCTGATCGTCGGCATCGCCTTCGCCGTGCTCTCCCTGCAGTTCGCCGATCTGCGCGGCCTCACCCCGGCCTCCACGAAGCTCTCCTTCATCACCGACTTCGGCTGGGCCATCGGCCCGGTGCTGTTCGTGGTCTGGGCGCTCTTCATGATCCTGGCCATGTCCAACGGCGTGAACCTGACGGACGGTCTGGACGGCCTCGCCACCGGCGCCTCGGTGATGGTCTTCGGCGCGTACACCTTCATCGGCCTGTGGCAGTTCCAGGAGTCCTGCGCCAACGCGGTGACCCTGACGAACCCCAACGCCTGCTTCGAGGTCCGCGACCCGCTCGACCTCGCGGTCGTCGCCTCCGCCCTCATGGGCGCCTGCTTCGGCTTCCTGTGGTGGAACACCTCGCCCGCCAAGATCTTCATGGGCGACACCGGCTCCCTGGCGCTCGGCGGCGCCCTCGCCGGTCTCGCCATCTGCTCCCGTACGGAGCTGCTGCTCGCCCTCCTCGGCGGCCTGTTCGTGCTGATCACGATGTCCGTGGTCATCCAGGTCGGTTCGTTCAAGATGACGGGCAAGCGCGTCTTCCGGATGGCCCCGCTCCAGCACCACTTCGAGCTCAAGGGGTGGTCCGAGGTCCTGGTGGTGGTCCGGTTCTGGATCATCCAGGGCATGTGCGTGATCGTCGGCCTCGGACTCTTCTACGCGGGATGGGCATCCGAAAAGTGAGCTGGAACGGCAAGAGGGTCACCGTCGCGGGACTCGGGGTTTCCGGGATCCCGGCCGCCCGCGTGCTGCACGGCCTCGGCGCGGTCGTGACCGTCGTCAACGACGGCGACGACGAGCGCTCCCGGGCGCAGGCCGCCGAGCTGGAGGAGCGGGGGATCACCGTCCGCCTCGGCGACGGCGACACCCTGCCCGAGGGCACCGAGCTGGTCGTCACCACCCCCGGCTGGCGGCCCGACAAGCCACTGTTCACGGCCGCCGCCGAGGCGGGCGTGGAGGTCTGGGGCGACGTCGAGCTCGCCTGGCGGCTCCGTTCCCCCGACGCGGCCCCCTGGCTCGCCGTCACCGGTACCAACGGCAAGACCACGACCGTGCGGATGCTCGCCTCGATCCTGGAGGCCGCCGGGCTGCGGACCGCGGCCGTCGGGAACATCGGCGTCTCGCTCCTCGACGCCGTCCTCGGCGAGGAGACGTACGACGTGCTCGCCGTCGAACTCTCCAGCTACCAGCTGCACTGGGCGCCCAGTCTGCGCGCCCACTCGGCCGTCGTGCTCAACCTGGCACCCGACCACCTCGACTGGCACGGCTCCATGGAGGCGTACGCCGCCGACAAGGGCCGTGTCTACGAGGGCAACACCGTCGCCTGCGTCTACAACGTCGCCGACAAAGCCACCGAGGACCTGGTCCGCGAGGCCGACGTCGAAGAGGGCTGCCGCGCCATCGGCTTCACCCTGGGCACCCCCGGGCCGTCCCAGCTCGGCGTCGTCGAGGGCATCCTCGTCGACCGGGCCTTCGTCGAGAACCGCCAGAAGCAGGCCCAGGAGCTGGCCGAGGTCGCGGACGTGAAGCCGCCGGCCCCGCACAACATCGCCAACGCGCTCGCGGCGGCGGCCCTGGCCCGCGCCTTCGGCGTCGAGCCGAAGGCCGTACGGGACGGCCTGCGGGCCTTCCGGCCCGACCCGCACCGCATCGAGCTGGTCGAGGAGGTCGAGGGCGTCGTGTACGTCGACGACTCCAAGGCCACCAACACCCATGCCGCGGAAGCCTCGTTGGCCGCCTACGACCCGATCGTCTGGATCGCCGGCGGCCTCGCCAAGGGGGCCACCTTCGACGAGATCGTCGCCAAGTCGGCGAAGCGGCTGCGGGGGGTCGTCCTGATGGGCGCCGACCGCGCCCTGATCCGCGAAGCCCTGACGCGACACGCCCCCGAGGTACCGGTGGTGGACCTCGACCGGACCGACACTGGGGCGATGTCCGCGGCGGTCCAGGAGGCGGCCCGGCTGGCCCGGCCCGGCGACACGGTTCTGCTGGCCCCGGCCTGTGCCTCGATGGACATGTTCGCCAATTACAACAAGCGGGGCGAGGCGTTCGCGGACGCGGTCCGCGCCCTTGCCGCCACCGGGCGCGTCTGACCTGACCAGCGAGAAGGTCCGGCAGCGCCGGGCACGACCGGAGGGGACGACAGCGATGCCGAGCAGAACCGCCGGGCCTCGCCGGCCCTCCGCCGTACGCGGCGGAGGACGTGCCCCCACGCCGCCGCGGCCGACCCGCGGCGGCGGCCTGCGGCGGATGTACGAGCAGTCGCGCCGCGCCTGGGACCGCCCCCTGACCGCGTACTACGTGATCCTCGGCGCCGCGCTGCTCATCACCGCCCTCGGCCTGGTGATGGTCTACTCCGCCTCGATGATCACGGCGCTGCGGTACGACCTCGTGCCCTCGTACTTCTTCCGCAAGCAGTTCTTCGCCGCGATCCTCGGCGCGGCGCTGCTCCTGGTCGCCTCCCGGATGCCGGTCACCCTGCACCGGGCGCTCGCGTACCCGATCCTGGTCGGCGCCGTGTTCCTGATGGTGCTCGTCCAGATCCCGGGGATAGGGCGTGCGGTCGGCGGCAACCAGAACTGGATCTCGCTGGGCGGCCCGTTCATGCTGCAGCCCAGCGAGTTCGGCAAGCTGGCACTCATCCTGTGGGGCGCCGATCTGCTCGCCCGCAAGCAGGACATGAAGCTCCTCGCCCAGTGGAAGCACATGCTGGTGCCGCTGGTCCCCGGAGCGTTCCTGCTGCTCGGGCTGATCATGCTCGGCGGGGACATGGGCACGGCGATCGTCCTCACCGCGATCCTCTTCGGACTGCTGTGGACCGCCGGCGCGCCCACCCGGCTCTTCGTCGGGGTGCTCACGGTGGCCGGCGCGATCGGCTTCCTGCTGATCAGGACCAGCGCCAACCGGATGAAGCGGTTCGCCTGCATCGGAGCCACCGACCCCGGGGGAGAGGGCGCGCCCTGCCTCCAGGCCGCGCACGGGATCTATGCTCTGGCCTCCGGCGGATGGTTCGGTTCCGGTCTGGGTGCCAGTGTGGAAAAATGGGGCCAACTACCCGAAGCGCACACCGACTTCATCTTCGCCGTCACCGGGGAGGAACTGGGTCTGGCGGGGACGCTGTCGGTACTCGCCCTGTTCGCGGCTCTAGGCTATGCGGGTATCCGCGTGGCCGGACGCACGGAGGACCCCTTCGTGAGGTACGCCGCGGGAGGCGTGACCACCTGGATCACGGCGCAGGCCGTGATCAACATCGGTGCGGTGCTCGGTCTGCTGCCGATCGCCGGAGTCCCGCTCCCGCTGTTCTCCTACGGAGGGTCGGCCCTGCTGCCGACCATGTTCGCCGTCGGGCTCCTCATCGCCTTCGCGCGACAGGAACCCGCCGCGAAAGCGGCCCTGGCCATGCGGCGTCCCGGCTGGGGTAGGCGGGCCGGGATGAGATGGAAGTCGATGCGACGGCGCGTCAAGAAGCGTCCGTCCGGAGAGCGGTGAATTTCGGTGCATGTCGTACTCGCCGGTGGGGGGACCGCCGGCCACATCGAGCCCGCGCTCGCCCTCGCGGACGCCCTGCGCAGGCAGGACCCGAGCGTGGGAATCACGGCGCTCGGCACGGAGAAGGGCCTGGAGACCCGGCTCGTGCCCGAGCGGGGCTACGAGCTGGCTCTGATCCCCGCCGTGCCCCTGCCACGCAAGCCCACCCCTGAGCTGATCACCGTCCCCGGACGGCTGCGCGGCACCATCAAGGCGGCCGAGCAGATCCTGGAGCGCACCAAGGCGGACTGCGTGGTCGGCTTCGGCGGCTACGTGGCCCTGCCCGGCTACCTGGCCGCCAAGCGGCTCGGTGTGCCGATCGTGGTCCACGAGGCCAACGCCCGGCCCGGCCTGGCCAACAAGATCGGCTCGCGGTACGCGGCCGGCGTCGCGGTCGCCACCCCGGACTCCAAGCTCCGCAACGCCCGTTACATCGGCATCCCGCTGCGGCACACCATCGCCACCCTCGACCGGGCCCGGGTCCGGCCCGAGGCGCGCGCCGCCTTCGGTCTCGACCCGAACCTGCCGACGCTGCTGGTCTCCGGCGGATCGCAGGGCGCACGCCGGCTCAACGAGGTCATCCAGCAGATCGCACCGGTGCTCCAGCGCTCCGGCATCCAGATCCTGCACGCGGTCGGCCCGAAGAACGAGATGCCGCGTGTCGACAACATGCCCGGGATGCCGCCGTACGTCCCGGTACCGTACGTGGACCGGATGGATCTCGCGTACGCCGCCGCCGACATGATGCTCTGCCGCGCGGGCGCGATGACCGTCGCCGAACTGTCCGCCGTCGGGCTGCCCGCCGCCTATGTCCCGCTGCCGATCGGCAACGGCGAGCAGCGGCTCAACGCCCAGCCGGTGGTCAAGGCCGGCGGTGGTCTGCTCGTCGACGACGCGGAGCTGTCGCCGCAGTGGGTGCAGGGCAACGTCCTGCCCGTGCTCGCCGACCCGCACCGGCTGTACGAGATGTCCCGCGCCGCGGCCGAGTTCGGCCGCAGGGACGCCGACGACCTGCTCGTCGGCATGGTGTACGAGGCGATCGCCGGGCGCTGACGGGCACGCGGCGGCGGCTTGGCGAGCCGAGCCCTCAAGAGAAGCGGAAGGCAGGAGACGCCAGGTGGCAGCTGGACCGACGACCGCAGAGAAGCGTGGCACGCGCGAACCGAAGGGGTCGTCGGAACGGCCGTCCCGCACGGGCACCCGGAGCACTCGCTTCCGGGTGCCCGGGCCGCGCGTCCTGCTGATCGCCCTGGCCGTTCTCGTGCTCGTGGCCGGCGGGATCTGGGCGCTCTACGGCTCCTCCTGGCTGCGCGTCGAGCGGGTGAGCACCACCGGCACGCGGGTTCTGACCCCTCGTGAGGTGGAGGCGGCCGCCGCCGTGCCGATCGGGTCCCCGCTCGTCTCCGTCGACACCGACGCGATCGAGGCGCGACTTCTCCGGAAACTTCCCCGTATCGACACGGTGGAGGTCGTTCGGTCCTGGCCGCACGGAATCGGTCTGAAAGTGACGGAACGGAAGCCGGTTCTGCTGGTGGAAAAGGGCGGAAAGTTCACGGAGGTGGACGCCGTCGGAACGCGTTACGCCACCGTGGACAAAGCGCCTCCAGGTGTACCGAAACTCGTTCTCGACGTCGCCTCCTCGCCGAGCCTGCGCCGCTTCGACGCGGACCGGCTGCTGCTCGAAGCGGTGGGCGTGACGGGCGAACTCCCAGAGAAAATCGCCCGGAACACTCGTGTCGTCAAGGCCGCCTCGTACGACTCCATCACCCTGGAGTTCGGCGACGGCCGCACGGTCCTCTGGGGCAGCGGCGAGGACGGTGCCGTCAAGGCGCGCGTCCTCGCGGCGTTGATGAAAGCGATGCCCAAAGCGGGGCACTTCGATGTAAGCGCCCCCACCGCCCCGGCGGCGTCGGGGAGTTGACGCACATCAGTGCTGGCCAGCACCCTGGTTGGCCAGCGCTACGGGTGATCACATAGGGTGAAAAGAAAAACGGGAGGTTCGGCGTGTTCGTTGAACGTGCGCCACTTGTCGACTTAGTGTCCTGTTCGGAAGAGTCCAGCGAACAGAGACACTGGTAACCCTAAACTTCAAGGTTAGGGTTCGGGTCGGCGTTTCGGACCGTCCCAATCGGCATCCGTCGTCGCAGCGCGACTACCACCGCGAAGCGGCGACACGTAACTCGAGGCGAGAGGCCTTCGACGTGGCAGCACCGCAGAACTACCTCGCAGTCATCAAGGTCATCGGTGTCGGCGGCGGTGGTGTCAATGCCATCAACCGAATGATCGAGGTCGGTCTCAAGGGCGTCGAGTTCATCGCGATCAACACCGACGCGCAAGCGCTGTTGATGAGCGACGCCGACGTCAAGCTCGACGTCGGCCGTGAACTCACCCGCGGCCTCGGGGCCGGGGCCAACCCGGCAGTCGGTCGCAAGGCGGCAGAGGACCACCGTGAGGAGATCGAGGAGGTCCTCAAGGGGGCCGACATGGTCTTCGTCACCGCCGGCGAAGGTGGCGGCACCGGCACCGGCGGCGCACCCGTCGTGGCCAACATCGCGCGCTCGCTCGGCGCCCTGACGATCGGTGTGGTCACCCGGCCGTTCACCTTCGAGGGACGCCGTCGGGCCAACCAGGCGGAGGACGGCATCGCCGAGCTCCGCGAAGAGGTCGACACCCTCATCGTCATTCCGAACGACCGGCTGCTCTCGATCTCGGACCGCCAGGTCTCCGTGCTCGACGCCTTCAAGTCGGCCGACCAGGTGCTGCTGAGCGGTGTGCAGGGCATCACCGACCTCATCACCACCCCCGGTCTGATCAACCTCGACTTCGCCGACGTGAAGTCGGTCATGTCCGAGGCCGGTTCGGCCCTCATGGGCATCGGTTCCGCCCGCGGCGACGACCGCGCGGTGGCCGCCGCGGAGATGGCGATCTCCTCGCCGCTCCTGGAGGCGTCCATCGACGGCGCCCGCGGCGTCCTGCTCTCCATCTCCGGCGGCTCCGACCTCGGTCTCTTCGAGATCAACGAGGCCGCGCAGCTGGTGAGCGAGGCGGCCCACCCCGAGGCCAACATCATCTTCGGTGCCGTCATCGACGACGCCCTGGGCGACGAGGTACGGGTCACGGTCATCGCGGCCGGCTTCGACGGCGGCCAGCCGCCGGCCCGCCGGGACAACATCCTCAGCTCGGCCTCCGCCAAGCGCGAGGAGCCGGCCCCGGCACCGCGTTCCACCGAGCGTCCGCTCGGCGGCCTCGGCACCGTCACCCCCCGGGACGAGCCGGCCGCCCCGGCCGAGCCGGCTCCGGTGGCCTCCACCGAGAGCTCGCTGCCGCCGGCCGCCCCGCCGGTGGTCCCGCCGGCCCGCCCGTACCCGGACACCCAGGCCGAAGAGCTGGATGTTCCGGACTTCCTGAAGTGATAGAGCAGCTCGAACCCGTGAGCGGCGCGCACTTCGCCTTCACCGACAGGTGGGGCGGGGTGAGCGCCGTTCCGTACGAGGAGCTCAACCTCGGCGGCGCGGTGGGGGACGACGCCGAGGCCGTACGGACCAACCGTGAGCTGGCCGCGAAGGCGCTGGGGCTCGACCCCGGGCGTGTCGTGTGGATGAACCAGGTGCACGGAGCGGATGTCGCCCAGGCCGACGGACCGGCCACCGTCCTTCCCCCGGGGATCGACGGCCTGGTCACCGCCACCCGCGGTCTCGCCCTCGCCGTGCTCACGGCCGACTGCACCCCCGTCCTTCTCGCCGACCCCGTCGCCGGGGTGGTGGCCGCCGCTCACGCCGGGCGGCCGGGCATGGTCGCCGGGATCGTCCCGGCCACCGTCCGGGCCATGATCGATCTCGGTGCCGACCCCGCCCGTATCTCCGCTCGCACCGGCCCCGCCGTCTGCGGGCGCTGCTACGAGGTGCCCGCCGCGATGCGGGAGGAGGTCGCGGCGGTCGAGCCGGCGGCCTTCGCCGAGACGAGCTGGGGAACCCCGGCCGTCGACGTCACCGCCGGGGTCCATGCCCAGCTGGAGCGGCTGGGCGTCCGGGACCGGCGGGCCAGTGAGGTCTGCACCCGTGAGTCGGGCGACCACTTCTCGTACCGCCGCGATCGCACCACGGGGCGACTCGCGGGATATGTCTGGTTGGACTGATATGACGGACCGTAAGTCGGAACTCGCCGCGAACCTGGCGCGGGTGGAGGAACGTATCTCTGCCGCCTGCGCCGCCGCCGGACGCAAGCGGTCGGACGTGACCCTGATCGTGGTCACGAAGACCTACCCCGCGAGCGATGTGCGACTCCTGCACGAACTCGGCGTGCGTGACGTCGCCGAGAACCGGGACCAGGACGCGGCTCCCAAGGCCGCCGCCTGCGCGGATCTCGACCTCCGCTGGCACTTCGTCGGCCAGTTGCAGACCAATAAGGTCCGGTCTGTGACGAGTTATGCGGATGTCGTGCAGTCCGTCGACCGTTTGAAGCTCGTCACCGTTCTCTCGACGGCGGCCGAGAAGGCCGGGCGCGAGCTCGGCTGCCTCGTCCAGGTCGCGCTCGACGCCGAGTCGGGCGAGCGGGGCGAGAGAGGCGGCGTGTCGCCGGACGGCATCGAGGAGTTGGCCGCCGCCGTGGACGCGGCGCCGGGCCTGAGGCTCGACGGACTGATGACCGTCGCGCCGCTCGCCGGTCCGTACGCGGGGCGGCAACGTGCGGCGTTCGACCGGTTGATGGATTTGTCGACTGCCCTGCGCGCGAACCGTCCGGCTGCGAACATGGTGTCGGCGGGGATGAGTGCGGACCTCGAGGAGGCCGTGGCGGCCGGAGCGACACATGTGCGCATCGGTACGGCGGTACTGGGTGTCCGCCCCAGGCTCGGGTAACGTCGCGAAGCAAGTCGGACCACAGCAGAAAATATGGTCATTCCCGCTGATCGGCGGGCAGACCCCGTGGATCGCGGGTACTTGGTGACGATGCCGATCCACCACAGAGCGGAGGACTCAGAGAATGGCCGGCGCGATGCGCAAGATGGCGGTCTACCTCGGCCTCGTGGAGGACGATGGGTACGACGGCCGGGGGTTCGACCCCGACGACGACTTCGAACCCGAGCTGGAACCCGAGCCCGAGCGTGAACGGCGCCACCAGCCCCCGCGGCAGATCGAGCGGGAGGAGCCGGTGCGAGTGGTGCAGCCTCCCGCACCGCGTGAGCCCGTCGCCCAGTCTGTCCCGGTACACGCGGAAAGCGGACGTCCGGCCCGAATTGCCCCCGTGGCATCCATCACACCCGAACGTCCGAGCATGGAGAAGAACGCGCCGGTGATCATGCCCAAGGTTGTGTCCGAGCGGGAGCCCTACCGCATCACGACATTGCACCCCAGGACCTACAACGAGGCCCGTACCATCGGGGAACACTTCCGTGAGGGCACCCCGGTGATCATGAACCTCACGGAGATGGACGACACCGACGCGAAGCGACTTGTCGACTTTGCCGCGGGACTCGTCTTCGGGCTCCATGGCAGCATTGAGCGCGTGACGCAGAAGGTGTTCCTGTTGTCGCCTGCTAACGTCGATGTCACGGCGGAGGACAAGGCCCGCATCGCAGAGGGCGGATTCTTCAACCAGAGCTGAGAACACGAGACCGGAACGGACCGGCCGGGAGGCCGGTCGAGCGAGAGCACGAGAGCCAGGGGAGAGGGAAGCGCGGGATGGGCGTCGCACTACAAGTGGTCTACATCGCTCTGATGTGCTTCCTCATCGTGCTGATCTTCCGATTGGTCATGGACTACGTCTTCCAGTTCGCCCGTTCATGGCAACCCGGTAAGGCGATGGTGGTCGTTCTGGAGGCCACCTACACTGTCACCGATCCACCGCTCAAGCTCCTGCGGCGGTTCATTCCGCCGCTGCGTCTCGGGGGCGTGGCACTCGACCTGTCCTTCTTCGTTCTGATGATCATCGTCTACATCCTGATCTCCATCGTGAGCAGCTTCGCGAGGTGAATGTGGACGATACGGTCTTGCCGACTGCCGACGACTACGTAGAGGTGAAGAAGAGATGCCGCTGACTCCCGAGGACGTGCGGAACAAGCAGTTCACGACCGTCCGCCTTCGAGAAGGCTATGACGAGGACGAGGTCGATGCCTTCCTCGACGAGGTCGAAGCCGAACTGACCCGCCTGCTCCGCGAGAACGAGGACCTGCGCGCCAAGCTGGCCGCCGCGACGCGTGCCGCCGCGCAGAACCAGCAGCAGGGCATGCGCAAGCCGCCGGAGCAGCAGGATCGTCCCGTCGGTCCCGGCGCCCCCGTGCCCGCCGCCATATCCGGACCGCCGGTCCAGCAGCAGCCCCCGCAGATGGGTCCGCCGCAGCTGCCGTCCGGTGCGCCGCAGCTTCCCGCCGGTCCTGGCGGCCACGGCCCCGGCCCGATGCAGGGCGGCCCGATGGGCCCCGGCCCCGGGCAGATGCAGGGCGGCCCCATGGGTCAGCAGATGGGCGGCCCGATGGGTCACCCGCAGCAGCAGATGCAGCAGCCGATGCAGCAGCAGGGCCCGGGCGGGGACAGCGCCGCGCGCGTGCTCTCGCTGGCCCAGCAGACGGCCGACCAGGCGATCGCGGAGGCCCGTTCCGAGGCCAACAAGATCGTCGGCGAGGCGCGCTCGCGCGCCGAGGGCCTGGAGCGCGACGCCCGCGCCAAGGCCGACGCCCTGGAGCGGGACGCGCAGGAGAAGCACCGCGTGGCGATGGGCTCGCTGGAGTCCGCGCGCGCGACGCTGGAGCGCAAGGTCGAGGACCTGCGCGGCTTCGAGCGCGAGTACCGCACGCGTCTGAAGTCCTACCTCGAGTCGCAGCTGCGCCAGCTGGAGACCCAGGCCGACGACTCGCTGGCTCCGCCGCGGACGCCGGCGACGGCCTCCCTGCCGCCGGCCCCCTCGATGGCCTCGGCGGGCGCGAGCGCCCCGTCGTACGGCGGCAACGGCACGATGGGCGGCGGCCCGTCGATGGGAGGCCCCTCCTACGGCGGTCAGCAGCAGATGTCCCCGGCGATGACCCAGCCGATGGCTCCGGTCCGCCCGCAGGCACCGCAGCCGATGCAGCAGGCGCCGGCGCCGATGCGCGGCTTCCTGATCGACGAGGACGACAACTGACGGCGGCCGTTCGCGCGATGAGCGCGTAGCCGTCGGCAGGCTGAGGGCCGGGCCCGGGACTTTCTCCCGGGCCCGGCCCTTTTGCCGTGGGCGGGCACGTGGGCGCCTGTGGCGGGCCTTCCCGTACGGGGCCTCCGCCGCGGACCCGGAGCCGGGTGGGGGCTCCGCCCGAACCCTGGGTGTGGGCGCGGGGTCCGAGAACCCGTCTCACGGGTCGGGGGCAGGGTTCCCGGCCCTGACCCCGAGGGTGGGTGCGGCCGGGCGGGGGCTGCCCCCGGGTGCCCGTCCCGGCGGCGTGTGGCCGTTCTCGTGGGGTCGATCGTCAGTGCGGGGATGCGGAAGGGCCCGGCCCCAGGGGGGCCGGGCCCTTCTGGCCGGGTGTTACGCCTTGCGGAGGCGGAACGTCAGGGAGAGTCCCTCGTCCGTGAACGGGGCGCCGAAGGTGTCGTCGGCGGGGCCCGTCGCGTAGTCCGTCGCGAGGACCTCGTCCGCGATCAGGTCCGCGTGGGCCGCCAGGGCCTCCGCGGTCTCCGCCGAGTCCGACGTCCAGCGCAGCGCGATCCGGTCCGCCACGTCCAGGCCGCTGTTCTTGCGGGCCTCCTGGATCAGGCGGATCGCGTCACGGGCCAGACCCGCCTTCCGGAGTTCCGGAGTGATCTCCAGGTCCAGCGCCACCGTCGCGCCCGCGTCCGACGCGACCGACCAGCCCTCGCGCGGGGTCTCCGTGATGATGACCTCCTCGGGAGAGAGGGTCACGTCCTCGCCGTTCACGGAGAGCACGGCCTCACCACCGCGCAGCGCCAGCGAGAGCGCCGCCGCGTCGGCCGCGGCGACCGCCTTCGCCACGTCCTGGACGCCCTTGCCGAAGCGCTTGCCCAGCGCCCGGAAGTTCGCCTTCGCCGTCGTGTCGACCAGCGAGCCGCCGACCTCGCTCAGCGACGCCAGCGACGAGACGTTCAGCTCCTCCGTGATCTGCGCCTGGAGCTCCGGCGAGAGCTCGGAGAAGCCCGTCGCCGCCACCAGCGCGCGCGACAGCGGCTGGCGGGTCTTGACGCCCGACTCGGCGCGCGTCGCACGACCGAGCTCGACCAGGCGGCGGACCAGCAGCATCTGCTGCGACAGCTCCGGGTCGATCGCGGAGGTGTCCGCCTCCGGCCACGACGAGAGGTGGACCGACTCGGGAGCGTCCGGCGTCACCGGGACCACCAGGTCCTGCCAGACCCGCTCCGTGATGAAGGGGGTCAGCGGCGCCATGAGGCGCGTGACGGTCTCCACGACGTCGTGGAGCGTGCGCAGCGCCGCCTTGTCGCCCTGCCAGAACCGGCGCCGCGAGCGACGCACGTACCAGTTCGACAGGTCGTCGACGAAGGCCGACAGCAGCTTGCCCGCGCGCTGGGTGTCGTACGACTCCATCGCCTGCGTCACCTGGTCCACCAGCGTGTGCAGCTCGCTCAGCAGCCAGCGGTCGAGGACCGTGCGCTCGGCCGGCGCCGGGTCCGCCCCGCTCGGCGCCCAGCCGGACGTACGGGCGTACAGCGCCTGGAAGGCGACCGTGTTCCAGTACGTCAGGAGGGTCTTGCGGACGACCTCCTGGATCGTGCCGTGGCCGACCCGGCGGGCCGCCCACGGGGAGCCGCCGGCCGCCATGAACCAGCGGACCGCGTCGGCGCCGTGCTGGTCCATGAGCGGGATCGGCTGCAGGATGTTGCCCAGGTGCTTGGACATCTTGCGGCCGTCCTCGGCGAGGATGTGGCCCAGGCAGACCACGTTCTCGTACGAGGACTTGTCGAAGACCAGCGTGCCGACGGCCATCAGCGTGTAGAACCACCCACGCGTCTGGTCGATGGCCTCGGAGATGAACTGCGCCGGGTACCGGGACTCGAAGAGTTCCTTGTTCTTGTACGGGTAGCCCCACTGCGCGAACGGCATCGAGCCCGAGTCGTACCAGGCGTCGATCACCTCGGGAACGCGCACCGCGGTCTTCGCGCAGCCCTCCGCCGTGCAGGGGAAGGTGACGTCGTCGATGTACGGGCGGTGCGGGTCGAGCGCCGACTGGTCCGTGCCCGTCAGCTCGGTCAGCTCGGCGCGCGAGCCCACGCACGTCAGGTGGTCGTCCTCGCAGCGCCACAGCGGCAGCGGGGTGCCCCAATAGCGGCTGCGGGAGAGCGCCCAGTCGATGTTGTTGTTCAGCCAGTCGCCGAAGCGGCCGTGCTTGACCGAGTCGGGGAACCAGTTCGTCTTCTCGTTCTCCTGGAGGAGCCGGTCCTTGACGGCGGTCGTACGGATGTACCAGGACGGCTGCGCGTAGTAGAGCAGCGCCGTGTGGCAGCGCCAGCAGTGCGGGTAGCTGTGCTCGTACGGGACGTGCTTGAAGAGCAGGCCCCGCGCGCCGAGGTCGGCGGTGAGCGCCTCGTCCGCCTTCTTGAAGAAGACGCCGCCGACCAGCGGCACGTCCTCCTCGAAGGTGCCGTCGGGGCGGACCGGGTTCACGACCGGCAGGCCGTACGCCTTGCAGACCTTGAGGTCGTCCTCACCGAAGGCGGGGGACTGGTGGACCAGACCCGTACCGTCCTCCGTCGTCACGTACTCGGCGTTGACGACGTAGTGCGCCTCCGCGGGGAAGTCCACGAGCTCGAACGGGCGCTGGTACGTCCAGCGCTCCATCTCGGCGCCGGTGAAGGACTCGCCCGTCGTCACCCAGCCCTCGCCGAGGGCCTTGTCGAGCAGCGGCGCGGCGACGACGAGCTTCTCGTCGCCGTCGGTCGCCACGACGTAGGTGACCTCGGGGTGCGCGGCGACCGCCGTGTTGGAGACCAGGGTCCAGGGGGTCGTCGTCCACACCAGGAGCGCCGCCCGGCCGGCCAGCGGGCCGGAGGTCAGCGGGAAGCGGACGAACACGGAGGGGTCGACGACCGTCTCGTACCCCTGCGCGAGCTCGTGGTCCGAGAGGCCGGTGCCGCAGCGCGGGCACCACGGGGCGACACGGTGGTCCTGGACCAGCAGGCCCTTGTCGAAGATCTGCTTGAGCGACCACCAGACCGACTCGATGTACTCGGGGTCCATCGTGCGGTACGCGTCGTCGAGGTCGACCCAGTAGCCCATGCGCGTCGTGAGCTCGGCGAAGGCGTCGGTGTGGCGGGTCACGGACTCGCGGCACTTGTCGTTGAACGCGGCGATGCCGTATTCCTCGATGTCCTTCTTGCCGGAGAAGCCGAGCTCCTTCTCGACGGCGAGCTCGACCGGCAGGCCGTGGCAGTCCCAGCCGGCCTTGCGGGCGACGTGATAGCCGCGCATGGTCCGGAACCGGGGGAAGACGTCCTTGAAGACGCGCGCCTCGATGTGGTGGGCGCCGGGCATGCCGTTGGCGGTGGGCGGGCCCTCGTAGAACACCCACTCGGGGCGGCCCTCGGACTGCTCGAGGGTCTTGGCGAAGACCTTGCTCTCGTGCCAGAAATCGAGCACGGCGTGCTCGAGCGCGGGCAGGTCGACCTGGGCGGGCACCTGGCGGTACTGCGGCGGTTTCATCGGCGAGCTTCCTCCGGCGGACTGCTTCGTTTCCGTCCGGAGGGACGAGAGCGCCGTGCTGCGCGGCTCCCGCGGTACCACCCTCCTTGGCCCCGGGCGTATGCCCGTGGCCCCCTCATTGGGGTCGCGACGCCGGTTCTACTCGCCTCACGGCTTTCTTCCGGCAGCTCCGGGGTGATGCTTCACATCGGGCTCGCCCTCGGGCTCTCACCGTCCCCGAGTCGCTCATGGCTGCGTACGACGCTACTCGTCCCCATCCAAGCCTTTCGCTCCGCCCAGTGTACGGGGCGGGGAGCGCGTCGGCAGACCGCTTTTCCGGCGGCCCGCCGGAACGTCACGCGTGACCCGAATGGCCATACGGCCACCCGCGGACTTCCCGGCGTCGCGGTGGGGCGGATTACCGGGCGGGGAGCTGGGCACAACGGAGGCAGGCTCGACATGCCGCGGGCATGGGCGGGTGCGAAACGGCGGCGTGCCCCGTTGCCGCGGGCCTTGGGCCGATTTATCGTCCCAGCACGATTCGCGAGCAAGATCACAAAATGTGAAGGGGCCGCGACATGGTGGCGAAGAAGACCGCCGCGAAGAAGACCCCGGTCGCCGGTTCCGCCGGTCCGGCCGGGGCGGCCAAGGACGTCACCGGCAAGAAGACGACGGTCACGAAGAAGGCGGGCGCGGCGGCCCCGGCACGCGGGACGACGAAACGGGCGGATGCCACCGCGAAATCCGCCGCGAAGTCCACGGCCGGATCGTCGGCCGAGGCGGACGCCGGGTCGACGGCCGAGGCGGATGCCAAGGCGCCGGCCAGGACGGCTGCGGGGAAAGCGGCGGCCGGGAGGACGGCCGCCGGGAAGGCGACCGCCAAGAAGACTCCGGCGGCCGACAAGGCCCCGGCGAAGAAAGTCCCCACGAAGGCCCTGACGAAGAAGGCTCTGACGAAGAAGGCCGACACGAAGAAGGCCGACACGAAGAAGGCCCCCGCCAAGAAGACGGCCGCGGAGAAGGCGGCCACGAAGCAGGTCCCGGCGGCCGACGAGGCGGCCACGAAGCAGGTCCCGGCGGCCGACAAGGCGGCCACGAAGCAGGTCCCGGCGGCCGACGAGGCACCGGCGAGGAAAGCCCCGGTCAAAAAGGCCGCGGTCCAGAAGAAGGCCGCTTCCGCGGCGCAGGTGGAGCAGACAGGAGCCAGGACGGTGGCAGCGAAGAAGACCGCGGGTGGCGTGACGACGGCCGAGAGCGAGGTCGCGGTGCCGCAGGCGCGTGCCGGTGAGCTCGCGGTGCGCCCCGGCGAGGACCCCTGGACGCCCGAGGAGGTCACCGAGGCCCGCGCCGGGCTGGAGAGCGAGGTGCTCAGACTCCGGGCCGAGCTGCTCCACTCCCAGGAGGAGCTGACCGGGCTGATGCGGGACTCCGGGGACGGCGCCGGGGACGACCAGGCCGACACCGGCACCAAGAACATCACGCGCGAGCACGAGCTGGCCCTGGCCGCCAACGCCCGCGAGATGCTGGAGCAGTCCGAGCACGCCCTGGAGCGGCTGGACGCGGGCACGTACGGCCTCTGCGAGGTCTGCGGCAAGCCGATCGGCAAGGCGCGCATGCAGGCGTTCCCGCGGGCCACCCTGTGTGTCGAGGACAAGCAGAAGCAGGAGCGCCGCGGCTGACGGACCTCGGTCGCCCTGACGGCGCGGCGGGGGTGTGCCGTACCCTCGTGCTCAGTCAGGGCACCTAGGTTGAGGGACTCACGTGGCAGAGGCGGAGCGCATCATCGGTACGCCGGATTCGGGCGCGGGCGACGCGGACGGCGAGGCGGCGGCCCCGGCCGAGCGGGCCAGGGGCAAGCGCAGGATCGCCGCGCTGCTCGTGGTCGCACTCGTCGCCTATCTGCTCGACCTCGGCAGCAAGATGCTCGTCGTCGCCAAGCTGGAGGGCCACGCGCCGATCCAGGTCATCGGCGACCTGCTGAGGTTCGAGGCGATCCGGAACCCGGGCGCGGCCTTCGGCATGGGCGAGGCCTTCACGATCATCTTCACCTTCATCGCGGCGACGGTGATCGTGGTGATCATCCGGCTGGCGCGCAAGCTCTACAGCACGGCGTGGGCGATCGCCCTCGGCCTGCTCCTCGGTGGCGCCCTGGGCAACCTGACCGACCGGATCTTCCGTTCGCCGGGCGTCTTCGAGGGCGCGGTCGTGGACTTCATCGCGCCCGCCCACTTCGCCGTTTTCAACCTCGCCGACTCGGCGATCGTCTGCGGCGGCTTCCTGATCGTGATCCTGTCCTTCCGCGGGCTGGACCCCGACGGCACGGTCCACAAGGACTGACAAGGCATACTCGACGGGTGAGTACGAGTCCCGAGATCCGCACGCTGCCCGTTCCCGACGGCCTGGAGGGCGAGCGCGTCGACGCCGCCATCGCCCGCATGTTCGGGTTTTCCCGTACGAAGGCGGCCGAACTGGCCGCCTCCGGGAAGGTCCAGGTCGACGGCGCCGTCGTCGGCAAGTCCGAGCGGGTCAGCGGTGGCGCGTGGCTCGAGGTCGAGATGCCCGGCGCCCCGGCGCCCGTGCAGATCGTGGCCGAGCCCGTGGAGGGCATGGAGATCATCCACGACGACGACGACATCGTCGTGATCATGAAGCCGGTCGGGGTCGCCGCCCACCCCAGCCCGGGCTGGACCGGGACGACGGTCATCGGCGGCCTCGCCGCCGCCGGGTACCGCATCTCCACGTCCGGCGCCGCCGAGCGCCAGGGGATCGTGCACCGGCTCGACGTCGGCACCTCGGGCCTGATGGTCGTCGCCAAGTCGGAGCGGGCGTACACGCTGCTCAAGGCGCAGTTCAAGGAGCGGGTCGTCGACAAGCGCTACCACGCGCTGGTCCAGGGGCACCCGGACCCGATGAGCGGCACCATCGACGCGCCGATCGGCCGCCACCCCCAGCACGACTACAAGTGGGCCGTGACCGCCGAGGGCAAGCCCTCGGTGACGCACTACGACCTGATCGAGGCGTACCGCGCGGCCTCGCTGCTCGACATCAAGCTGGAGACGGGCCGCACGCACCAGATCCGGGTGCACATGTCGGCCCACCGCCACCCCTGCGTCGGTGACCTCACCTACGGCGCCGACCCGACGATGGCGAAGCGGCTCGGTCTGACGCGGCAGTGGCTCCACGCCGTACGGCTGGGCTTCGAGCACCCGTCGGACGGGCGCTGGGTCGAGTTCGAGAGCACCTACCCGGCCGACCTGCGGAACGCGCTGGACCGGATCGCGGCGGAGAGCGCGTGAGCACCGGGTTCTCCGTACGGGAGGCGGCCGGCGAGGAGGACCGCGAGGCATGCTTCGCCGTGCGCCGGGACGTCTTCGTGGGCGAGCAGCGCGTGCCGCAGGAGATCGAGTACGACCGGTACGACGCGACGGCCGTGCACGTCCTCGCCGTCCGTGAGGACGGACTGCCGCTCGGCACCGGGCGGCTGCTCCACGGAGCGGACGCGGCCGGCAAGACCGGCGCCGACGAGTCCGTGGGTTCGCTGGGGCGGCTCGCCGTCACGAAGGCCGCGCGCGGTCTGGGGGTCGGCGTGGCGCTGGTCCGCGCCATCGAGGACGCGGCGCGCGAGCGGGGTCTGAAAGCCGTGGACCTGCACGCCCAGACGCATGCCCTCGGCTTCTACGAGCGGCTCGGCTACGAGGCGTACGGCCCGGAGTTCCAGGACGCGGGCATCCCGCACCGCGCGATGCGGCGCGTTCTGTAGGTCGTGTCCGCGGAGTTCCCGGCAGCCACGTGAGCGGCGCCGCACGGCGCTTTGGGTGGATTCCTTCTCACGCGTGGCAGGGTTGAAGCCCCGATCGTCGACCGCGCCGCCAGGCCGGAAGGGCTCACCGTGGACCAACTGGCCCTGTTGCTCCTGCTGTTGCTCGGCGCGCTGCTCACCGTGCCGCTCGGGGACCGGCTCGGGCTGCCGGCCCCGGTGCTCATGACCCTCATCGGGATCGTGCTGGCCTTCCTGCCCTTCGTGCCCAACGTCGAGATCCCGCCCGAGTACATCCTGCCGCTCGTCCTTCCGCCGCTCCTCTACGCCTCCGTGCAGCGCACGTCCTGGCGCCAGTTCGCGGCCAACAGACGGCCCATCTTCCTGCTCGCCGTCGCCCTGGTCTTCGTCACCACCGCCGCCGTCGCCGCCATGGCGAACGCGCTCGTGCCGGGGCTCCCCCTCGCGGCCGCCGTCGCGCTCGGCGCGCTCGTCGCGCCCCCCGATCCGGTCGCCGCGACCGCCGTCGCCGGTTCGCTCGGGCTCCCGCGCCGGCTGGTCTCGATCCTGGAGGGCGAGGGGCTCTTCAACGACGTCACGGCGATCGTGCTCTACCACGTGGCCGTCGGCGCCGCCGTGGGCGGCACGTTCTCCTGGGAGGGCGCGGGCGCCGAACTCGTCCTCTCGGCCGTCGTCGCCATCGCCGTGGGGTTCCTCCTCGGCTGGCTCAGCAACAAGCTCATGGGCGTCCTCGGCGAGCCCACCCTTCAGACCGGGCTCACCCTCCTCGTCCCGTTCGTCGCCTACGTCCTCGCCGAGGAGCTGCACGGCTCCGGCGTCCTCGCCGTCCTCGTCGTCGCCCTCTACCTCGCCGAGCACGCACTCGACGCCGACGACGTCATGGGCCGGCTCGCGGGCCAGACCTTCTGGCAGATCGTCGACACCCTGGTCACCGGTATCGCCTTCGGTCTCATCGGACTCGAACTGCACAACGTCTTCGGCACGGCCGACGGCCGCATGGGCGAGATGCTCGGCTGGGGCGCGGCCGTGACCGGTGTCGTCATCGGCGTACGACTGCTGTGGCTGCTGCCCGCCACCTGGCTGGCCAAGCGGCTGCACACCGGCCGCGACTACGCCGAGGAGATCCCCGTGAGCTGGCGGGAGACCGTCGTCATGTGGTGGTCGGGGATGCGCGGGGTGGCCTCGGTGGCGCTGGCGCTCGCCATTCCGCTGCGTACGGAGGACGGGGCGCCGTTCCCCGGACGGGACGAGATCGTCTTCATCGCCTTCTGCGTGATCATGACCACCCTGGTGCTCCAGGGCCTCACCCTGCCCTGGCTGGTCAAGCGGCTCGGCGTACAGGCCGACACGGACGCGGAGCGCGCCCTGGAACGGCAGCTCGCGCTCCGCGCGGCGAAGGCCGCCAAGCGCCGGCTCAGGGAGATCGAGGAGGTGGAGGAGCTGCCCGACGAGGTCCAGGAGCGGCTGCTGCGCGGGGCCTTCGACATCGGGGCGCGGATCAGTCCGGACGTGCTCGACGAGGAGCTGCGGACGGCCTTCGCCGAGCGGGCCGGGCGGCTCAAGGCCGTCCACCGCATCCACCGGGAGATGATGTCGGCCGCCCGTCACGAGGTGCTCTCGGCACGGAGCGAGCCGGGGACCGACCCGGAGGTGGTGGACCGGGTGCTGCGCCAGCTGGACGTGCGCAGCATGAAGTGAGGCGGTCCCGGGCCGGGCCCTGGGCACCGCACCCGCGACCGCCCGCCGGCCTCATCCGCGGCCGGTGCGGGGCGCCTCGTCACCTTCCTTCCGGTACGCGTCGGTGAAGGCGGCGTTGTTGCTGTGCACCTCGGCGGCGCGCGGCGGTGGGGCGTCGAGCAGGCTCCGGCCGTCGCGCTGCGCGGGGACGGCGTCCGACACCGCGATCCGGGGAAGCGCGTACGGGTGCTCCTCGGCCAGCCAGGCGACGATCTGCTCCCGGACGGTGCACCGGACGGTCCACACGTCGTCCGCGTCCTTGGCCGTGACCACGGCACGGACCACGAGCGTGTTGGGCGTGGTGTCGGTGACGGCCAGGCTCCAGTCCCGGCCGTCCCAGGACGGGCAGTCCGCCAGGATCTGCTTGAGCCTGTCGCGCATCTCGGCGACCGGGGCCGAGTGGTCCAGGTGGAAGAAGACCGTGCCGGTCATCTGGGCACCGCCGCGCGACCAGTTCTCGAAGGGCTTGCTGGTGAAGTACGAGACCGGCATCGTGATGCGGCGCTCGTCCCAGGTCCGTACCGCGAGGAAGGTCAGCGTGACCTCCTCCACGACGCCCCACTCGCCGTCGACCACCACGGTGTCGCCGAGCCGGACCATGTCGCCGAACGCGATCTGGAAGCCGGCGAAGAGGTTGCCGAGAGTGGACTGGGCGGCGATGCCGGCCACGATCCCGATGATGCCCGCCGAGGCCAGCATCGAGGTGCCGATGGTCCGCAGGGCCGGGAAGGTCAGCAGCATGGCCGCCACCGCGACGACGGCGACGACCGCCGTCACGATCCGCATGATGAGGGTGACCTGCGTGCGGACGCGCCGGACACGGGCCGGGTCGCGGGTGGAGGAGGCGTACCGCGCGAAGGTCGACTCCACGATGGCCGCGGCGATCCGGGTCACCAGCCAGGCGCTCGATCCGATGAGGACGAGGGACAGGATCTGGCCTATGCCGGTCGCGTGCTCCTCGATGGGCCGCCAGTGCGTCTCACGGTAGGTGCCGCGCAGGACGGAGGCGAGCAGCACCGCCTGCAGCGGTATCCGGCAGCGGCGGAGCAGGCCCCACAGGGGGGTCTCGGGGTGGCGGGCGTCGACCCGGCGCAGCAGCACGTCGGCGGCCCAGCCGGCCGCCAGGGTGAGCAGTACCGATCCGCCGACGACCAGCAGGGGTCGCAGCACGCTGTCCATGTACTCGGGGCCTCCGTGTCTCCGGGTCGGGGAGCCCGGCTGGCAGGATGGACCGCATGGACATCATGCTTTTCCACTCGACCTACGGGCTGCGTCCGGCGGTGGACGCCGCGGCCGAGCGGCTGCGGGCCGCCGGGCACCAGGTTCGGGTGCCCGACCTCTTCGAGGGGCAAACCGCCGAGACGGTCGAGGAGGGAATGGAGCTCCAGGGGTCGATCGGCAAGGAGGAGCTGCTGAAGCGTGCCGTCCTCGCCTCCGCGCCCTACTCGGACCGCGGACTCGTCTACGCCGGGTTCTCCTTCGGCGCCTCGGTCGCGCAGACCCTCGCCCTCGGCGACGAGAAGGCGCGCGGGCTGCTCCTGCTCCACGGAACCTCGGACATCGCGGAGAGCGCGTCCGTCGACGACCTCCCCGTACAGCTGCACATCGCCGACCCGGACCCCTTCGAGTCGCACGACTGGCTGACGTCCTGGTACCTGCAGATGGGCAAGGCCGGTGCGGACGTGGAGGTCTACCGCTACCCGGGGGCCGGCCACCTGTTCACCGACCCCGACCTGCCGGACTGGGACGAGGCCGCCGCCGAGCGGACCTGGTCGATCGCCCTGGCGTTCCTGGAAGGTCTGTAGGAGACGCGGAAGGGCGCGGCGGGGGCTCTCCCGCCGCGCCCTTCCTCAGAGCGTCGGTTCTCAGCCGGCGCGGTACGCGGTCCACATGTCGTTCATCCGCGTGACCTGGCCGGAGGTGAACTGGTACATGCAGGCGTCGTACGTGTAGTCCATGAAGTTGTGGATCGGGTCCACACCCGTCTTGGACGCGCAGCTGTCACGACCGGTCGGGCACTCGTACGCCGGGCTCTTCTCGGCGGGGGTGTCGGTGACGTAGTCGCCGTTTCCGTTGCAGCCGCCCTGGAAGGTGTGGTAAAGCCCCATCCAGTGGCCGACCTCGTGGGTCGCGGTGTCGCCCTCGTTGTAGTTGGCGGCGGATCCGCCCGGCAGCGAGGAGTCGAGGACGACGACACCGTCCATGGACGGGTTGGAGTTGTACGAGGACGGGAAGGTCGCCCAGCCGAGCAGGCCACCGCTGAGCTTGGCGGTGTAGAAGTTCAGCGCGCCGGCGCCGCCCTTGCGCAGGGTCGACTTCATCTGCTTCTCGGCGGTGGAGCCCGAGGCCAGGTTGTACCAGGTCGCGTTGTCCGTGTAGTCGGTCTCAACCAGGGTGAACTGGAAGTTGGTGTTCACATTGCCGGTGCCCTGGCCGGCGAAGGCCGAGTTGAGGACCGCCATCTGGTTGTTGACGGCGGTGGCGCTCAGCTTGCCCGCGGTGCCGCTGTGGATGACGTGGAAGTAGACCGGGATGTTGACCACGGCGGCGGTGGAGTTCATGCCACTGGCGCGGACCGACTCCAGTCTCTTCTTCAGGTCCGCGTCCATGGCCTTGGCCTGGGTGGCGGAGATCTCGTTGGGCTCGTGGCCGTGGGAGTCGGCGCCGCGGGCCTTGCGGGCGCCGGAGTGGGCGTCCTCCTCCTCCACGCACTCCTCGGCGGAGAGGCCGGCGGCCGAGGTGGTGGCGGCCGGGGCGGCCGACGGGGCGGACAGGGGGGCCAGGGCCAGGGTTCCGGCCATGACCGCGGTGCCGAGTACACGACGTGACATACGCGGCGATATACGAACAAGAGCACGCACAGGTGACTCCTCGCGGGGGGTTGTGGAGAGGCACTTCCTCGCCACCGCGGGGACATTACGGGTCCATGTCAGGTGTTGATGAGCATTGATCAAGCCCAATCATCCATGGTGCGAATCGGGTCATCGGGAAGAAAAACTTCTGTCCGTTCCGGAGTTTGAGACATCGACGTAACGAACGAAGCGACGAAGGCGGGTGGTGTGTCCGGTTTCGATCTCCGGAACTCACCACCCGCCGTCGTGATGTGATCTCCTGTTAACACAAGCGATCATGGCTGAAAATCACCCATGACGTCATGTCAGCGCAAGGTCAGCGCACCGGCTGGTACACCCGCTCGACGCGCTGCGTTCCGTTGCGCGTCCGGTAGGAGCGCGACCAGGCGGTCGTCGCGTCCGCCCTGGTCTTGTCGGAGACCGTGTAGTAGTCCATCTGCGACTGCTCGGCGGTGACATCGAGCACGCCGTAGCCGTGGTGGTCCATGTCCACCCACTTCACATGGCGGTTGGCGGCCTTGATCGCCCCGGCCGCCACGACCGAGACCGTGCCCGGCGCCACGCGGAGGATGTCGTCGAGGTTGTCCGAGGTCACCGAGGTCACCACGAACTCGGTCGCCGCCGACTGCGACAGCGGATACGTCGCCGCCTTCACCGGCACGTCGTTGGCCCATGCCATGTGGATGTCACCGGTCAGGAAGACGGTGTTGCGGATGGAGCGCTGCGTCAGATGCGCGAGCAGTTCCCGCCGGTCGTCCGTGTACCCGTCCCACTGGTCGACGTTGACCGCAAGGCCCTCCTTCGGCAGGCCCAACAACTCCGCGAGCGGGCCGAGCAGATGGGCCGGCAGTGCGCCGAAGGCGACGGGGGAGATCATCACCGAGGTGCCGACCAGCTTCCAGGTCGCGTCGGAGCCGGCGAGGCCGGACTTCAGCCAGTCCAGCTGGGCCCGGCCGGTGAGCGTCCGCTCCGGGTCGTCGACCGAGCCGTTGCCGACGCTCGACTGCTGCGAGCGGAAGGAGCGCAGGTCGAGCAGGTGCAGATCGGCCAGGGTGCCGAAGCGCAGCCGCCGGTAGACCGTGCCCTCGGTGGAGGTCCGTACCGGCATCCACTCGAAGTACGCCTGCTTGGCGGCGGCGACCCGGGCCGCCCACTCCCCCTCGGCGCCGGGCGTGTGGTTCTCCGCCCCGCCCGCCCAGGCGTCGTTGGCCATCTCGTGGTCGTCCCAGATCGCGATCACCGGGTGCGCGGCGTGCAGCGCCTGCAGGTCGGCGTCCGTCTTGTACTTTCCGTGCCGGGTGCGGTAATCGGCCAGCGAGACGATCTCGTGCCGCGGTTCGTGCTGCCGTACGACGTGCTCCTCCGTCGGGTAGCCGCCGGTGCCGTACTCGTACAGGTAGTCGCCGAGATGGAGGATCGCGTCCAGATCGGCGCGGGCCGCGAGGTGCCGGTAGGCCGAGAAGTAGCCGGACTCCCAGTTGGCGCAGGAGACGACGCCGAAGCGGACGCCGGGTGTGGTCGCGTCGGTGGCCGGCGTGGTGCGGGTGCGGCCGACGGCGGAGACGGTGTCGCCCGCCGTGAAGCGGAACCAGTGGGCGGTCGCCGGGCGCAGGCCCCGGACGTCCACCTTGACCGTGTGGTCGGAGGCGGCCGTGGCGGTGGTGGTGCCCCGGGCCACGATCCGGGCGAAGGCGCGGTCCTCGGCCACCTCCCAGCCGACCACGACGTCGGAGCCTCTGCCGGATCCGGGGGTGGCGTCGGAGGTGGGGGTCACACGGGTCCAGAGCAGGACGCCGTCGGGGAGCGGGTCGCCGGAGGCGACGCCGTGCAGGAACGCGGGTGCCTCGGACTCCGCGAACGCGGGGGAGGCGGCGCCCACCAGTGCCGGCGCGGCGACGGCCGTGACGGCGGCCGCCTTCACGACCGTGCGGCGGGTGGGGGCGGAGGATATGTGTCGACTGGTCACGGGCAGTCAGATTACTGATCAGTATGCCGAACAGGCAGGCGAAATCCGGAAAGTTCGCGTACTCGTCGCCCTGCGGACGCGCATCTTCCCGGCCGCCTGCCCGGGCGGGTCCGCGGGGGCGTCCGTCTGCCGCCTCCCGCGGACCCGTGCCGTGCCGTCGTCGTCGGCCGACGCGTGGGCCGAGCCGTGAACCGACTCGCGAGCCGACCCGTGAGCCGACGCGTGGGCCGAGCGTGAACCGACTCGCGAGCCGACGCGTGGGCCGAGCGTGAACCGACTCGCGAGCCGGCCCGTGCGTCAGCCCTCGGTCAGCCCTTGAGCGCCGGGGCGAGCGCGGCGTTGAACTCCTCCACCGTCAGCGGCGGGTTCTTGCTGCCCGCGGCCGTGAGGGTCTTGCCGTCCATCTTCAACGTCGGCGTGCCCGTCACGCCGCTGTCGTCGAACGCCGCGGACATCTTCATCGCCCAGGCGTCGAAGGTGCCGTTCTCCACGTTCTTCCTGAACTCCGCGTTGCCCTTCAGCGCCGGGACGGAGTCCGCGACCTCCAGGAGGTAGGAGTCCTTGGCGAACTTGTCCTGGCTCTCCTCCGGGTGGAACCGGGCGGAGTAGAGCGCCGATTTGTACGTCAGGAAGGCCTCGGGGCTCACGTTCAGCGCCGCGCCCAGCGCCGACAGGGCGTTCTTCGAACCCTCGCCCTGGTCGACGTTGTCGATGAAGGTCGCGCCGACGTACTTGACCTTGTACTTGCCGGCCTCGACGTCCTTGTCGACCGTCGCGCCGACCTGCTGCTCGAAGGTCGCGCAGACCGGGCAGCGGGAGTCCTCGTAGATCTCCAGCGTCTTCTTGGCGGCCGGCTTGCCGATGACGACCGTGGTGCCGTTCGTGCCCTCGGTGTTCCTGGGCGCGGTGACCTTCGACTCCTTCGCCGCCGCCTCCCAGTGGGACGGCTTGTTGGCCTGGACGACGGCGTAACCGATGCCGCCGGCGACCGCCAGGGCGGCGACCGCCGACACGGCGACGATCACCTGGCGGCGGGCCTTGTCCTTCTTGGCCTGCCGCTCGCGCTCGACGCGCAGCCGCTCGCGGGCGGCAGCCTTGTTGGCATGGCTGTTGCGTGCACTCATGGTCGTGATCTCCGTGAAGGTCGGGACGAGAAGAGGGGGACTGCGGTGCTCAGGCGAGGGCGAAGCCCGAGCACGGCGGTCCACGCCGTCCGACGGAGTGCACGAGAAGGCGGGTACGGGACCGGCGGGGCCGGTCCACCGGGCGTCCACCGCGGCCGCGGACCGGGCCAGGGGCGCCCAGGAGCGCGGCGACGAGCAGCAGGGGCCGGAACGCGAACGCCGCCACGGCGCCGACCAGCCGGGCCAGCGCCCGCTCGCCGTGCCGCAGCCAGGCCGCCGCGCACAGCCCGACCGCCACATGGGCCGCGAGCAGCAGCCACGGCACGGCCGGGCCCGGGGAGTTCAGGAGGGTGGCCGCCGTCCCGCTCTCGGGAGCGGCGATCCCCGGAAGCGGGGCGCCCACCGCGCCGCCGCAGAGCACGTCCACGCCCACCGCGCGCAGCGAACCGGCGACGGGGCCGCCCGCCGGGCCGTAACAGACCGCCTGGCCGGTGGTGAAGACCGTGTCGGCCGCAAGCTCCAGCGGCACCAGCAGCCCGGCGATCGGTCCGAACCCGCGCTCGCGGCCGGCCAGCGCGTACGCCACGGCGAACACACCGGCCGAGAGCAGGCCCACGGTCACCAGCGGCAGCGGCACCCGGGACAGGAGCACATGGGAGCCGGCGGACAGCGTCACGACCAGTGCCGTGAAGAGCGCCGCCCGCAGCCCCCTGAGCCGCGTCCCTGATATGTCCATCGCGCTGGAGAGTGTGCCATGCCTTCCTGTAAGAGCCCCTTAAGAGCGAGCTGTGAACGGGGCCCGCAGGCCGGGGATCCGGCCGTTGCGGAACAGGTCCACGAAGATCTGGTGGTCGGCACGCGCGCGTGCCCCGTAGCTGTGCGCGAAGTCCACCAGGAGGTCCGCGAAACCCTCCTCGTCGGCGGCGATCGCCGCGTCGATGGCCCGCTCGGTCGAGAAGGGCACCAGCGAGTGGCCGCTGGAGTCGTCCGCCGCCGCGTGCATCGTCGCCGTCGCCCGGCCGAGGTCGGCCACGGTCGCCGCGATCTCCTCCGGGTCGTCGATGTCCGACCAGTCCAGGTCCACCGCGTACGGCGACACCTCCGCGACCAGCTGCCCGGAGCCGTCCAGCTCCGTCCAGCCCAGCCACGGGTCGGCGTGGGCCTGGAGCGCCCGCTGGGAGATGACCGTGCGGTGCCCCTCGTGCTGGAAGTACTCCCGAACCGCCGCGTCCGTCACATGGCGCGAGACGGCCGGCGTCTGGGCCTGCTTCAGGTAGATCACGACGTCGTTCTCCAGGGCGTCGCTGTTCCCCTCCAGCAAGATGTTGTACGAGGGCAGGCCGGCCGAGCCGATGCCGATCCCGCGCCGCCCGACGACGTCCTTGACCCGGTACGAGTCGGGGCGCGCCAGCGAGGACTCCGGCAGGGTCTCCAGATAGCCGTCGAAGGCCGCCAGCACCTTGTAGCGGGTCGCCGCGTCCAGCTCGATGGACCCGCCGCCGGGGGAGAAGCGGCGCTCGAAGTCACGGATCTCCGTCATCGACTCGAGCAGCCCGAAGCGGGTCAGCGAGCGGGCGACGCGCAGGGCGTCCAGCAGGGCGCCCTCGGCGGTGTCCAGGGTGAAGGACGGCTGCTCCGACGGATCGCTGTCCTTGACGCCGGTGGCCAGGGCGTGGATGCGCTCGCGGTAGGCCGCCGCGTAGATCCGTACGAGCTCCGTGATCTGCTCGTCACTGAGCGCCTTCGAGTAGCCGATCAGCGCGAGCGAGGCGGAGAGTCGCTTCAGGTCCCAGGTGAAGGGGCCGACGTACGCCTCGTCGAAGTCGTTCACGTTGAAGATCAGCCGGCCGTTGGCGTCCATGTACGTGCCGAAGTTCTCGGCGTGCAGATCGCCGTGGATCCACACCCGGCCGGTCCGCTCGTCCAGGTACGGGCCGCCGTGCCGCTCGCTCTCCAGGTCCGCGTAGAACAGGCACGCCGTGCCCCGGTAGAAGGCGAAGGCCGAGCCGGCCATCTTCCGGAACTTGACCCGGAAGGCGGCGGGGTCGGCGGCGAGGAGCTCACCAAAGGCGGTGTCGAAGACGGTGAGGATGTGCTCACCGCGCTGCTCGGCGGTGGGCTGCGGGACCGACATCGGTGGGTGCCTCCTGGTACGGGCTCTGGCGCAAAATGGTGCATGACAAAACGGACGCGTGTTCCATCTCTCTCAACGCGCGACGGTACCGCTCGGTGCCCGCCCGCCGCCCGGCCACCACCCCTCGCCGAGGGGCTTCGCCCGGCGGTGTTCCCCCGCGCGTTGTCGGTGGAGAGTCGTAGACTTCCACGCTGTCCCCCCAGAAGAAGACCGCAGCCTTCGGAGGCTCTCCACCGTGACCAAGCCGCCCTTCACGCACCTCCACGTCCACACCCAGTACTCCCTGCTGGACGGTGCCGCGCGGCTCAAGGACATGTTCGACGCGTGCAACGAGATGGGCATGACCCATATCGCCATGTCCGACCACGGCAACCTCCACGGGGCGTACGACTTCTTCCACTCCGCCAAGAAGGCCGGGGTCACGCCGATCATCGGCATCGAGGCGTACGTCGCCCCCGAGTCGCGGCGGAACAAGCGGAAGATCCTCTGGGGCCAGCCGCACCAGAAGCGGGACGACGTCTCCGGTTCCGGTGGTTACACCCACAAGACGATCTGGGCGGCGAACGCGACGGGACTGCACAACCTCTTCAAGCTCTCCTCCGACGCCTACGCCGAGGGCTGGCTCCAGAAGTGGCCCCGGATGGACAAGGAGACCATCTCCCAGTGGTCGGAGGGCCTGATCGCCTCCACCGGCTGCCCCTCCGGCGAGCTGCAGACCCGGCTGCGCCTCGGCCAGTTCGACGAGGCCCTGAAGTCCGCCTCCGAGTACCAGGACATCTTCGGCAAGGACCGGTACTTCCTGGAGCTGATGGACCACGGCATCGAGATCGAGCGCCGGGTCCGGGACGGGCTCCTGGAGATCGGCAAGAAGCTCGGCATCCCGCCGCTGGTCACCAACGACTCGCACTACACGTACGCGCACGAGGCCACCGCCCACGACGCGCTGCTGTGCATCCAGACCGGCAAGAACCTCTCCGACCCGGACCGCTTCAAGTTCGACGGCACCGGCTACTACCTGAAGTCCACGGACGAGATGTACGCCATCGACTCCTCGGACGCCTGGCAGCAGGGGTGCGCCAACACGCAGCTGGTCGCCGACCAGATCGACGTGTCCGGCATGTTCGAGGCCAAGAACCTCATGCCGAAGTTCGACATCCCCGAGGGGTACACCGAGGTCACCTGGTTCCGCGAGGAGACGATGCGGGGCATGCACCGCCGCTTCCCGGACGGCATCCCCGAGGACCGCATGAAGCAGGTCGAGTACGAGATGGACACCATCATCTCGATGGGCTTCCCGGGCTACTTCCTCGTCGTCGCCGACTTCATCATGTGGGCGAAGAAGCAGGGCATCGCCGTCGGCCCCGGCCGAGGCTCCGCGGCCGGCTCGATCGTCGCGTACGCCATGGGCATCACCGACCTCGACCCGATCCCGCACGGTCTGATCTTCGAGCGCTTCCTCAACCCCGAGCGCATCTCGATGCCCGATGTCGACATCGACTTCGACGAGCGTCGGCGCGTCGAGGTGATCCGGTACGTGACGGAGAAGTACGGCTCCGACAAGGTCGCCATGATCGGCACGTACGGCAAGATCAAGGCGAAGAACGCGATCAAGGACTCGGCCCGTGTCCTCGGCTACCCGTACGCCATGGGCGACCGGCTCACCAAGGCGATGCCCGCCGACGTCCTCGGCAAGGGCATCGACCTCAACGGCATCACCGACCCCTCGCACCCGCGCTACAGCGAGGCGGGCGAGATCCGGGCGATGTACGAGAACGAGCCGGACGTGAAGAAGGTCATCGACACCGCCAAGGGCGTGGAGGGCCTCGTCCGTCAGATGGGCGTCCACGCGGCCGGCGTGATCATGTCCAGCGAGCCCATCGTCGACCACGCCCCGATCTGGGTGCGGCACACCGACGGCGTCACCATCACGCAGTGGGACTACCCCCAGTGCGAGTCGCTCGGCCTGCTGAAGATGGACTTCCTGGGCCTGCGGAACCTCACCATCATGGACGACGCCGTCAAGATGGTGAAGGCCAACAAGGGCATCGACCTCGACCTGCTGGCCCTGCCGCTGGACGACCCGAAGACCTTCGAACTGCTCCAGCGCGGTGACACCCTCGGTGTCTTCCAGTTCGACGGCGGCCCCATGCGTTCGCTGCTGCGGCTGATGAAGCCCGACAACTTCGAAGACATCTCCGCCGTGTCCGCCCTGTACCGGCCGGGCCCGATGGGCATGAACTCGCACACGAACTACGCCCTGCGCAAGAACAAGCAGCAGGAGATCACCCCGATCCACCCCGAGCTGGAGAAGCCGCTCGAAGAGGTGCTCGCGGTCACCTACGGCCTGATCGTCTACCAGGAGCAGGTGCAGAAGGCCGCCCAGATCATCGCCGGGTACTCCCTCGGCGAGGCCGACATCCTCCGCCGCGTGATGGGCAAGAAGAAGCCCGAGGAGCTGGCGAAGAACTTCACCATCTTCCAGGCCGGCGCCCGCAAGAACGGCTACAGCGACGAGGCCATCCAGGCCCTCTGGGACGTGCTGGTCCCCTTCGCCGGCTACGCCTTCAACAAGGCGCACTCCGCCGCGTACGGCCTGGTCTCCTACTGGACCGCGTACCTCAAGGCCAACTACCCGGCCGAGTACATGGCCGGTCTGCTGACCTCGGTCAAGGACGACAAGGACAAGTCCGCGGTCTACCTCAACGAGTGCCGCCGCATGGGCATCAAGGTCCTGCCGCCCAATGTCAACGAGTCCGAGTCCAACTTCGCCGCCCAGGGCGACGACGTGATCCTCTTCGGCCTCTCCGCCGTCCGCAACGTCGGCACCAACGTCGTCGAGTCGATCATCAAGACGCGCAAGGCGAAGGGGAAGTACTCCTCCTTCCCCGACTTCCTCGACAAGGTCGAGGCGGTCGTCTGCAACAAGCGGACCATCGAGTCGCTGATCAAGGCCGGCGCCTTCGACGAGATGGGCCACACCCGCAAGGGTCTGGTCGCCCACCACGAACCGATGATCGACAACGTGGTGGCGGTCAAGCGCAAGGAGGCCGAGGGACAGTTCGACCTCTTCGGCGGCATGGGCGACGAGGCCGCCGACGAGCCCGGCTTCGGCCTGGACGTGGAGTTCTCCGACGTCGAGTGGGAGAAGTCCTACCTGCTCGCCCAGGAGCGCGAGATGCTCGGCCTGTACGTCTCCGACCACCCGCTCTTCGGCATCGAGCACGTCCTGTCCGACAAGACGGACGCGGCGATCTCCCAGCTCACCGGCGGCGAGCACGCCGACGGGGCGGTCGTCACCATCGGCGGCATCATCTCCGGCCTCCAGCGGAAGATGACCAAGCAGGGCAACGCCTGGGCCATCGCCACCGTCGAGGACCTGGCCGGCTCCATCGAGTGCATGTTCTTCCCCGCCACGTACCAGCTGGTCTCCACCCAGCTCGTCGAGGACACCGTCGTCTTCGTCAAGGGCCGCCTCGACAAGCGCGAGGACGTGCCCCGGCTGGTCGCCATGGAACTGATGGTCCCGGACCTGTCGAACGCCGGGACCAACGCGCCCGTCGTCCTGACCATCCCCACCGTGAAGGTCACCCCGCCGATGGTCAGCCGGCTCGGAGAGATCCTGGGACACCACAAGGGCAACACAGAGGTACGGATCAAGCTCCAGGGCCCGCGCAAGACGACCGTCCTGCGGCTCGACCGCCACCGGGTCCAGCCCGATCCCGCCCTCTTCGGCGATCTCAAGGTGCTGCTCGGCCCGTCCTGCCTGGCCGGATAGCGCGACCGGCGCCCGGCCGACGGCCACGGCGCCCGGCCGGACAGTGCGACCGGCCCCGCACGCGCGGAAGGGGCGCGCCCGTCGTCACGGGTGCGCCCCTTCCGGGGTGACGCGCGATCAGTTGTGACCGAAGCGCTTCTGCCGCCCCTTGCGGGCCATGTCGCCGGGGGTCACCTGCGAGGCGCGGTGCTCGGCCTGCGACTCCATCGAGGACTGCTGTGCCTGCTGGGTGCCCCGCTCGGCCGGCGAGGACTGCTGACTGCGGTTCTGCTTGCGATTCTTGGCCATGGTGATGCCTCCTCAAGGGGAACTCGGGGCCAGGGCCGCTGTCAGACTCACACACGGGGTGAACCGCCGCATTTTGGATCATTACCGACGGTGAGCGGGCCGCGGCGTGACATTCGCCACGCCGATGATCGAGTTCCGGCCGTCAACCTCTCGAAGGTCGGGCAGACTCGGGGGAAATCCGAAGCAACTTCCGATCCCGAGGTTCCCGAAAGAAGGTGGGACACGTGGACCGCTGCGTCGTTCTGGTGGACGCCGGCTATCTGCTGGGCGCCGCCGCGAGCCTCCTCGCCGGGGAACCGGCCCGCTCCCGGATCACCGTCGACCATGCCGCGCTCATCCAGGGGCTGCGTGAACGGGCCGAGGCCGACACCGAACAGCCCCTGCTGCGCATCTACTGGTTCGACGGCGCGCCCGACCGGGTGCCCCAGCCGGAACACCGCAGGCTGCGCGTGATGCCCCGGGTCACCGTCCGGCTCGGCGCCCTGACCCGCAGCGACGGCCGCTGGGCCCAGAAGGGCGTCGACGCGGCCATGCACGCCGAGCTCACCGAGCTGGCCAGAAACCGCGCCTGCTCCGATGTGGTGCTCGTGACCGGCGACGGCGATCTGCTCCCCGGTCTGATGTCCGCCAAGGAACACGGCGTCGCCGTCCACCTCTGGGCCGTGCAGGCCGCCGACGGCGACTACAACCAGTCCGAGGACCTGGTGGCGGAGGCCGACGAGCGCCGGGTCCTCGACCGCGCCTGGATCACCCGGGCCGTCCGCGCCAAGGACCTCACCGGCATCTGCGCGCCCCCGCCGGCCCCGCGCCCCGAGATCGCCGCGATCCTGTCCGCCCCGCTGCCCGAGTCGGCGCTCGCCGCCTCCGCCGAACGGGCCGCCGAGGCCGCGGCCGCCGCGGCCGCCTCCGTACACAGCAGGACACCGGCCCCGCAGGCCCCCGCGCCCGCCGAGAACGGATCGGCGAACGGCGTGCCCGCACCCGCCGGCGGCAAGGTCGTCCCCACCCCCAAGGACCTCGCCGGACTGCGCGGCCCCGGCGCCCCGGCCTCCCAGCCCGCCACCGCGCCGGCCGCCAACGCCACGCTGCGCTGGTCCTCCGACAAGGGCTGGATCGAACGCCCCGGCGGCGCCCTCGGCGAGCCGCCCGAGACCGCCTCCCTGCCCACCCTCGCCCAGCTCACCAGCGCCGAACAGCGCTGGGCCGACCGCGAGGAGGACATCACCACCGTCGGCGGCGACCCCTTCGAAGTCGGCCAGGTGTTCGCCCGCCGCTGGATGGAGCGGCTGCCCGAGCAGAGCCACGTCCAGAAACTCTCCGTGATGTACCCGCGCATCCCGCACCGCATCGACGGCGAACTGCTCCGGTACGCGGCCAGGTTCGGCCTGCTCGCCCACAAGGACGACCAGATCGACGAGCACGACCGGTACGCGATCAGGGCGGGCTTCTGGCGCGAGATCGACGTCCGGGCCGCCGCGGAACGCGCCCCCGCGGGGGAGTAGGCGCGGGGACCCCGTAGGCTCTTCCCCCGTGAGTACGGTGTGCGTGGTGCGCGATCTGGTCAAGACGTACCCCGCCGCGCGTGCCCGGCGAGGCACGCCGGCGACCCCCGAGATCCGCGCCACCGACGGGATCAGCCTCGATGTGCGCGGCGGCGAGATCTTCGGCCTGCTCGGCCCCAACGGCGCCGGCAAGTCCACCCTCGTACGCCAGCTGACCGGGCTGATGCGCCCCGACTCCGGCACCGTCGAACTGCTCGGCCACGACCTCGTACGCCACCCGGAACGCGCCGCGCGCCTGCTCGCCTACCTCGGCCAGGAGTCCACCGCGCTCGACGAGCTGACGGTCGCGCTGGCCGCCGAGACCACCGGACGGCTGCGCGGGCTCACCGCACGGGACGCGCGGGCCGCGAAGGACGCCGTCCTGGAGGAGCTGGGCCTCACCGAGCTCGCCGGGCGGCCGCTCAAGAAGCTCTCGGGCGGACAGCGACGGCTCGCCTGCGTCGCCGCCGCCCTCGTCGGCGAGCGGCCGGTCCTGGTCCTCGACGAGCCCACCACCGGCATGGACCCCATCGCGCGGCGGGCCGTCTGGTCCGCCGTCGACCGGCGGCGCGCCGAGCACGGCACCACCGTGCTGCTCGTCACCCACAACGTCATCGAGGCCGAGACCGTACTGGACCGGGTCGCCGTCCTGGAGCGGGGGCGGGTCATCGCCTGCGACACCCCCGGCGGGCTCAAGGAGCGCGTCGCGGGGGAGGTCCGGGTCGACCTGGTGTGGCGCGAGCGCGCCCCGCTGGAGGTCCCCGAGGTCGCGGCCCTGCGGGGGGTCGCCCAGGAGTCGGGACGGCGCTGGACCCTCCGGCTGGCCCCGGACGAGGCGCGGGCGACCGTCGCGGCGGTGACGGGCGGGGCCGCCTTCGCGGCCCTGGACGACTTCACGCTGGCCACGCCGAGCCTGGAGGACGTGTATCTGGCGCTGGGCGGCGAGACCGACGGGCTGGTCAAGGGTTGAGGAGCTGTACGGAGTGAGTATCGTGCCCGCCGAGGTGGCGCCGGCCCTGGCCGCCAGGAGACCGGCCGTGGACGCCGCGCCGCTGGCGCCGCGGGCCCGGCTGCTGCCGGCCCTCGCCGCCGTGTACCGCGCGCAGCTCTCGCGCGCCCGGGTCTCCCGCATCCCGCTGCTGTTCGTGGCGACGTTCCAGTCCGTCGGGATCATGGTCCTGATGCGGGGCGTCGTCGACGGCGGGTCGGAGGCGCGGGCGGTCGTGGCGGGGTCCTCGGTCCTCGTCGTCGCCTTCGTGGCGCTCAATCTGCTGGCCCAGTACTTCGGACAGCTGCGGGCCACCGGCGGCCTCGACCACTACGCCACGCTTCCGGTGCCGCCCGCGTCGGTGGTGCTGGGGGCGGCGGGGGCGTACGCGTCCTTCACCGTGCCGGGGACCGTCGTGACGGCGGTCGTCGGGTCGCTGCTCTTCGGGCTGCCGCTCGCGCACCTGTGGATCCTCGCGGCGGTCGTGCCGCTGGCCGGTGCCGCCCTCGCCGGACTCGGCGCGGCGCTCGGGCTGCTCGCGCCCCGGCAGGAACTCGCGACCCTGCTCGGTCAGCTGGGGATGTCGGCGGCGCTGCTGCTCGGCGTGCTGCCGGCGGAGCGGCTGCCGGAGCCCATCGGCTGGGCACGGGACCTGCTGCCCTCGACGTACGGGGTCGAGGCCCTGGCCCGGACCTTCGATCCGCACCCGGACTGGGCGGCGGTGGGGCTCGACCTCGCGGTGTGCGGGGTGGTGGGCGTCGTGTCGCTGGCGCTGGCGACGTGGGCGTATCGGCGGGCAGCGGTCCGCTGAGGTCGCGCCGACGATCCGCTGAGGCGGGTCGTTGCCTTACCTGGCACGATGGCGGTGTGACCGCACCTCTGACACCGCCTCACCAGCCGTCGAACGATGCCGTGCCGCATGGATGGCCGGCGCCCTATCCTCCGCTGTCGGACGACGACGACGGCGTGCCGAGCACGGCGACGGAGCTGCGGCAGGCGGCGGTGGTGACCGCCGTCTCGGCCGTCGCCGGGGCGGTGCTGGGGCTGCTGTGGCTGTGGCTCGCGCCGCGGGTCTCGCTGATCTCGGACGGCAAGGCGGTCTTCCTCCGGCACAGCGAGGGGGAGTCGGCGATCGGGGCGGACGGCACGTTCGTCCTGCTGGCGCTCGGGTTCGGGGCGGTGGCGGCGGCCCTCGTCTTCCTCTTCCACCGGCACGGGGGCGTGTCCCTGGTGGTGGGTCTCGCGGTGGGCGGCGTGCTGGGATCGCTCCTCGGCTGGGGGGTGGGCACGCTGCTGGGCCCGACGCACGACGTGGTGGCCCACGCGAGGGAGGTGGGCGCGAACGTGCTGTTCGATGCGCCGCTGAAGCTGGAGATGTGGGCCGGGGCGATGCTCGCCTGGCCGATCGCGGCGATGGTCGTCCACCTGGGCCTGACGGCACTCCTCGGCCCGCGGGACCCGGAGCCCGACTGGCCCCCGACGTCCGCGCCGCCGGCCGCCTGAGCGCGGGCCGTACCCCTCTCCCGGGAAGCGCCGCGCGGCGCCCGCGCGGCTACGAACGGCCGATCGGGGCCATGACCGCCGACGTCAGCGCCGCCAGCGCCGTGGGGGCCAGTTCGACCTCCAGGCCGCGGCGGCCCGCCGAGACACAGATCGTCTCGTGGCCGGCGGCCGAGGCGTCCAGGACCGTGCGCAGGCGCTTGCGCTGGCCCAGCGGGGAGATGCCGCCACGGACGTAGCCCGTCGTGCGTTCCGCGTCCGCCGGGTTCGCCATCGTCGCCCGCTTGCCGCCGACCGCCGAGGCCAGCGCCTTCAGGTCCAGCTGGCCGGCGACCGGCACGACCGCCACCGTCAGCGCGCCGTCGACGTCCGCCACCAGCGTCTTGAACACCCGGTCGGGGGAGACGCCCAGCGCCTCCGCCGCCTCCTCGCCGTACGAAGGGACCGCCGGGTCGTGGTCGTACGCGTGGAGCGTGAACGGGGTCCCCGAGGCCGCCAGGGCGACGGTCGCCGGCGTGCCGCCCGCCTGCTTCTTCTGCTTCTTCGCCACAGGAGTCCTTCGTCAGTTCGGGCTCGTCGGCGCCCGCGTCAGATCCACCGCCGGCAGCGAGGGCAGATGCCGCAGCACGGCCGTCTCCGCCCGCAGCAGCGTCAGTTCCTCCCGGAGCCGCGTCGCCGTGTCCGGCGCCTGCAGCAGCCGCTGCTTCGCCGGGGTGTCGAGCACCGCGGCCGCCGCCACCAGGTACGAGACCACCGACGGATCGTCCGGCAGCTCGCTCGTCGTCAGCGACCGCTCCCGCGCACCCGCCAGCCGCTTCTGGTAGTTCCGGAACGCCCGCAGCACGCCCTCCGCGAGCGTGCCCGCCTCCTCGCCCTGCTCCTCCGGGATCTCCTCGATCTCGGCCACCAGGAACGGGCCGCTCGCGTCCACCGACAGCAGCTTGACCCGGGTCGTTCCCGTGGCCATCACCTCGAAGCTGCCGTCCGCGCGCTCGCGGATCGTCGCCGCGTCGGCGATGCAGCCGACCCGGTGGAACGCCTGGATGGGATCCGGGCCGAAGCCCGCGCCGGGTCCCTTCTCCCGCTGTGCGGTGGGGTCGGGCAGGCCCGGTTCCGAGGGCGCGACCTCGCGGCCGTCGCGGATCGCGACGACGGCGAAGCGGCGCGGCTCGGAGTCGTCCGTCTTGAGCAGCTCGCGCATCATGGCGCGATAACGCTCCTCGAACACGTTCAGGGGCAGCACGAGGCCCGGGAACAGCACCGCGTTGAGCGGGAAGAGAGGCAGGCGAGCGGTGGTCACAGCGGTCAAGCGTAATGGCCGCCGTGCGCGCCTCGTCCGGCCCGTCCTCGTCCGGCCCCGCGCAGGGGGATCGTACGAGCCACTTCGAGCCGTACCGCGTCCCGCGTCTCCAGGAAACCGCCGAGCGGATCGTCCCCGACGAGCGCCCACGGAAACGACGTGGCGTACGGCCCGATCCTGCGGAACTCCTCCAGCGCCTCCCCCCGGCGCTCCCGGCTGACCAGCACGTACACCAGCAGGTTGCGGACCTCCGCGAGCCATGGGTCGCTCACCGGATGCGCCGCCGACAGCGCGATGCCCCGGTCCGCCGCCGCGTCGATCCGGTCCTCCCGCCCCGGCCTCGCGCCGGTGAGGAGCTGCGCGAACGCGGCGTTGAGCGGCAGTCCCCGCGCCAGGGATCCGGGCGGCGCGTCCTCGGCGGCCTGCTCCGCGAAGTCGAAGCACTCGTGGTGCGAGCCGTACCACTGGGCCGACAGGTAGCGGAGCGCGGCGACATGGCAGCCGTAGTGGTGCGCGGAGCGCCGCACGGCCTGCTCCCAGAGCGACTCGAACGCCGCGTGGCCCGCGTGCGTGCCCCGGGCGTGGTCCAGGGCGAGCCGCCACGGCACCGGGTCACGCGGCGCGGCCTGCGCGGCCGCGTCGATGAGCGGGCCGAGCTCGCGCAGCCGCTCGGAGCGGGCCGGCGACCCCCAGGCCCTGCGCACCGCGAGCTCCGCCTTCACGAGCAGCGCGTCCGGGTCGCGGGGCGAGACGGCCAGCCAGTGCGCCAGCCACTCGTCACGGTTGTAGGCGAAGGTCGCCAGCCGCGCCACGTACCGGTCCCGCTTCTCCCATTCGGCGGCGTCGCGGGTCGTCGCGAGCAGCTTCGCGGCGGGCTCGGGATCGGCGAGGGCGGCCGCCACCAGCGCCGGGGCGAGTCGCTCGTCCGGCGCGTCGAGCAGCACGTCGTCGTCCGGCGGCAGGGCGGCGGCGAGCCGCGGTGCGTGCCGGACCACTCGGGCGGTGCCGATCAGGGCGCGGAGCAAAGACATGGTGCGGACCATTGAAAACCGCAGGTGAGGGCGGCGCCAGTGGGGGACTGTGAAGCTTTGGTAGCGGCGGGAAAGTTGTCCTGCACGAGGTCAAGACCGGGTAAAGAAAGGGGCGGGGTGTGGTCTGTATGCGACCAGGATCCACCCCTGACGCCCCTCCCGTCACCCTCGCCGCAGCAGTCGCGACGCCCCCGCGGCCACCGTCGTCGCCAGCACCCATCCCAGGAGGATGAGCACCGTCGAGGCCCACTGCCAGAAGCCCTCCAGACGCCAGTAGCCGTCCTGGCCGAGGTTGATCACCGGCAGCAGCAGGTCCAGCGCGTACAGCGTGGCGCTCCACTTCGGGGACTCGCCGTCCTTCAGCGGCGCCGGCTCGTAGCGGGAGAACGCCATCGCACCCGCCGCCCAGAGCACCGCCATCCACAGGGCCGCCCGCCCCGGCCGGTAGCCGTACGCCACCGTCCAGTCCTGGAGGTAGCCCCACAACTTGCCCGCCACCGGCAGGGTCTCCCGGCGCCGCCGCTGCTTGGCGAGCAGCACCACCCGGGCCTCCGCGTCCTCGCCGCTGCTGCGCAGCACCGTCGCCAGCCGCTCGTACGGCTCCGGGGCGTACTCCGGCGTCGCCGCCGCCACCCACTCGAGCCGCCGCGCCAGCGGGAAGTGCCCGTACGGCACGAGGTTCTCGTAGACGAAGCCGTTCATCGACAGACCGCCCGGGCCCGGCCAGCTGGTGGAGAGGTCGATGAGCGTCACCACCTTCGCCCCGTTGAGCACCACCCGGCCCTCCTCCGGCGGCTCCCCGTTGAACCGCAGCTCGGGCGTGACGATCCGGCGCAGCGACACCTCCTCGCGCCGCGACCCGTCCAGCACGAACCGCGCGTAGTGCAGGTCCACCGCGTCGCCGAACCGGCCGTCGTCCAGCCGCACCCCGCCGTGGCACTCGACCGGCTTGCGCCGTGCCCCCTGCACCGGCGTGTACCCGATGCCGTACGGGGGGGTGGCCGTGGCGTTCCCCGAGCCATCGTAGACCCACGCCGCGTTCAGATAGAGCGAGCGCTCCACCGTCAGCTGCGGAGCGTTCAGCGCCCGCCGCTGCTGCGCCCCGCGCAGCACGCTCCCCCGCAGGCTCAGCGACACGCCCACCTTCGCGCCGCGCAGACTCGTCTCGCCGTACGTCTCGATCAGCTCGGCCTGGAGGTCCTGCGCCACCGCCAGCCCGTCCGCCGTGATCGCCCGGCCGCGCCGGTCCGGCCACACCCGGATCTGGTTGATCAGCAGGTCCGTGCCGATCTGCGCGTCCGTGAGCCGGATCCCCCGGTCCACCCGGCAGCGCGGCAGATGCAGATCCCCCTCGGTGTGCAGCCGCGCCGCCTCCAGCCGGGGTATCGCGCACTCCACCATCCGCACCGTCCCGAAGCGCGCCTCCGGCAGCACGATCTCCTGGTCGAACCGGCAGCGGTTCAGCTCCACGTACGGGTCGATCGTCCCGCCCGCGAGATTGAGCACCCCCGTGATCCGCACGCCGCGCAGCTTGAGCGCCGCGACGCGCCCGGGCCGCGCGGGCGGTCCGTCGAGCAGCAGCAGCGCCACCACCTCGGCGCGCACACTCCGCCCCTCCCCCCAGACATGCGGGCCGAAAGGATCGTCCCGCGCCGCGTCCCCCTCGCTCAGATCGCAGCTCCTGCCGATCCGGAACGCCCGCCACATGGCCCGCTCGGGGCCTGTCAGTCCGTCCGGAATTCCGTCCTCGTGCGGCTCGGTCACTGCCGCCCCCTCGCTTTCCACGAATCCGCTTCACCGGATTCGTACAGCCGTTCTTCCCGCTGAGTGACGGGCTGAACGCTAACGGTCAGCTGTGGCGACAAGACGCCACTGTGGCTCGTATCAGCCAGTGATACGGACGTCCGGCGCCTGTGGGGCGTCTGCGAGAATTGACCCGTGATCTCTCGAATCGATCTGCGCGACGACACCCTCCCCGAGGGTGCCGCGCTCCGCGACCTGCTGCCCCGTGCCGAGTTCGACGTGGAAGCCGCCCTGGAGACGGTGCGGCCCATCTGCGAGGACGTACGGCATCATGGCGCGGCCGCTGTGATCGACTACGGCGAGAAGTTCGACGGCGTCCGCGTCGACGGCCTGCGCGTCCCCGCCGAGGCGATCACCCGCGCCCTCGACGAGCTGGACCCGGCCGTCCGGGCGGCCCTGGAGGAGTCCATCCGCCGGGCCAGGATCGTCCACCGCGAGCAGCGCCGCACCACCCACACCACCCAGGTCGTGCCCGGCGGCACGGTCACCGAGAAGTGGGTCCCGGTCGAGCGCGTGGGGCTCTACGTCCCCGGCGGCCGCTCCGTCTACCCCTCGTCCGTCGTCATGAACGTCGTCCCGGCCCAGGAGGCCGGCGTCGAGGGCGTCGCGATCGCCTCGCCGCCCCAGAAGGAGTTCGGCGGCCTGCCGCACCCGACGATCCTCGCCGCGTGCGCGCTGCTCGGCGTCGACGAGGTGTACGCCGCGGGCGGCGCCCAGGCCATCGCCATGTTCGCGTACGGCACCGAGGGCACCGCGGACGCGCCCGGCTGCGCCCCCGTCAACCTGGTCACCGGCCCCGGCAACATCTACGTCGCCGCCGCCAAGCGCCTCCTCAAGGGCCGCATCGGCATCGACGCCGAGGCGGGCCCGACCGAGATCGCGATCCTCGCCGACTCCACCGCCGACCCCGTCCACGTCGCCGCCGACCTGATCAGCCAGGCCGAGCACGACCCGATGGCCGCCGCCGTCCTCGTCACCGACTCCGAGGAACTGGCCGCCGCCACCGAGGCCGAGCTCAAGACCCAGGTGGCCGCGAGCAAGCACATCGACGACCGCATCGTCCCGGCCCTGGCCGGAAAGCAGTCCGCGATCGTCCTCGTCCGCGACCTGGAGGACGGCCTCACGGTCGTCGACGCCTACGGCGCCGAGCACCTGGAGATCCAGACCGCCGACGCCGCCGCCCGCGCGGACCGCGTCCGCAACGCCGGCGCGATCTTCGTCGGCCCCTGGGCCCCGGTCTCCCTCGGCGACTACTGCGCCGGCTCCAACCACGTGCTGCCCACCGGCGGCTGCGCCTGCCACTCCTCGGGCCTGTCTGTGCAGACCTTCCTGCGCGGCATCCACATCGTGGACTACACGCGCGACGCCCTGGCCGAGGTCACCCACCACGTGGTGACGCTGGCCGAGGCGGAGGACCTGCCCGCCCACGGCGCGGCCCTGAAGGCGCGCTTCGGATGGAAGGTGCCCGGCCAGTGACCTCGTACGACAGCGTCGGCGACCCCGCCGTGTCCCCCTGGGACGAACTGCCCATCCGCGACGAGCTGAAGGGCAAGTCCCCCTACGGCGCGCCCCAGCTCGACGTCCCGGTCCAGCTGAACACCAACGAGAACCCCTACCCGCTGCCCGAGCCCCTCGTGGCCCGGATCGCGGAGCGGGTCGCCGAGGCCGCCCGCGGCCTCAACCGCTACCCCGACCGGGACGCCGTCGAGCTGCGCACCGAGCTCGCCCGCTACCTCACCCGTACCGGGAAGCACCCGGTCGCCGTCGAGAACGTCTGGGCCGCCAACGGCTCCAACGAGGTCCTCCAGCAGCTGCTGCAGACCTTCGGCGGGCCGGGCCGTACGGCCATCGGCTTCGAGCCCTCGTACTCGATGCACGGCCTCATCGCGCGCGGCACCGGCACCGGCTGGATCTCCGGACCGCGCAACGCCGACTTCACCATCGACGTCGAGGCGGCCGAGAAGGCCATCGCCGAGCACCGGCCGGACGTCGTCTTCATCACCTCGCCCAACAACCCCACGGGCACGGCCGTCGACGCCGGGACCGTGCTCGCGCTGTACGAGGCCGCCCAGGCCGCGAAGCCCTCGCTGGTGGTCGTGGACGAGGCGTACGTCGAGTTCAGCCACTGGGACTCGCTGCTGCCGCTGATCGAGGGCCGGCCGACCCTGGTCGTCTCCCGCACCATGTCGAAGGCCTTCGGCGCCGCCGGACTGCGCCTGGGCTACCTGGCCGCCCACCCGGCCGTGGTCGACGCCGTGCAGCTCGTCCGCCTGCCGTACCACCTCTCCGCCGTCACCCAGGCCACCGCCCTGGCCGCCCTGGAGCACACCGACACGCTCCTCGGGTACGTCGAGCAGCTCAAGGCCGAGCGGGACCGCCTGGTCACCGAGTTGCGGGCGATCGGCTACGAGGTCACCGAGTCCGACGCCAACTTCGTCCAGTTCGGCCACTTCGACGGAGCCGAGGGCTCCCACGCGGCCTGGCAGAAGATCCTCGACCGGGGCGTCCTGGTCCGGGACAACGGCGTACCGGGCTGGCTGCGGGTCACCGCCGGCACCCCCGAAGAGAACGACGCGTTCCTCGATGCGGTACGCGCTTTGAAGAAGGAGCAGAGTTCATGAGCCGCGTAGGACGGGTCGAACGCACCACCAAGGAGACCTCGGTCGTCGTCGAGATAGACCTCGACGGCACCGGCAAGGTCGACGTCGCCACCGGCGTCGGCTTCTACGACCACATGCTCGACCAGCTCGGCCGCCACGGCCTCTTCGACCTCACGGTCAAGACGGACGGCGACCTGCACATCGACTCGCACCACACCATCGAGGACACCGCCCTCGCCCTCGGCGCCGCCTTCAAGCAGGCCCTCGGCGACAAGGTCGGCATCTACCGCTTCGGCAACTGCACCGTCCCGCTGGACGAGTCGCTCGCCCAGGTCACGGTCGACCTCTCCGGCCGCCCCTACCTGGTGCACACCGAGCCCGAGAACATGGCGCCGATGATCGGCTCCTACGACACGACGATGACCCGGCACATCTTCGAGTCCTTCGTCGCGCAGGCGCAGATCGCGCTGCACATCCACGTGCCGTACGGGCGCAACGCCCACCACATCGTGGAGTGCCAGTTCAAGGCGCTCGCCCGCGCCCTGCGCTACGCCTCCGAGCGCGACCCGCGCGCGGCCGGCATCCTGCCGTCCACGAAGGGCGCCCTCTAACCCCATGACCGGCCTCTCCACCATCCTCATCGTCGTCGGGCTCTTCCTCGCCGGCGGTGTGTACTCCTTCTCGAAGCAGAAGCTGCCCAAGGGCGTGATCGCCGTCCTCGCCATCGCCTCCGTGATGTGCCTGGTCGCCGGCGTCCTTCGGATCCAGGGAATCTGGGAATGAGCCGAATGAGCACCGCGAGCACTCCGAAGAAGGTCGTGGTCTTCGACTACGGCTTCGGCAACGTCCGCTCCGCCGAGCGGGCTCTGGCCCATGTCGGCGCCGAGGTCGAGATCACCCGCGACTACGACAGAGCCATGAACGCCGACGGTCTCCTCGTCCCCGGCGTCGGAGCCTTCTCCGCCTGCATGAAGGGCCTCAGGGAGGCCCGCGGCGAGTGGATCATCGACCGCCGGCTCTCCGGCGGCCGTCCCGTCATGGGCATCTGCGTCGGCATGCAGATCCTCTTCGCCCGGGGCATCGAGCACGGCGTGGAGACCGACGGTCTCGACGAGTGGCCCGGTACGGTCGAGCCGCTGAAGGCCCCCGTCGTGCCCCACATGGGCTGGAACACCGTCGAGGCGCCCGAGGACAGCGAGTTGTTCGCGGGCCTCGACGCCGACGCCCGGTTCTACTTCGTGCACTCCTACGCGGTGCGCGAGTGGTCCCTGGAGGTCGGCAACCCCAACATCCGCGCCCCCAAGGTCACCTGGTCCACCCACGGCGAGCCGTTCGTCGCGGCCGTCGAGAACGGTGCCCTGTGGGCGACCCAGTTCCACCCCGAGAAGTCCGGCGACGCCGGTGCCCAGCTCCTCACCAATTGGATCGAGACCCTCTGATCATGGCTCAGAAGCTTGAACTCCTCCCCGCCGTCGACGTCCGCGACGGCCAGGCCGTCCGCCTCGTGCACGGCGAGTCCGGTACGGAGACCTCCTACGGCTCCCCGCTGGAGGCCGCCCTCGCCTGGCAGCGCTCCGGCGCCGAGTGGCTGCACCTGGTCGACCTCGACGCCGCCTTCGGCACCGGGGACAACCGGGAGCTGATCGCCGAGGTCGCCCAGGCGATGGACATCAAGGTCGAGCTCTCCGGCGGCATCCGCGACGACGCCTCGCTCGCGGCCGCCCTCGCCACCGGCTGCACCCGCGTCAACCTGGGCACCGCGGCCCTGGAGACCCCCGAGTGGGTCGCCAAGGTCATCGCCGAGCACGGCGACAAGATCGCCGTCGGCCTGGACGTGCGCGGCACGACCCTGCGGGGCCGTGGCTGGACCCGCGACGGCGGCGACCTGTACGAGACGCTGGCCCGCCTCGACTCCGAGGGCTGCGCCCGCTACGTCGTCACCGACATCGCCAAGGACGGCACGCTCCAGGGCCCGAACCTGGAGCTCCTGAAGAACGTCTGCGCCGCGACCGACAAGCCGGTCGTCGCCTCGGGCGGCGTGTCGTCCCTGGACGACCTGCGCGCCCTGTCCGGCCTGGTGCCGCTGGGCGTCGAGGGCGCGATCGTCGGCAAGGCGCTGTACGCCAAGGCGTTCACCCTGGAGGAAGCGCTGGAGGCGGTGGCTTCCGTATGACCGACCCCGGACGCGACGCCGTACGCAAGGTGGTGACCGGCGCCCCCTGGGAGGAGCAGTTCGGCTACTCCCGCGCGGTGGAGCTGCCGAACGGTCTGGTCCTGGTCGCCGGCTGCACGTCCATCATCGACGGCCAGATCGCCGGCGGAGGCCCGTACGAGCAGACCGTCAACTCCTTCAACGTCGCGTTCGCGGCGCTGAAGCAGCTCGGGCTGGGCCCGGAGGACGTCGTACGGACGCGGATGTACATCACGCACGCCCGGGACGTGGACGAGGTCGGCCGTGCGCACAAGGAACTGTTCGACGCGGTCCGGCCGGCCGCATCCATGATCATTGTCTCCGGCTTCGTCGACCCGAGCCTGGTCGTCGAGGTGGAGGTCGAGGCGTACCGCCCCGACGGACCGAAGGGTGGTGCGGCATGAGTCTCGCCGTACGGGTGATCCCCTGTCTCGACGTGGACAACGGCCGGGTCGTCAAGGGCGTCAACTTCCAGAACCTGCGCGACGCTGGCGACCCCGTCGAGATGGCGAAGCTGTACGACGCCGAGGGCGCCGACGAGCTGACCTTCCTCGACATCACCGCCTCCTCCGGCAACCGGGAGACGACCTACGACGTGGTGCGCCGCACCGCCGAGCAGGTCTTCATCCCGCTGACGGTGGGCGGCGGCGTGCGCTCGGCGGAGGACGTCGACAAGCTGCTGCGGGCCGGGGCCGACAAGGTCGGCGTGAACACGGCAGCCATCGACCGGCCCGAGCTGATCCGGGAGATCGCGGAGCGCTTCGGCCGCCAGGTGCTGGTCCTCTCCGTCGATGCCCGGCGTACGGCCTCGGGGTCGTTCGAGGTGACGACGCACGGCGGCCGCAAGGGCACCGGCATCGACGCCGTCGAGTGGGCGCACCGGGCCGCCGAGCTGGGCGCGGGCGAGATCCTGCTCAACTCGATGGACGCCGACGGCACGAAGGACGGCTACGACACCGAGATGATCGCGGCCGTGCGCAAGCACGTGACCGTGCCGGTGATCGCGAGCGGGGGAGCGGGCGGTCTCGCCGACTTCCCGCCGGCGATCGAGGCGGGCGCGGACGCGGTCCTGGCCGCCTCCGTCTTCCACTTCGGCGACCTGCGGATCTCCCAGGTCAAGGACGCGCTGCGGGAGGCGGGCCACCCGGTCCGCTGAACGCGCGCGAAAAGGGGCCCCTGGAGGGCCCCTTTCCTTGGCCAGATACACAGGATTATTTGCGCAATATTAGTTGCGCAAGTTTTCCTGTGTGTCTAGGGTCGTGTCATGCCCACACCGGACAACCGCAGGATCACCGACCTCGGCACCCTCAAGGCCGTCTCGCACCCGCTGCGCATGCGCCTCTACCGCGCCCTCTTCGTCGCCCGCACCGCCACCGCCTCCCAGCTGGCCGACCAGGTCGACGAGGCCGTCTCGCTGGTCAGCTACCACCTGCGCAAGCTCGCCGAGCACGGCCTGATCGAGGAGGCCGTCTCGCGGTCGGCGGACGGCCGCGAGCGCTGGTGGCAGCCCAGCTCGGACGGGTTCAGCATCCACGAGGAGGACGTGCGCGACGCCCCCGAGATGGTGGCGGCGAGCACCGCCTTCGGCCGCACCGTCGCCGAGCAGCGCGCCGAACTGCACCGGCGCTTCCTCGACGAGAAAGCGACCTGGTCCGACGCGTGGCGCTCCGCCTCCCACAGCTCCGAGTGGCTGCCCCGCCTCACCGCCGCCGAACTGGCCGCGCTCGGCAAGGAGCTGGACGCCGTGGTGAAGAAGTACGACGACCGGGCCCGCGCCGCCGAGCGGGCCGGCGACACCGAGGGCCGCGAGAACGTCGCCGTCCACCTCCACGGCTTCCCCTACCGCGCATGACGGCGACCGCGACACGCCCCGCCGCCCACACCCCCCACCCCGCCCACCGCGACGGCAACGTCCTGCGCTGGCTCGGCGCCTACACCGCCTCCACCCTCGGCGACAGCGTCTACCACCTGGCCCTCTCCTGGACCGCCGTCCGCGGCGGCACCCCCGCCGAGGCCGGGCTCGTCCTGGCCGTCAGCGCCGTGCCGCGCGCCCTGCTCATGCTCGGCGGGGGAGTGATCGCCGACCGCTTCGGGCCCCGCCGAGTCGTCCTCGTCTCCGACACCGCCCGCTGCCTCGCCGTCCTCGGCGTGGCCTCCCTCCTGCTCGTGACCAGCCCGGCCCTCTGGGTGCTCGCCGCCGTCGCCCTCGTCTTCGGCACCGTCGACGCCCTCTTCCTGCCCGCCGTCGGCGCCCTGCCGCCCCGTATCGCCCCACGCGACCAGCTCGCCCGCGTCCAGGGCATGCGCGGCCTCGCCTACCGCGCCGGCCTCGTGCTCGGCGCCCCGCTCGGCGGCCTCGCCGTCGCCCTCGGCGGACCGGCGGCGGCCTTCGGGGCGGCCGGACTCCTCTTCGCCTTCTCGCTGCCCCTGCTCCTGGCGCTCCGGATCGCCCCCCTGCCCGGCGGCCGGCCGTCCCGCGACGGCACCGCCCTGCGCGACCTCGCCGACGGACTGCGCTACATCCGCCGCCACCGTGTCCTCGGCCCCCTGGTGATCGTCGTCGCGCTCAGCGACCTCGGGTTCGTCGGCCCCCTCAACGTCGGCCTCGCGCTCCTCGCCGACGGCCGCGGCTGGGGCGCCGCCGGCATCGGCTGGATCCTCGCCGGCTTCGGGACCGGCGCCGGAGCGTCCTCGCTGCTCCTCACCGTCAGGGGCCGGATACCGCGCGCCGGGGCCGTCATGGGGTGGACCATCACCCTCGGCGCCGGCTCGATCGCCGCCCTCGCGTACGCACCCCTGCTCCCCGTCGCCGTCGCCGTGTCGCTCTCCGTCGGCCTGCTCGCCGGCCTCAGCGGCTCCCTGTGCGGCGCGCTCACCCAGACCGAGTGCGACCCCGCCTACCTCGGCCGGGTGACGGCGGTGTCCAGCTTCTTCAGCCTGGGCGTCGCACCCCTCACCTTTCCCCTCACCGGCGCGGCGGTGGGCCTGTGGGGGCTCGGCCCGGTCTTCGTCGCCGGCGCCGCGATCTGCGCGACCGGCGGCGTGTACGCACTCTCCGTCCGCTCCCTGCGACGCGCGGAACTGCCCGGCACGGCCCTCACGGGAACGTGAGCCGCCCCGGGGCCCGTCTCTTCGGTCAGTCCCTAGATGCCCAGCTGCTTCACCTCGCGCAGCCGCTCGATCGCCTCCTGCTCCCCGTCCAGCTCCACCTTCGCCACGTCCTGGCGGCCGAACACGAACATCGTCAGCTCACCCGGCTCACCGGAGACCGTCACCACCGGCGTGCCGCGGTGCGCCACCGCCGTCTGCCCGTTCGGGCGGCGCAGCACCAGACCCACCGGGGCCCTCCGCCCCAGCAGCCGGGCGCCCTTCTCCAGACGGGACCACAGGGCGTCCGAGAAGACCGGGTCCAGCTCGCGCGCCGACCAGTCCGGCTGGGCGCGCCGGACGTCCTCCGCGTGGACGTAGAACTCGACGATGTTCGCCCCCTCGTCCACCTGCTTGATGGTGAACGGCGACATCCGCGGCGGTCCCGTTCGGATGAGCTGGATCAGCTCCTCGTACGGCTTCCCGGCGAACTCGGCCTGCACCCGGTCCAGGCGCGCCTTCAGCGCCGGTACGAGCGTCCCGGCGGCCGCGTCCGGACGGCGCTCGCGCACCACCACATGGGCCGCGAGGTCCCGGGTCCGCCAGCCCTCGCAGAGCGTCGCGGCATCGGGCCCGGCCGCCTCCAACAGATCGGCGAGCAGTAGACGTTCACGCTTGGCATGGGTCGACATGCCCGCCAGCGTACGACCGGGGCCGCCGGTCCGCCCAGTGGACGCCACGCCGGACGCACCCGCCGGTCACGGCACAATGGCCGCATGAGCAGCAATCTCGACCCGGCCATCGCCGCCCGCCTCAAGCGCAGCCCGGACGGACTCGTCCCGGCCATCGCCCAGCAGTACGACACCGGCGAGGTGCTCATGCTCGGCTGGATGGACGACGAGGCCCTCCATCGCACCCTCACCACCGGCCGCTGCACCTACTGGTCCCGCAGCCGCCAGGAGTACTGGGTGAAGGGCGACACCTCGGGTCACGTCCAGCACGTCAAGGCCGTCGCCCTCGACTGCGACGCCGACACCGTCCTCGTCAAGGTCGACCAGGTCGGGGCCGCCTGCCACACCGGCGCCCGCACCTGTTTCGACGCCGACGTGCTCCCGCTCTCCCAGTAAGGTCAGCCGCCATGGACCTCGAGACCTTCCGCAAGCTGGCGGCCGACCGCCGCGTGATCCCCGTCAGCCGCCGCCTCCTCGCGGACGGCGACACCCCGGTCGGGCTCTACCGCAAGCTCGCCGCCGAACGCCCCGGCACCTTCCTCCTCGAGTCCGCGGAGAACGGCCGTTCCTGGTCGCGCTACTCCTTCATCGGCGTCCGCAGCGACGCCACCCTCACCGTCCGCGACGGACAGGCGCACTGGCTCGGCACCCCGCCCGTCGGCGTCCCCACCGACGGCGACCCCCTCCAGGCCCTGCGCGCCACCGTCGAGGCCCTCCACACCCCCCGCGACCTCGCCTCGGGCATGCCCCCGTTCACCGGCGGCATGGTCGGCTACCTCGGGTACGACATCGTCCGCCGCCTGGAGCGCATCGGTGACTCCACCCGGGACGACCTGGAGCTGCCCGAGCTGACCATGCTGCTCACCAGCGACCTGGCCGTCCTGGACCACTGGGACGGCACGGTCCTGCTGATCGCCAACGCGATCAACCACAACGACCTGGAGACCGGAGTCGACGAGGCGTACGCCGGCGCCGTCGCCCGCCTCGACGCGATGCAGGCCGACCTGGCCCGCCCGGTCGCGACCGCTCCCGCCGCGCTGCCCGCCTCCGAGCTGCCGGAGTTCTCCGCCCTGTGGGGCGGGCCCGCCTACCAGGACGCCGTCGAGGACATCAAGGAGCGGATCCGGGCCGGCGAGGCATTCCAGGTCGTCCCCTCGCAGCGCTTCGAGACCCCCTGCCACGCCTCCGCCCTCGACGTCTACCGCGTGCTGCGGGCCACCAACCCGTCGCCGTACATGTACCTCTTCCGCTTCGAGAACGGCTTCGACGTCGTCGGCTCGTCCCCCGAGGCGCTGGTCAAGGTGGAGGACGGGCACGCGATGCTCCACCCCATCGCCGGCACCCGGCACCGCGGCGCCACCCCGCAGGAGGACCACGACCTCGCCGAGGAACTGCTCGCCGACCCCAAGGAGCGGGCCGAGCACCTGATGCTCGTCGACCTCGGGCGCAACGACCTCGGCCGGGTCTGCGCGCCGGGCTCCGTCGAGGTCGTCGACTTCATGTCGATCGAGCGGTACTCCCACGTCATGCACATCGTCTCGACGGTGACCGGGCGTGTCGCCGAGGGGAAGACCGCGTTCGACGTCCTCACCGCCTGCTTCCCGGCCGGCACGCTCTCCGGCGCGCCGAAGCCGCGCGCCATGCAGATCATCGAGGAACTGGAACCCTCCCGGCGCGGACTGTACGGCGGGTGCGTCGGCTACCTCGACTTCGCCGGCGACTCCGACACCGCGATCGCCATCCGTACCGCCCTGCTCCGTGACGGCACCGCGTACGTCCAGGCCGGCGCCGGTGTCGTCGCCGACTCGGACCCGCTCGCCGAGGACAACGAGTGCCGCAACAAGGCCGCCGCGGTGCTCCGCGCCGTCCACACCGCCAACCGGATGAACGGCGCATGAGGACGTGAGGGATAGTGGGGTACGTGAGTGCTGTTCCCGTACCCCAGCCCCGAGCCGCCCGCGCGGGTGGCTCGGCCGCCTCGTCCGGCGGCCGCCGCAGCCTGGCCGCGGCCCTCCTGCTCGGCACCCTCGGTGCCACCGTCGTCCTGCTCTCCGCCGGCCAGATCTGGGCCGAGGGCACGGCGTCCGTGGGCGGCGGCACCGTGCCGGTGGAAGCCGACGGCGGCACGGTCACCGGCGTGCCGACGGCCCTCGCCATCGTCGGCCTCGCCGCGCTCGTCGCCGTCTTCGCCGTCCGCCGCGCCGGGCGCACCCTCGTCTCCGGCCTGCTCGCGCTCAGCGGCGCGGGCGCGGCGCTCGCCGCGTTCCTCGGCGCGTCCGACACGGACGCCCTGGACGCGGAGGCCGCGCGCGTCACCGGCGACACGGCCGCCTCGGTCGCGGCCCTGACCCACACCGCCTGGCCGTACGTCACGGCGGCCGGGGCGCTTCTCCTCCTCGCCGCGGGCCTCCTCGCCCTGCGGTACGGCAAGAGCTGGCCGGCGATGGGCGGACGCTACGAGCGGTCCGGCGCGCCCCGCGCCCCGCGCACCGCGGCCGCGGCCGCCTCCGACCGGCCCGAGGACCTGTGGAAGGCCCTGGACCGCGGCGAGGACCCGACGCACGAGAACTGAGCGCGACGCGTGATCGTCGTGCCACCCCCGATTCATCCCCGGACCCCGGTGTGCGGGACAATGTGGTTCGAGAGTCCTCGTACGCGAGACCTCACCCCGAGCCACCACCGAGCAACAGCAACGAGGAGCAACTCATGGCGGGCAGCGCCCACGGACACACCCCGGCCGCCTGGACCGGTGTCATCATCTCCTTCATCGGCTTCTGCATCGCCGGAGTCTTCATGGTGGCGGCCAACACGGCCGGCTTCTGGGCCGGAATCGCGGTCGTCCTCCTCGGCGGTGTCGTCGGCCTCGCGATGAAGGTCGCGGGCCTCGGTATGCCGAAGGACTCGGAGGCCGTGATCGCCGCCCGCGAGGCGGCGTCCGCGAAGCTGCGCGCCTGACGCGCACGGCGCACTTCACGCGGAAAGGCGCAGCCCGGCGGTGCCGGGCTGCGCCTTTCCGCGTCAGGGGCGAGAATCACCGGGTGGACGCGAAGCCGACGGCCGCCGCCGTGACCGACGATTCAGCCGTACCGGCCCCAGCCGTGCCCCCGGGCCCCCCGGCCTCTGCAGGCCGCCCGGCCGCCGCGAGTCCGGCGGCAGGGGCCCCCTCACAGGCGGGCGGCCCGCCCGTCCCCTCCGCCGGACCTGCGGCTGCCGGCCCTCCACCGATGCCCGCGCCGACAGGCGGGCCGTACGCTCCCGGGTCCGTGGCCCCCGGTCACCCGCCGACGCCGGCGCAAGGTGGCGGGCCGTACGTTCCCGGGTCCGTGGCCCCCGGTCACCCGCCGACGCCGGCGCAAGGTGGCGGGCCGTACGCTCCCGGGTCCGTGGCCCCCGGTCACCCGCCGACGCCGGCGCAAGGTGGCGAGCCGTACGTTCCCGGGTCCGTGGCCCCCGGTCACCCGCCGACATCGGCGCAAGGTGGCGGGCCGTACCTTCCCGGCCCGCCGGCCTCGCCCCCGAGCCGGTCGCTCGCGCGACGGCTGGCGGCGCCGATCGGGAGCCTCGCCGTGGTCGTCGCCGGCTTCGCCTACGTCGGGGCCGTCGACCCCAACGAACCCGGGCACTACCCGGTCTGCCCGCTCCTGCGCTTCACCGGCATCTACTGCCCCGGCTGCGGCGGCCTGCGCAGCGCCCACGCCGTCGCCCACGGTGAGCTCGGCACCGCGTTCGGTGCCAACGCCCTCGCCGTCGTCGGCTACGCCCTCTTCGCCGTCGTCATGGTCGTCTGGCTGATTCGTGCCGTTCGCGGAGTCCCCATGAGGGTCGCGATCGCCCCCGTCTGGTGGTGGGGCATCGGCGCCGTCCTGGCCCTGTTCACCCTGGTGAGGAACCTGCCGTTCGGCTCCGCGCTCGCCCCGTGACCGCTTCCGCGAAGTCCCAGCAGGTGGGACGCACCTCAGCCGGATGCGAGTCCGGCGCCCTCCTGCGGATACCATCGACATGGCTGAACCTGATTCAACTTCACCACCGTCACCATCACCGTCCCGGAAGGGGGCCTCTCGCGTGAGTGTGCTCGACGAGATCATCGAAGGCGTGCGCGCCGACCTCGCAGAGCGGCAGGCGCGGGTCTCCCTCGACGAGCTCAAGGAGCGCGCCGCCAAGGCGCCGCAGGCCAAGGACGGCGTCGCCGCACTCCGCGCGGACGGCGTCACGGTGATCTGCGAGGTCAAGCGCTCCAGCCCGTCCAAGGGCGCACTCGCCGCCATCGCCGACCCGGCCGGCCTCGCCGCCGACTACGAGGCGGGCGGCGCCGCCGTCATCTCCGTGCTGACCGAGGAGCGCCGCTTCGGCGGTTCGCTCGCCGACCTGGAGGCCGTCCGGGCCCGGGTCGACATCCCGGTCCTGCGCAAGGACTTCATCGTCACGGCGTACCAGCTCTGGGAGGCGCGGGCGTACGGAGCCGACCTGGCGCTCCTGATCGTCGCCGCCCTGGAGCAGGAGGCCCTGGTCTCCCTCATCGAGCGCGCCGAGTCCATCGGCCTCACGCCGCTGGTCGAGGTCCACGACGAGGACGAGGTCGAGCGCGCGGTCGACGCCGGCGCCCGGATCATCGGTGTCAACGCCCGCAACCTCAAGACGCTCAAGGTCGACCGCTCCACGTTCGAGCGGGTCGCCCCGGAGATCCCGGCCGGCATCGTCAAGGTCGCCGAGTCCGGCGTCCGCGGGCCGCACGACCTCATCGCGTACGCCAACGCGGGCGCCGACGCGGTCCTGGTCGGCGAGTCCCTCGTGACCGGCCGCGACCCGAAGGCCGCCGTCGCCGACCTCGTCGCCGCCGGCGCCCACCCGGCCCTGCGCCACGGGCGGGGCTGACCCGCCATGACCGCGTACCGCGTCACGCCGCGCACCCGGGGCCTCGCCGCCCCGGGTTGGTTCGGCGCGGCCGCGGTGACCCGTGCGATGCGCACCCGGCTCCGTACCGCCGCCGCGCCCGCGCACGCCCCGCTGGCCCGGGGCTGCCGCCCGCGCGGCTGCCGGGCGCCGGCGCGGCGGGTCCACGGCCGCCGTGTGCGGTACGTGATCGGCAGCGAGCCGGGCCAGGTCAACGGCATGCGATGGCGCGCGCGCTCCGCGCGCACCTTCACGACGACCGCCGTCGCCTGACGGCCGCCCCCGTTGTGGGCATTCGTTCCGCAGGGGGGTCCACCCCCGAGGGCGAAGCCCTGAAGGGCGGAACGGGTGGGCACGACGGAACGGCGCCCCGGCGGGGCGCGTTCCGTCCTCGTGCCCTGCCGCCGCCCTGTGACCGGCCGCCCTCGTGGGCACCGCACGCGCCGGGGGTCTGGGCCAGGCAAGGCCCGTCCCGTGTGTCCAGCCGTCCCTCCCCTCGGGGCTTCGCCCTGAGGGGACCCCATGCGGGACGGTTGTCCCACGGTCGGAACGGTCACGGCGTCGTCGCCGCACGTGACCGGAACGCCACGGCGTTGCCGTACGTGGAGGGCTCGCGCGCCTACCGTGACCACACAACCGCACGTCACCCGGGGCGTCCCGCCCCGCGAGGAGCAACCGCATGTCCAGCGAGTTCTTCATTCCGGACCCCGAGGGTCAGATCCCCAGCGCCGAGGGCTACTTCGGCGCCTACGGCGGCAAGTTCATCCCGGAGGCCCTCGTCGCCGCCGTCGACGAGGTCGCCGTCGAGTACGACAAGGCCAAGGCCGACCCCGAGTTCGCGCGCGAGCTCAACGACCTCATGGTCCACTACACCGGCCGTCCGAGCGCCCTCACCGAGGTCCCCCGGTTCGCCGAACACGCGGGCGGCGCTCGGGTCTTCCTCAAGCGCGAGGACCTCAACCACACCGGCTCGCACAAGATCAACAACGTGCTCGGCCAGGCGCTGCTCACCAAGCGCATGGGCAAGACCCGCGTCATCGCCGAGACCGGAGCCGGACAGCACGGCGTCGCCACCGCCACCGCCTGCGCCCTCTTCGGGCTCGAGTGCACCATCTACATGGGCGAGATCGACACCCAGCGCCAGGCGCTGAACGTCGCCCGGATGCGCATGCTCGGCGCCGAGGTGATCCCGGTGAAGTCCGGCAGCCGCACCCTGAAGGACGCCATCAACGAGGCGTTCCGTGACTGGGTCGCCAACGTCGACCGCACCCACTACCTCTTCGGCACGGTCGCCGGACCGCACCCCTTCCCCGCCATGGTCCGCGACTTCCACCGCGTCATCGGCGTCGAGGCCCGCCGCCAGATCCTGGAGCGCGCGGGCCGCCTCCCCGACGCGGCGATCGCCTGCGTCGGCGGCGGATCCAACGCCATCGGCCTGTTCCACGCCTTCATCCCGGACGCCGGCGTCCGCCTGATCGGCTGCGAGCCGGCCGGCCACGGCGTCGAGACCGGCGAGCACGCCGCCACCCTGACCGCCGGCGAGCCCGGCATCCTGCACGGCTCGCGGTCGTACGTCCTCCAGGACGACGAGGGCCAGATCACCGAGCCGTACTCCATCTCGGCCGGTCTGGACTACCCGGGCATCGGCCCGGAGCACGCCTACCTCAAGGACACCGGACGCGGCGAGTACCGCGCGGTCACCGACGACGCGGCCATGCAGGCGCTGCGACTGCTCTCCCGTACCGAGGGCATCATCCCGGCCATCGAGTCCGCGCACGCCCTCGCGGGCGCGCTGGAGGTCGGCAAGGAGCTGGGCCCCGAGGGCCTGCTCGTCGTCAACCTCTCCGGGCGCGGCGACAAGGACATGGACACGGCCGCCCGGTACTTCGGGCTGTACGGGACCGACGCCGAGACCGCCCCGGTCGAGGCCGACGCCTCCGCGGAGAACGGCGCCGCCGAGATTCAGAGGGACACCAAGTGAGCGGGAACATCACACTCCTCAGCGACACGCTGGCCAAGGCCAAGGCCGAGAACCGGGCCGCCCTCATCGCCTACCTCCCGGCCGGTTTCCCGACCGTGGACGGGGGCATCGCGGCGATCAAGGCCGTCTTCGACGGCGGCGCCGACATCGTCGAGGTCGGCCTGCCGCACAGCGACCCGGTCCTCGACGGTCCCGTCATCCAGACCGCCGACGACATCGCCCTGCGCGGCGGCGTCCGGATCGCCGACGTCATGCGCACGGTCCGCGAGGCGCACGCCGCCACCGGAAAGCCGGTGCTGGTCATGACGTACTGGAACCCGATCGACCGCTACGGCATCGAGCGGTTCACGGAGGAGCTGGCGGCGGCCGGCGGCGCGGGCTGCATCCTGCCCGACCTGCCGGTCCAGGAGTCCGCGACCTGGCGCGAGCACGCCGACAAGCACGGTCTCGCGACCGTCTTCGTCGTCGCGCCGAGCAGCAAGGACGAGCGGCTGGCCACCATCACGGCCGCCGGCTCCGGCTTCGTCTACGCCGCCTCCCTGATGGGCGTCACCGGCACCCGCGAGTCGGTCGGCGAGCAGGCCGCCGACCTCGTCCGCCGTACCCGGGCCACCGCCGACCTCCCGGTCTGCGTCGGCCTCGGCGTCTCCAACGCCGAGCAGGCCAAGGAGGTCGCGAGCTTCGCGGACGGCGTCATCGTCGGCTCCGCCTTCGTCAAGCGGATGCTCGACGCCGACGACGAGGCCGCCGGACTCGCCGCCGTAAGGGAACTGGCGGGCGAACTCGCCCGGGGAGTCCGCCGCGTTTCGTAACCCGTACGGGTGGATCTGTGACCGGGGAGGCGCGGACGCGCCTCCCCGGTTCGTTGCTGAGGGCGTGAGCCAGAAGAACAGTGACGGTAATCGGAGCGCGCGGGAGCGCCTCCAGCAGCAGCGCGAGCGAGAGAAGGCCCGGGACAAGCAGCGACGCGTCCTGATCGTGTCGGCGGCGGTGGTCGGCGTCCTCGGCCTGGCCGCCGTGGTCGGTGTGATCGCCGCCAACGCGGGCAAGGACAGCGGCTCCGACAAGGCGGGCCCCGTCGTCGCGCCGAGCGGCGCCGTCGGGGACGACAAGCCGGCCGTCCCCACGGGCAAGCCGGACGCCCCCTCGACGCTCACCATCTGGGAGGACTTCCGCTGCCCGGCGTGCGCCTCCTTCGAGAACGCGTTCCGGGACACCATCCACGAGCTGGAGGCGGCCGGCGCCCTCAAGGCCGAGTACCACCTCGTCACCATCATCGACGGAAACATGGGCGGCAACGGCTCCCTGAGCGCGGCGAACGCCGCCGCGTGCGCCCAGGACGCCGGAAAGTTCACGCCGTACCACGACGTGCTCTACATGAACCAGCCCCCGGAGACGGACGACGCCTTCGCGAAGAACGACAAGCTGCTGGAGCTGGCGGGGAAGGTACCGGGGCTGGACACGCCCGCCTTCCGCAGCTGCGTCGAGGACGGCACGCACGACAGCTGGGTCGCGAAGTCCACCGACGCCTTCCGGAAGGGCGACTTTCGGGGCACGCCCTCCGTGCTCCTCAACGGAGAATCGATCTTCCCCACCAAGGGCGACGAACAGATCTCCCCGGAGAACCTGAAGAAGTGGGTCGCCGAGGCGAACAAGGGCAAGAAGGCGGGGACCGCCTCCCCGGCCGCGGGCGGCTGAGAGCGGTAGTTACGCAGACGTTGTCGGGTGGGCTGCCCTGGCACCCGCCCGGCAGGGTAGCGTCGGTCCTGCCATGGACCTTGCCTACATTCCCAGCCCGTCGACCGGCGTCCTGAACCTCGGACCGGTTCCGCTGCGCGGCTATGCCTTCTGCATCATCATCGGTGTCTTCGTCGCCGTCTGGTACGGCAACAAGCGCTGGATCGCCCGGGGCGGCAAAGCCGGCACCGTGGCCGACATCGCCGTCTGGGCGGTGCCCTTCGGCCTCGTCGGCGGCCGGCTCTACCACGTGATCACCGACTACCAGCTGTATTTCAGCGAGGGTGAGAACTGGGTCGACGCCTTCAAGATCTGGGAGGGCGGCCTCGGCATCTGGGGCGCCATCGCGCTCGGCGCGGTGGGCGCCTGGATCGGCTGCCGCCGACGGGGCATCCCGCTGCCGGCGTACGCGGACGCCATCGCGCCCGGCATCGCCCTGGCCCAGGCCATCGGCCGCTGGGGCAACTGGTTCAACCAGGAGCTGTACGGCAAGCCGACCGATCTGCCCTGGGGCCTGAAGATCTCCGCGGGAGCGAACCGCGAGGAAGGCATCTACCACCCGACCTTCCTGTACGAGTCGCTGTGGTGCATCGGCGTCGCGCTCCTCGTCGTCTGGGCGGACCGCCGCTTCAAGCTGGGCCACGGGCGGGTGTTCGCGCTGTACGTCGCCGCGTACTGCGCGGGCCGGGCGTGGATCGAGTACATGCGGGTCGACGAGGCGCACCACGTGCTCGGCCTGCGGCTGAACGTCTGGACGGCGATCGTCGTCTTCGTCCTGGCCGTCGTCTACATCGTGATCTCGTCGCGGGTCCGGCCGGGCCGGGAAGAGGTCGTGGAGCCGGACCGGGACAAGCCGGTCACCGGTTCCGCCGCCGACGACGAGGACGGGACGGACGCCGAGGACACGACCTCGCAGGACACGACTGCCGAGGACACGACTGCCGAGGACACGACGTCCGCTGACACGACGTCCGAGGCCGACGCCGCCGGGGTCGAGAAGCCGGCGAGCGAGCAGACCGACGAGCCGGCGGGCAACGGCGCGGGCACGGCCGGCAAGAGCTGACCGAACCGCCGGGCAGGGCATCGACGGGGCCGCCCCGGACCGTGAGGTCCGGGGCGGCCCCGTCCGCGTACGCGGACCGGACGCCGCGGCAGGCGGAGGGAGCGCGTGGTGCGGGGCCCGTGGGTCAGGCCCTTGCCGCGAGGGTCAGGACACGGCGGGCGCCGTCCACGACCGCCGCGTCGACGAAGCGGCCGTCCGGAAGGGCCAGGGCGCCCTCCCCCGCTTCCGCCGCCTTGACGACCTCCTCGGCCGCGGCGACCTCGTCGGGCGTCGGGAGGTACGCCTGCTCGATGACCGGGAGCTGGCGGGGATGGATCGCCGCCCGGCCCAGGAAGCCCAGCGCCCGGCCGCGCGCGCAGCTCGCCGCCAGACCGTCCAGGTCGCGGATGTCCGGGTGGACCGACTGGGCCGGGGGCGGGAGGCCCGCCGCGCGGGCGGCGACCACGAGGCGGCTGCGCGGCCAGTCGAGACCGCGCTCGTCCCGTACCCCCAGATCGGCGCGGAGGTCCGCCTCGCCCAAAGCGATGCCGTGGACGGCGCGGGTCGCCGACGCGATGGCGTAGGCGTGCTCCAGCGCCAGCGCGTTCTCCAGCAGCGGGAAGAGCGGGACGCCGGGGGCGGCCTCGGCGATCCGGCGGATGTCAGTGGCGTGTGTCACCTTGGGAACACGGAAACCGCTCAGCCCGGGGAGGGGCGCCAGTGGGGGGATGTCGTGCGGTGTGTGGATGCGGACGTGGACCGGTACGGGATGCGAGTCGGCGAGCAGGTCGACGGTGGCGGCCAGGGCGTACGCCCTGCGGTCAGGGGCCACCGCGTCCTCCAGATCGACGATCACCACGTCCGCGCCCGAGACCAGGGCCTTCTCGACGACGGCGGGACGGTCCCCGGGGACGTACAGCCAGGTGAGGGGCAGGGGCGTACGGCTCATACGGCTCCTTTGTCGCGCAGGGCGCCGATCTCGGCCGGGGAGAGACCGAGTTCGGCCAGGACCTCGGCCGTGTCCGCGCCGTGCGGCCGGCCGGCCCAGCGGATCGCGCCGGGGGTCTCCGAGAGCCGGAAGAGGACGTTCTGCATACGGATCGGTCCCAGCTCGGGGTCCGGGACCTCGGTGACGGTGTTCAGCGCGCGGTACTGCGGATCCTCCATCACGTCCCGGATGTCGTAGACGGGCGCGATCGCCGCCTCCGCCTTCTCGAAGGCGGCCATGGCCTCGTCACGGGTGTGGCGGGCGATCCAGGAACCGACCGCCTCGTCGAGGACGTCGGCGTGCGCGGCCCTGCTCGTGCCGTCGGCGAACCAGGGCTCGTCGATCAGCTCCGGGCGGCCGACCAGCCGCATCACGCGTTCGGCGATGGACTGGGCGGAGGTGGAGACGGCGACCCAGGAGCCGTCCGAGGTGCGGTACGTGTTGCGCGGAGCGTTGTTGCGGGAGCGGTTTCCGGTGCGGGGCTGGACGTAGCCGAGTTGGTCGTACCAGAGGGGGTGGGGGCCGATGACGGAGAGCATCGGTTCGATGATGGCCATGTCGACGACCTGGCCGCGGCCGGTCGTGGTCCTGGCGTGGAGCGCGGTCATCACCGCGTACGCCGTCGCCAGGGCGGCGATCGAGTCGGCCAGACCGAAGGGGGGGAGGGTGGGCGGGCCGTCCGGCTCGCCGGTGATCGCGGCGAAGCCGCTCATCGCCTCGGCGAGGGTGCCGAAGCCGGGACGGTGGGAGTACGGGCCGAACTGGCCGAAGCCGGTGACCCGGGCGAGGACCAGCCGCGGGTTGACGGTGGACAGTTCCTCCCAGCCAAGACCCCAGCGTTCGAGGGTGCCGGGGCGGAAGTTCTCGACGATCACGTCGGCGTCGGCGGCGAGCCGGAGGAGGGTGTCGCGGCCGCCGGGGGTGGAGAGATCGAGGGTGACGGCCCGCTTGTTGCGGCCGAGGACCTTCCACCACAGACCCACGCCGTCCTTGGCCGGGCCGTGGCCGCGCGACGGGTCGGGTTTGCGGGGGTGCTCGATCTTGACGACGTCGGCGCCGTAGTCGCCGAGCATCATCGCGGCGAGCGGGCCGGCGAAGAGGGTGGCGAGATCGAGGACGCGCAGCCCCTGGAGGGGAGGCGTGGTCTCGGGAGTGCGGGTCATACGGCGTCGACCTCCTGGCCGGTGAGGGAGCCGTGGGCCGCGTCGATCTCCGAGCGGTACGGCATCGAGGACGAGGCGCCCTCGTGCTGGACGGAGAGCGAGGCGGCGGTCGAGGCCCAGGCCAGGGCCTCGCGGACGGGCCTGCCCTCGCCGAGGGCGACGGCCAGCGCGCCGACGAAGGTGTCGCCGGCGGCGGTCGTGTCCACGGCGCGGACGCGGGGAGCGGGGAGGGTGAACGGCTCGCTGCCCCGGGCGGCGTGGAGGCAGCCGGCCGCGCCGAGGGTGATGACCACCTCCGGGACATGGGTGAGCAGCGCGGCGGCGGCCGCGTGCGGGTCGGCGACGCCGGTGAGCGTGGCGGCCTCGTGCTCGTTGGGGACCAGGAGATCGGTGACGGCGAGGAGTTCGGGGGGCAGCGGCTGGGCGGGGGCGGGGGTGAGGACGGTACGGACCCCGAGCCGGCGGGCCGTGGTGGCGCCCGCCGTCACGACGGGGAGGGGGAGTTCGAGCTGGAGGAGCAGGGCGTCGGCGGTGGCGATCAGGGCCTCGTCGCCGTGGTCGAGGGAGGTGACGGTGGCGTTGGCGCCGGGGACGACGACGATCGCGTTGCCGCCCTCGTCGTCGACGACGATGTGCGCGGTGCCGGAAGGTCCCTCGACGGTGCGCAGCAGGTCGGTCTCGACGCCGGCCCCCTCCAGCGCGGCCCGGAGCCGTACCCCGAAGTCGTCGGCGCCGACCGCGCCGATCAGCGACACGTCGGCACCGGCCCGGGCGGCGGCGACGGCCTGGTTGGCGCCCTTGCCGCCGGGGATCGTACGGAACTCCCGTCCGGTGACGGTCTCTCCGCGGGCGGGGGCCCTCGGCACGAAGGCGACGAGGTCCATGTTGGTGCTGCCGAGCACCACGATGCTGGTCATGGGCGTACTGCCTCCAGATACGTCAGTTCGGCCAGGGTGTCGAAGCCGATGCCGTCGAAGGACGGGATCGAGGTCGCGAGCCGGTTCTTGAGGGGGGAGGTCCAGCGCTCGGGCAGCCGGTCGGGGTGGCCGGCGAGGAGACCGGCGACGGAACCGGCGGTGGCGCCGTTGGAGTCGGTGTCCCAGCCGCCGGAGACCGCCGCGCAGACGGAGCGGGAGAAGTCGCCGTCGGCGTGGGTGAGCGCGGCGGCGAGGACGGCGGCGTTGGGGACGGCATGCACCCAGTGATACCCGCCGAGGGCCGCGTGGAGTCGGTCGACGACCGTGTCGAAGTCCCGGACCGCACGGGCGGATTCGACGCCGAGGCGGACCGCGGCGGCGAGCCGGGAGCGGGGCGGGACGACGGAGAGCCCGTCGGCGAGGGCGCGGTGGACGTCGGCCGTCCCGGAGGCGGCGGCGGCGATCGTCGCGGCGACGAACATGGCGCCGTACACCCCGTTGGCGGTGTGGGTGAGCGCCGCGTCCCGGTACGCCTGCGCGGCGGCGCCGGCCGGGTCGCCGGGGTGCGTCCAGCCGTGGACGTCGGCCCTGATCTGCGCGCCGATCCACTCGCGGAAGGGGTTGCGGCGGACGGCGGTCAGCGGGGGCTCGACGCCGTCCAGGAGGTTGCGGTAGGCGACGCGCTCGGCCGTGAAGGTGCGGCCGGCGGGGAGTTCGTCGAGCCAGAGACGGGCGACGTCGGCGGTGGTGAAGTCGCGCCCGTGGCGCTGGAGGAGGAGCAGGTTGAGCAGCGGGTAGTTGAGGTCGTCGTCCTCGGGCATGCCGTCGATGTTCTCGGCGAGGGAGGTGGCCGCGGAGCGGCGGTTCCAGGGATGGGCTTCGAGGAGGTCCCGGGGGACGCCGATCGCGGTGAACCAGGTGGTGAGGGGCCAGTTGCCGGTGGCGCGGGCGAGGGCGCGGATGGCGGCGAGGGGCAGCTTCTCGACGGGCTTGCCCAGCAGGCATCCGGCGGCGCGCCCGAGCCAGGCGGCGTGCAGCCGGTCGAGCAGGGGGTCCGTTCCCCCCGCCCCGTGCCGCGCCGGGACCGTGACGGGTCCGGGGGAGGCGTGCGGGGCCGTCAGGGCCTGGATGGCGGACAGGGACGTGGGTTCCGTCGAGGACGAGGGGCGGGGCAGCGTGGCCAGCTCGTCCAGGAGGCGCTCGGCCAGGGCGCGCAGGCCCGGGCGGGGGGAGGCGGACGCGCCGGCCGTCAGGGGCGCGGGGTGACCGCCCGCGGCGAACCAGCGCGTGGCGATCGAGGATGCCTCGCGGCCGTCCTCCGCCGCCTGGCGGAGTTCGTGGCCGACGAGGTCCTCCGGCTGGACCCAGGTGACGCGCAGGTTCATCGGGCCGCGCTCGTCAGGGCCGCGTACGCCGACTCGTGGGCCCGGCGGCGGGCCGTGTCGCGGGCGAAGACCTCGTGCGCGACGGCCGCCAGCGCCTGGGCCGGAGCGTGCAGGTCCAGCCGGCTCGCCTCGGCCACCTGCTTCGACCAGTCGGAGGGGACGGCCGGTTCCCCGCGGAGCGCGCCGACGATCGCCCCCGCCATCGTCGCGATCGAGTCGCAGTCCCGGCCGTAGTTGACCGCGCCCAGGACCGTGCGCCGGAAGTCGCCGGCCCCGACCAGCAGCATGCCCAGCGCGATCGGGAGTTCCTCGATGGCGTGGAGCCGCGAGGGCCGGCGCGCGCCCAGCGACGGCGCGCGGTAGTCCGGGCCCACCGTGTCGAACGGCGCCACCGCCTTGCGGAGGGGGGCGAGGGCGGTCTCGGCGTCCGTGTGCCGGGACGCGACCTCGCACACCGCCTCGATCGCCGCGCGGGTGCCGTCCTTCGCCAGGGAGAGCGCGGCCGTCACCACCGAGTCCGGGGTCGCCCCCGGCGCGCACGCCGCCGCGACCGAGGCCGCGAAGACGCCCGCCGCCTCCCGTCCGTACGAGGACTGGTGGGCGCCGGCGATGTCCAGGGCCTCCGCGTACGCACCCTCCGGATGGGCCGCGTTGACGAGGCCGACCGGCGCCATGTACATCGCGGCGCCGCAGTTGACGATGTTTCCGCTGCCCGCCTCGCGCGGGTCGACATGGCCGTAGTGGAGGCGCGCCACCAGCCACTTCTCGGCGAGGAAGATCCGCTGGAGGGGGAGGGCCTCGGCCTCCAGCTCAGGGATCCAGCGGGGGGTGGTGAGCAGGTCGGGGACGAGGTGGTCCGCCACCGCGTACGCGTCGAGGTGGTCGCGGACCTTCTCGTACACCCGGATCAGGGCGTGGGTCATCAGGGTGTCGTCGGTGACGTGCCCGTCGCCCTTGTGGTACGGCGCGATGGGGCGCGCGGTGCGCCAGGCGTCGCCGTTCCAGGGCCCGACGATGCCGGTGACCCGGCCGCCGTGGCGCTCCAGGATCTGTTCGGGGGTGTAGCCCTCGACGGGGCCGCCGAGGGCGTCGCCGACGGCGGCCCCGAGGAGACTTCCGGTGATCCGGTCATCCAGTGTGGGTGTCATGTCGGAATTGTCCACCCGGTGTGGCCAGTTCCGTGTCTCCCAGAAGCCCGGCGAGTTCGACGAGGTCCGTGCCGGCGAGACGGGGGAGCGCGCAGCCGGCGAGCGTGCGGCAGGCGTCGCGCCAGGTGGCGGGGAGGGAACCGGCGCCGCCGAGCGCGCCGGTGAGCGCCCCTACGAGCGCGGGGGCGGAGTCCGCGACACGCGAGAGACAGGCGGCCGCGGGTACGGCCGCGGACACCTCGCCGCGCGCGGCGGTGGCGAGGGCGAGCGCGACCGGGACGGTTTCGGCGGCGGCGATGCCGTAGCTGTAGACGTGGTCGACGATCTGGTGCTCCAGCAGCGGGACGAGCTCGAAGGCGCTCGTCGCGTCCTGTGCCATCTTGACGGCCTGTTGGGCGTTGCGGCCGATCTCGGTGGCCGGCGGGAGCTGGGCGAGGGCCGCCTCGACGGCCTCGTCGACGGTCGCCCCGCCGAGGGCGGCGGCGATCGCCGCCGCCATCGAGCGGGCGCCGTGGACGCCGTCGCCGTCCTGGGTGTACCGGGCGTCGAACTCGGCGAGGTCGGCGGCGGCGGCCGGGTCCCCGGGGTGGACGAGGGCGAGCACGACGGCGCGGACGCAGGCGGCGTCGTCGAAGAAGTGCGGGTTGTCGTGGCCGGTGGCGGGCGGGCGCAGGCCGGTGGCGAGGTTGCCGAGACCCGCCCGGACGGAGATCCGGGCGCGGAGGGGGAGTACGGCGGACTCGACCTCGGGGGCGCGGTCCGCGGCGGCGGCGACCTGGCTCGCGAGGGAGTTCCAGGCGAGGTCGACGGCGGCGCGCAGGCGGCGCTCGGGCGGGAGGGCGGCGAAGAGGGGACCGTGGGCGGCGAGGACCGCCTCGGCGGTGAAGACCGCCCACTCGGCGTCGTCGGAGGGGCCGAGGCGGAGGGGCTCGGGGGGCTGGTTGAGGGCGATGGGGACGGGGAGGGTGGTCGTGGCGTTCTGCTCGGCGAAGGTGTCGAGCTCGCGGGTGAGGCGGCGGGTCCATTCGGGCATGCGGGCGGCTCGGTGTCGGGCCGCGGGCCAGCCGGCGGCGTCGCCCGCGGCCAGACCGAGCAGGAGACCCTCGATGGCCTCGCGCCGTGCGGGGGTGCCGGGGCGTGCGGCGGACCCGGGGCTCTCGTGGGCGCCGTCCACCTCCGGGGCGCCCGGTCGCGTCGTGGCCCCGAGGTCCCGGCGTACGGCACCGGTCCGGTGCGCGGTCCCCTCGGTCCGGTGCGCGGCCCCCTCGGCCCCCTGGTCGCCGTACTCGTCAGGAACGCCGCGTTCGCGGGCCGCGCCCACCCGTCGCGCACCGGCGGAAGAGATGCCCACGGCTGTGGCGGGAGCGGGGGTGGGGGCGAGGGCGGGGCGATCGCCCGCGGCGGTGGCGGGAGCGGGCCCCGCCGGCGCGGGGCCGGTGGAGGGGGAGCCGTATGCCCGCGGCGCGGAGGGCGGGGCGCTCATGCCGCCTCCTCGTCGTCCGTCGTCAGCAGGTCCGCGATGTCCAGGACGTGGTAGCCCCGCATCGAGGGGAGGCAGCTGCCCGTCACCGGGGCGATCGCCGCCGACCATTCCGGGGGGATCGCCGACATGCCCGAGGCCGCGCCCGCCAGCGCGCCCGCGACCGCCGCCGTGGTGTCCGCGTCGCGGCCCATGTTGACCGCGGTCAGGACCGCCGTACGGAAGTCCCCGCGGGCCGCCGCGAAGGCGCCGAAGGCCAGGCCGACCGCCTCAGGGGCCAGGTCCGTCCACGGGTAGCCGCCGATGACGACCGCCGAGCGGACCGCCCGCTCGCGCGCCGGCGGGTCCGGCTCCACCCGCTGCGCCGCGACCACCGCGCGGCGCATCGAGCGGGCCGTCCAGGAGTCCATCGGAATGACCGAGAGCGCCGCCGCGATCACCGAGGTCACCGACGCCCCGGCCATCGCCGCCGCGACGCCCGCCGCGACCGCCTGGCCCCCGTAGATGCCCTCTCCGTCGTGACTGACGCTCCCGTCGATGGCGACCAGCCGGGCCGCCTCCGAGGGGCGGCCGGCCGCGAAGACGCCGAACGGCGCGGCCCGCATGGCCAGCCCGTCCGACCACGCGTGGCGGTGCTGGGCGGAGATGGGGGCCGCCAGGCCGCGGCGAAGGTTCTCCAGCGTCCCGCGCTCGCTGAACCCGGCCCCACGGAAGGGTCCTTCGTCGAGGTCGGCGATCCAGTGGTGCCAGGCCCGTTCCACATGCCGGACGGTCAGGGCCGAGCCGTGCCGGGCGAGCAGCAGGCCGGAGAAGATCGCGTACTCCGTGTCGTCCGTACCGGCCGGGCTGTCCGACACGAAGCCCTCGATCCGGCCCCAGCGGCGGCGGATCTCCGAGGGGCGCATGTTCTCGGCGGGTGCGCCGAGCGCGTCGCCGACCGCGAGGCCGAGCAGCGCGCCCCTCGCGCGCTCGCGCGTATCGCATCCCATCGTTCTCGTCTCGCTCGCCATCCGGGAACCCCTTTCACGGTTCCTGGATCTGTGCCACGCCGAGGAGGCGATGACCTCGTGCGGACGTCTCTGTCACCCGGCTGACACCCGGCCGACCCCTCGGAAAAGGGCAAGGTCAGCCTTAGTAAGTACGGCCTGCCTTGCTGGCGCACCCCTTACATCGAGCGTATTTTCGAGGGTGTTGGGGGCGGCGGGCGCAGCCCGGCCCGCCGAAGAAAACAGGGGAGAACCATGTCCATCATCGAAGTGCAGGCGCCACTGCACGAGGCCCACCGCGACAACCACACCCACCGCGACGTCAACGGCGGCTGGCTGCGTCCCGCGGTCTTCGGCGCGATGGACGGCCTGGTCTCCAACCTCGCCCTGATGACCGGTGTCGCGGGCGGCGCGGTCTCGCAGCAGACCCTCGTCATCACCGGTCTCGCCGGACTCGCGGCGGGCGCCTTCTCCATGGCGGCCGGCGAGTACACCTCCGTCGCCTCGCAGCGCGAGCTGGTCCTGGCGGAACTGGACGTCGAGCGACGCCAGTTGCGCAAGCACCCGATCGACGAGATGGAGGAGCTCGCCGCGCTGTACGTCTCCCGGGGCGTCGAGCCCGCGCTCGCCCGCGAGGTCGCCATGCAGCTCTCCCGCGATCCGGAGCAGGCGCTGGAGATCCACGCGCGCGAGGAGCTGGGCATCGACCCCGACGACCTTCCGTCGCCCACGGTCGCCGCGGTGTCGTCGTTCGGCTCCTTCGCGCTGGGCGCGCTGCTCCCCGTCCTGCCCTACCTGCTCGGGGCGACCGCCTTGTGGCCCGCGGTGCTCCTGGCGCTCGTCGGGCTCTTCGCCTGCGGCGCGCTGGTGGCCCGGGTGACCGCCCGCAGCTGGTGGTTCAGCGGGCTGCGCCAGCTCGTCCTGGGCGGGGCCGCGGCGGCCGTCACGTACGGGCTGGGCATGCTCTTCGGCGCCGCGCTCTGACGTCCGCGTCCACTCCGGAAGGCCTCCGTTCTGCGGCGGGGGCCTTTCGCGTGCATGCTTGCTGTGACGTACATCCCCTGGGCGGATCGGCCGTTCCGGTGAGACACTATGCACAGCGCAACATACCTAGCCGTTACCCGGCGGTTTCGAATGCATGACCACCGGGCATGAGGCGTAAGCGCCGCGGGCAATGAGGCTCGCTCTGCGACCGGTCGTCGACTCCGCTCGAATCACCCAAGATCGACCTGTCCTGATGGTGAACCAATGCCACCGCTCCGTGTCAGCGGTGTCCGCATGCTGGAATGAGCTATCCGTTCTGCGAGAAGCCAGCCATCATGTAACCTGCACGAAATTTCGCGGAGGGCCAACGTCGTCCCTCGGCTGCTGCATATGCCACGACGACGACGGGAGAGCCGATGCGTTCCGACGCCTGGTCGCCCATGGACGGTCGCCCCGCTCCGCAGGGGATGTACGACCCCCGTAACGAACACGATGCCTGTGGTGTCGGGTTCGTGGCCACCCTCACCGGTGTAGCCAGTCACGCACTGGTCGAGCAGGCGCTGACCGTACTGCGCAATCTCGAGCACCGCGGCGCCACCGGCTCCGAGCCCGACTCCGGGGACGGCGCGGGCATCCTGCTCCAGGTCCCGGACGCCTTCCTGCGCGAGGTCACCGACTTCGAGCTCCCCGCCGCCGGCGCGTACGCCGTCGGTATCGCCTTCCTCCCTGCCGACGGCTCCGCACAGGCCGTCTCGCAGATCGAGGCGATCGCGGCCGAGGAGGGCCTGAACATCCTCGGCTGGCGCGAGGTCCCCGTCGCCCCCGAGCTGCTCGGCGCCTCCGCCCGCTCCACCATGCCGGTCTTCCGGCAGCTCTTCGTCGCCGACGGCGAGAACACGGGCATCGCGCTGGACCGCAAGGCGTTCCTGCTGCGCAAGCGCGCCGAGCGCGAGGCCGGGACGTACTTCCCCTCCCTCTCCGCCCGCACGATCGTCTACAAGGGCATGCTGACCACCGGCCAGCTGGAGCCCTTCTTCCCGGACCTGTCGGACCGCCGCTGCGCCACCGCCGTGGCCCTGGTCCACTCCCGGTTCTCCACCAACACCTTCCCGAGCTGGCCGCTGGCACACCCGTACCGCTTCGTCGCGCACAACGGCGAGATCAACACGGTCAAGGGCAACCGCAACTGGATGGTGGCCCGCGAGTCCCAGCTGGCCTCCGACCTCTTCGGCGAGGGCAAGCTCGACCGCATCTTCCCGGTCTGCACCCCGGACGCCTCCGACTCCGCCTCCTTCGACGAGGTCCTGGAGCTGCTCCACCTCGGCGGCCGCTCGCTGCCGCACTCGGTCCTGATGATGGTCCCCGAGGCGTGGGAGAACCACGACTCCATGGACCCGGCCCGGCGCGCCTTCTACCAGTACCACTCCACGATGATGGAGCCCTGGGACGGCCCGGCCTGCGTCACCTTCACCGACGGCGTCCAGGTCGGCGCGGTCCTCGACCGCAACGGTCTGCGCCCCGGCCGCTACTGGGTCACCGACGAGGGCCTCGTCGTCCTCTCCTCCGAGGTCGGCGTCCTCGACATCGACCCCGCCAAGGTCGTCCGCAAGGGCCGCCTGCAGCCCGGCAAGATGTTCCTCGTCGACACGGCCGAGCACCGCATCATCGAGGACGACGAGATCAAGGCCGGTCTCGCCGCCGAGAAGCCGTACGCCGAGTGGCTGGAGACCGGCGAGATCGAGCTCGAGGACCTCCCCGAGCGCGAGCACATCGTCCACACCCACGCCTCGGTCACCCGCCGCCAGCAGACCTTCGGCTACACCGAGGAAGAGCTGCGCGTCATCCTCGCGCCGATGGCCCGCCTGGGCGCCGAGCCGATCGGCTCCATGGGTACGGACTCGCCGATCGCGGCCCTGTCCGAGCGCCCCCGGCTGCTCTTCGACTACTTCACCCAGCTCTTCGCCCAGGTGACCAACCCGCCGCTCGACGCCATCCGCGAGGAGCTGGTGACGAGCCTGCGCTCTTCCCTGGGCCCGCAGGGCAACCTGCTCGAGCCGACCGCGGCCTCCTGTCGCTCGGTCACCCTGCCCTTCCCGGTGATCGACAACGACGAGCTGGCCAAGCTCATCCACATCAACGCCGACGGCGACATGCCCGGCATGAAGGCCGCGACCCTGTCCGGTCTGTACCGGGTCTCCGGCGGAGGCGACGCGCTCGCCGCCCGCATCGAGGAGATCTGCGCCGAGGCCGACGCGGCGATCGAGGGCGGCGCCCGCCTGATCGTCCTCTCCGACCGGCACTCCGACGCCGAGCACGCGCCGATCCCCTCGCTGCTGCTCACCGCGGCCGTCCACCACCACCTCATCCGCACCAAGCAGCGCACCCAGGTGGGTCTGCTGGTCGAGGCCGGGGACGTCCGCGAGGTCCACCACGTCGCGCTCCTCATCGGCTACGGCGCCGCCGCCGTCAACCCGTACCTCGCGATGGAGTCGGTCGAGGACCTGGTCCGCGCCGGCACCTTCATCGAGGGCCTGGAGCCCGAGCAGGCGATCCGCAACCTGATCTACGCCCTCGGCAAGGGCGTCCTCAAGGTCATGTCCAAGATGGGCATCTCGACCGTCGCCTCCTACCGCGGCGCCCAGGTCTTCGAGGCCGTCGGCCTCGACACCGCCTTCGTCGAGAAGTACTTCAACGGCACGGCCACCAAGATCGGCGGCGCCGGTCTCGACGTCGTCGCCAAGGAGGTCGCGGCCCGCCACGCCAAGGCGTACCCCGTCTCCGGCGTCCCCTCCGCGCACCGCGCGCTCGACATCGGCGGCGAGTACCAGTGGCGCCGCGAGGGCGAGCCGCACCTGTTCGACCCGGAGACCGTCTTCCGCCTGCAGCACGCCACGCGCAACAAGCGGTACGACATCTTCAAGAAGTACACGGACCGGGTGAACGAGCAGTCCGAGCGCCTGATGACGCTCCGCGGCCTGTTCGGCTTCTCCACGGACCGACAGCCGATCTCCATCGACGAGGTCGAGCCGGTCTCCGAGATCGTCAAGCGGTTCTCGACCGGCGCCATGTCGTACGGCTCGATCTCCCGCGAGGCGCACGAGACGCTCGCCATCGCCATGAACCAGCTGGGCGGCAAGTCCAACACCGGTGAGGGCGGCGAGGACCCGGACCGCCTGTACGACCCGGCGCGCCGCTCCTCCATCAAGCAGGTCGCCTCCGGCCGCTTCGGTGTCACGAGCGAGTACCTGGTCAACGCGGACGACATCCAGATCAAGATGGCCCAGGGCGCCAAGCCCGGCGAGGGCGGCCAGCTGCCCGGCCACAAGGTCTACCCGTGGGTCGCCAAGACCCGGCACTCCACCCCGGGTGTCGGTCTGATCTCCCCGCCGCCGCACCACGACATCTACTCCATCGAGGACCTGGCTCAGCTGATCCACGACCTCAAGAACGCCAACCCGGCGGCCCGCATCCACGTGAAGCTGGTCTCCGAGGTCGGCGTCGGCACGGTCGCCGCCGGTGTCTCCAAGGCACACGCGGACGTGGTCCTCATCTCCGGCCACGACGGCGGCACGGGCGCCTCGCCGCTCACGTCGCTGAAGCACGCGGGCGGTCCCTGGGAGCTCGGTCTCGCCGAGACCCAGCAGACCCTGCTGCTCAACGGCCTGCGCGACCGGATCGTCGTCCAGACCGACGGTCAGCTCAAGACCGGCCGTGACGTCGTCATCGCCGCGCTGCTCGGCGCCGAGGAGTTCGGTTTCGCGACCGCGCCGCTCGTCGTCTCCGGCTGCGTCATGATGCGCGTCTGCCACCTGGACACCTGCCCGGTCGGCATCGCCACCCAGAACCCGGTCCTGCGCGACCGCTTCTCCGGCAAGGCCGAGTACGTCGTCAACTTCTTCGAGTTCATCGCCGAGGAGGTCCGCGAGCTCCTCGCGGAGCTGGGCTTCCGTACGCTCGAAGAGGCCGTCGGCCACGCCGAGCTGCTGGACACCAGCCGCGCGGTCACGCACTGGAAGGCGCAGGGCCTGGACCTGGCCCCGCTCTTCCACGTGCCCGAGCTGCCCGAGGGCGCGGTCCGCCACGCCCTCGTCGAGCAGGACCACGGTCTGGAGAAGGCCCTCGACAACGAGCTGATCCAGCTCGCCGCCGAGGCGCTGAACGCGGCGTCCGCCGAGGAGGCGCAGCCGGTCCGGGCCCAGGTCGCGATCCGCAACATCAACCGCACGGTCGGCACCATGCTCGGCCACGAGGTGACGAAGCGGTTCGGCGGCGCGGGTCTTCCGGCCGACACCATCGACATCACCTTCACCGGCTCCGCCGGCCAGTCGTTCGGCGCCTTCCTGCCGGCCGGTGTCACGCTCCGTCTGGAGGGCGACGCCAACGACTACGTCGGCAAGGGCCTGTCCGGCGGTCGCGTGATCGTCCGCCCGGACCGCGGCGCGGACCACCTGGCCGAGTACTCGACCATCGCCGGCAACACGATCGCCTACGGTGCGACCGGCGGCGAGCTGTTCCTGCGGGGCCGCACCGGTGAGCGCTTCTGCGTCCGCAACTCCGGCGCCCTGGTCGTCTCGGAGGGCGTGGGCGACCACGGCTGCGAGTACATGACCGGTGGCCAGGCCGTCGTCCTCGGCGAGACGGGCCGCAACTTCGCGGCCGGCATGTCCGGCGGCGTCGCCTACGTCATCGACCTCGACCGGGACAACGTCAACTCCGGCAACCTGTCCGCCGTCGAGGCGCTCACGGACTCCGACCAGCAGTGGCTGCACGATGTCGTGCGCCGCCACCACGAGGAGACCGGCTCGACGGTCGCGGAAAAGCTTCTTGCCGACTGGTCCGTGAACGTGGACCGCTTCAGCAAGATCATCCCGACCACGTACAAGGCAGTGCTCGCCGCCAAGGACGCCGCTGAGCTCGCCGGTCTCTCCGAGGCCGAGACCACCGAGAAGATGATGGAGGCGGCGACCAATGGCTGACCCCAAGGGCTTCCTGACCACCGGGCGCGAGGTCGCCAAGACCCGTCCGGTGGGCGACCGAGTCAAGGACTGGAACGAGGTCTACGTTCCCGGCTCCCTGCTGCCGATCATCAGCAAGCAGGCCGGCCGCTGCATGGACTGCGGCATCCCGTTCTGCCACAACGGCTGTCCGCTCGGGAACCTCATTCCCGAGTGGAACGACTACGCCTACCGCGAGGACTGGGAGCAGGCCTCCGAGCGGCTGCACGCCACGAACAACTTCCCGGAGTTCACCGGCCGTCTGTGCCCGGCTCCGTGCGAGGCCGCGTGCGTGCTCGGCATCAACCAGCCGGCCGTCACCATCAAGAACGTCGAAGTCTCCATCATCGACCAGGCGTGGGACCGCAACGACGTCAAGCCGCAGGCGCCCGAGCGCCTGTCCGGCAAGACCGTCGCCGTCATCGGCTCCGGCCCGGCGGGCCTCGCCGCCGCCCAGCAGCTGACCCGGGCCGGCCACACGGTCGCCGTGTTCGAGCGCGCCGACCGCATCGGCGGGCTGCTGCGCTACGGCATCCCCGAGTTCAAGATGGAGAAGCGGCACATCAACCGCCGCATCGAGCAGATGCGCGCGGAGGGCACGAAGTTCCGCACGGGCGTCGAGATCGGCCGCGACATCACGGCGAAGGACCTGCGCAAGCGGTACGACGCCGTGGTCATCGCCGCCGGTGCGACCACCGCGCGTGACCTGCCGGTCCCGGGCCGCGAGCTGTCCGGCATCCACCAGGCGATGGAGTACCTGCCGCTCGCCAACAAGGTCGTCGAGGGCGACTTCGTGACCCCGCCGATCACGGCCGAGGGCAAGCACGTGGTCGTCATCGGCGGCGGCGACACCGGCGCGGACTGCGTGGGCACGGCCCACCGCCAGGGCGCGGCCTCGGTCACGCAGCTGGAGATCATGCCGCGTCCGGGCGAGGAGCGCACGGCCGGCCAGCCGTGGCCGACCTTCCCGATGCTGTACAAGGTCACCTCGGCGCACGAGGAGGGCGGCGAGCGGGTCTACTCCGTCTCCACCACCCACTTCGAGGGCGACGAGGACGGCAACGTCCAGTTCCTGCACCTGGTCGAGGTCGAGTTCGTCGAGGGCAAGCTGACGCAGAAGCCGGGCACGGAGCGGAAGATCCCGGCCCAGCTGGTCACGCTCGCGATGGGCTTCACGGGTACGGACGTGGAGAACGGCCTGGTGGCGCAGTTTGGTCTGGACCTCGACGAGCGGGGTAACATCGCTCGCGACGCGGACTTCGCCACCAACGTGGACGGCGTGTTCGTGGCGGGCGACGCCGGTCGCGGTCAGTCGCTGATCGTCTGGGCGATCGCCGAGGGCCGTTCGGCGGCCCGCGGAGTCGACCGCTTCCTCACGGGCGCGAGCGACCTCCCGGCCCCGATCCGCCCGACGGACCGTGCCCTGACGGTCTGACCCCCGGGTCCGAGGACCCCCAAGACGTCCCGTACAACGACGTACGGAACTGAGCGCGGCGCCCCCCGAATGTCCCCGACCGGACGACTGGGCGGGCGCCGCGGTGCGTCCGCCTCGCGGGGGCGGGACGGGGAGGACGGCCGGGCGGGCCGGCGGACGGAGTCCGACGCAGCCGGTCGAAGCCCGGGAGGCCGTCTGCGGCCGAGCGGTGCGAGAGCGGCGTGAGGGGCGGGTCCGGACGACTGGGCGGGCGCCGCGGTGCGTCCGCCTCGCGGGGGCGGGTGGTCGTCGGGGATGCACGGGCTACTGGCTGCTCATGCGGTGCGGGTGCGAGGGGTTCGTCGGGCAGACGAAGGCGCGGTACTCGTCACGCGCCGCGCTGATCCCGGTCGGGCCGTACAAGGAGCGCGGCCGCTCCTCGTCGTACGGCACCCAGCTCCGCGCGCCCCCGAACGAGTCGATCGTCAGCAGCAGCCGCATCTCCGTCCCGCACGCGCCGCAGTACACCCGCGTGAGATCCGTCCGGTGCCAGGAGTCCCAGCCGCCGATCTTCCAGCCAGGCGCGAGGGAGAGGTCGTACTGATAGCCGGGCGCGGCGTCCCCGAGCCGTTCCTCGAAGGTGTCCTCCCACGCGTCGATCCGTTCGACCAGCTCCTCGGGCAGATAGTCGGCGTACGGATACTCGACGACCTGCTCGGGGAAGAGCACGCACGGGTTCGGCAGATACTCCTTCCGCTCCACCATCGCCGGCTCCGGTTGCTCCGACAGCGGCTCCGTCACGTCCGCCGCCCTTCGCCAGTACAACCGCGTCGAAGGGCCGTGGTCGCCGAAGGACGCGTCGTCGTGTCCCCGGAACGGACACCACAGCGCCTGGAGCAGGTCTGTCCCCGGCGGTGCGAAGGCCGCCAGGTCCGGCACGTCCCGTACGTGGAACTGCGCGAGCGCGAGCAGCGGCAGCGGCGATCCGTCGTGCCGGTCCGGCTGGTGGCCGGACCAGGACATCTCGTCCAGCTCCGCCCGTTCGGCGTCGGTGTACGGCACGGCGTCGGCGCCGTCCGGCCGGGGGCGCGCCCGGGCCGCCTCGACGATCCGCTCGTACCGCCGCGCCCGCTCCGGCCGTACGCCCGGCACCCGGCCGTGCTCCGCGCACAGCGGCCACGCCTCGTCCGCCGGCCACAGCAGCGGCCCGCCCACGGAGCTGTCGGCCGCCGTCGGCGCGCCCGCCCGCGGATGCAGCAGCGTCGCGGTGCGGGCGTACGCCCTCAGCTCGGGGAAGGGGACGGTGATGTCCAGGGGACGGTACGGGGTGGTCGGCCTCACGCGCACAGGCTAGCGATCCAGGCGGCCGAGGCGGTCAGGGCCGCGTCCGTCTCCGCGAGCACCCCCCTCGCTCCCAGGAAGCCGTGGAAGACCCCCGTGTGCAGCTGGACCTGGGCGGGCACCCCCGCCGACGACAGTCGCCGGGCGTACGCCAGCCCCTCGTCCCGCAGGGGATCGCAGTCGGCCAGCACGACGAGGGCGGGCGGCAGACCGGTGAGGTCGGGGGCGAGGCCGGGGGAGGCGGCCACCGGGTCGCCGTCCGGGCCCAGATACTGCTCCCAGTACCAGCGCATATGGGCCGTGGTGTGGAAGAAGCCCTCCGCGTACGCCTCCGCCGAGACGGCGTCCAGGCGGTGGTCGAGGGCCGGGTAGAACAGCAGCTGGCCCGCGACCGGCGGCCCGCCCCCGTCCCGCGCGCGCAACGCCGCCCGCGCCGCCAGGTTCCCGCCGCTGGAGTCGCCCGCGAGGACCAGGGGGCCGCCCGCGGACCTCGAGGCCGCCCACTCCAGGACCGTGCACACATCGTCCTCGGCCGCCGGGAAACGGTGCTCGGGGGCGCGGCGGTAGTCGACGGAGACGACGAACGCGCCGGCGCGGTTCGCCAGTTCACGGCAGAGGCCGTCGTGCGTGTCGAGGTCGCACAGGACCCAGCCGCCTCCGTGCGCGAAGACGATGACCGGCCCCGCCGCCTCGTCGCCGTACAGCCGCACCCGTACCCCGTACGCCGTCGTCTCGCGGGCCGCCGGCACCTCCCGTACCCCCGCCCGGGCCGCCGCGCGCAGCGCCGCCGGCGAACCCGGGCCGGGAAAGCCGGCCGACATCGCCTCGCACAGCGCCCGCGCCGCCGGTGTCAGTGGATCCGTCATCCGGCCGTCAGCCCCCCGTCCACGGTGAACTCCGCGCCCGTCACGTACGAGGACGCGTCCGAGACCAGGAACGCGACCAGCTCCCCGACCTCCTCCGCCCGGCCCATCCGCCCGAGCGGCACGTGCGACCAGTCCCGGCCCGCCACCTCCGCCGTCATCGGCGTGTCGACCGCTCCCGGATGCACCGAGTTGACGCGGATGCCGTGCCGCGCCAGGTCCAGGGCCGACGAGCGGGTCAGGCCGCGCAGACCGAACTTGCCCGCGCCGTACGCCGCGTGGCCCGGGACGCCGACCAGGCCGGCCGTCGACGACACGTTCACGATCGAGCCGCCGCCCGCCTCGCGCAGGGCCGGCACGACCGCCTGGACGCCGAGGAACGGACCCAGCAGGTTCACGCGGAGGAGGAGTTCGAAGTTCTCGTACGTCTCCGACTCCACCGGCGCCGTCCGCCACAGCGCCGCGTTGTTGACCAGCGCGTCGATCCGGCCGAAGCTCCGGAGAGCCTCCCCGGCCACCTCGCGCCAGTCCGCCGCGGAGGTCACGTCGTGGGGGACGAACACCCCGGCGTCGCCCAGCTCCGCCGCGACCGCCCGGCCCTCCTCCTCCCGTACGTCCGTGCCCACGACGCGCGCGCCCGCCGCCACCAGCAGCCGGGCCTCCGCCGCGCCCTGGCCGCGCGCCGCGCCCGTGACGATCACGACCTTTCCGGACAGGGAGCTCACGACGCCTCCCGCGCGCGGACGTACGGGATGACCTTCTCGCCCCACTGGCGGATGGTCTCCATGCAGACGTCCTGGGGGACCGTGCCCATCTGGATCAGGCACATCACCTCGTCCACACCGATCTCGCGCAGCCGCTCGACGTAGGCGATGGCGGTGTCCGCGTCGCCGTAGGCGTGGTCGGTGTTGTACGGGCCGGTGTCGGCCGGGCGCGCCGGGATGTTCGCCTCGTGGAGGCGGGCGACCAACTCCTCGCGGCGCCGCTCCAGCGCCGCGACGTGGTCCGCGGCCTCCTCGTCCTCCGCGTAGCCGGTCGGGGCCGGGGCGTTGCCGTACCAATGGGCGATCGACTCGGCGAAGAAACGCTGGCCGCGGGTGCCGAGGCGCAGCGCGCGCTCGGCGTCGTCCAGGACGATCGTCGGGCAGAGCGCCGAGAAGTGGTCGTTGACCTCCGAGGAGACGAACCGCGACCCGTCGCGTGCGGCGATGGCCTCGTCGTACACCGCGCGCATCGCGCGGACGTCCTCGGCGCCGGCGAATCCCATCACCAGGGCCCCGATGCCGAGTTCGGCGGCGGATCTGAGCGTCTCGTGCTTCGAGCAGGCCATGAAGAGCGGCGGGTGCGGATCCTGCACCGGCCGGGGCAGGACCGCGCCGGGGCCGATGTCGATCGAGCCGTGCCACTCGAACTCCTCCTCCCGCCAGGCGCGGGAGAAGATCCGCAGGGCCTCCTCCATCTGCGGGTACGTGTCCTCGGGGCGTACCCCGTACATCCGCATCTCCTGACGGGTGGCGCCGCGCCCGGCGCCGATGTCCACGCGCCCGCCGCTGAGGACGTCGAGCATCGCGGCGCGCTCGGCCACCCGCACCGGGTGCTGGTAGCCGAAGGGCATGGTGACCACGCCGTGGCCGATGCGGATCCGCTCCGTGCGGGCGGCGACCCAGGTCAGGAAGATCTCGGAGGCGCTCATGTGCGCGTACTGGGTGAGGGAGTGGTGCTCGACCGCCCAGATCCGGTCGAAGCCCATCCGCTCGGCGTGGACGGCCTGTTCGACGCAGTCGTGGATGACCTGGCGCTCGCGCTCCGGGGTGGGGTCGACGAGCTGGGCCTCGAAGATCATCGAGAACTTCACCGTGAACTCCTCTATTCCGAATAGAAATACTTCTAGCAGGCATACGTGGGGTGGGGAAGGGCGTCGTAGACTTCCGTCCGTGGCGGACACGACGACGGCGGGGCAGGGCGAACAGCCGGAGATCCCCGGGTTCCCGGTGACGAGCTGGGCGGTGCTCGGACTGCTCTCGTTCGGCGAGGAGCTGTCCGGCTACGACCTCAAGAAGTGGTCCGACTGGTCACTGCGCTTCTTCTACTGGAGCCCGTCGTTCAGTCAGATCTACAGCGAGCTCAAGCGCCTGGAGGGCGCCGGGTTCGCCACCTCCCGGATGGTCGCGCAGGAGACGGGCAGCCGCGACAAGCGGGTCTACCGGATCACGGACGAGGGCATGACGGCCGTCCGTACCTGGGCGCGCACGGCGCCCGTCGACCCGCCGGTGCTCAAGCACGGTCCGATGCTCCGGCTGTGGCTGGGTCATCTCCTGGAACCCGAGCAGATGCGTGAAATCCTCGCCCGGCACCGGAAGTTCGCCGAGTCCATGCGGCTGCGCGCCGAGGTCGACGTGGAGGGGGCGAAGGCCGAGGAGGAGTGGGCGTACCCCACGCTCACCCTCAAGTGGGCCCAGCGGTACTACGCCTCCGAGCGCGATCTGGCGGACGCCATGCTCGCGGACATCGAGGAGTTGGAGAGGGCGCGCGCGGACAAGGGTGAGGGCCGGCGGCCGTAGGCGCGGCGGATGCTTCGGTACGCACAGGGGCCGGTCTCGTCGGCGGCGCACCGCGCCCGATCACGTACCCTCGGCATGCTGTCCGCTTCCAGGGAGGGGAGGGGCCCATGGCCCTCAGTCTGAGCAAGGTCGAGGAAGCCGCGCCCGCGCTGGTGAGCCTCTACAAGTCGGCGGGGGTCTCGCTCCAGAAGCACGGCATGAGCGGGCAGCGCGTCGCCGTCTATCTCGTGCTCGACTACTCGGGCTCGATGAAGCCGTACTACCAGGACGGCAGCGTCCAGGCCCTGGCCGACCGGGTGTTGGGCCTCTCCGCCAACCTGGACGACGACGGCCGGGTGCCGGTGGTCTTCTTCTCCACCGACATCGACGCCGAGACCGACATCGCGCTCGCCGACCACCAGGGGCGGATCGACCGGATCGTCGCCGGGCTCGGCCACATGGGCAAGACCAGCTACCACCTGGCGATGGACGCGGTCATCGACCACTACCTCGACAGCGGGGCCACGGCCCCCGCGCTGGTCGTCTTCCAGACCGACGGCGGACCGATCAACAAGCTCGCCGCCGAGCGGTATCTGTGCAAGGCGGCGAAGCTGCCGATCTTCTGGCAGTTCATCGGCTTCGGCGACCCGGGCAGCAGGCAGTTCGAATTCCTGCGCAAGCTCGACGAGTTGGCCGTGCCGTCGAAGCGGCCGGTGGACAACGCCGGTTTCTTCCACGCCGGGAAGGACCCGCGCCGGGTCCCGGACGCGGAGCTGTACGACCGGATCGTCGCCGAGTTCCCCACGTGGCTGTCGGCGGCCCGGGCCCAGGCCATCGTCCGGTCATGACGTCCGCGCCCGGCCTCTCGCGCAGGCGTCCCCACCTGCGTCAAAAGGCAGTGGCCGAGCGGCTGTTCGCCACGTGATAGTGGCGCCATGGCTTCTCTTGTGCGACATGTGACGATCGACAGCTCCGACCCGTACACCCTGGCCGGCTTCTGGGCCTCCGTGCTGGACGCGAAGGTGTCCGACGAGGATCGGCCCGGCGACGACGAGGCGCTGGTGGAGACGGAGGGGGCGGGTCTGCTCTTCGTCCGGGTGCCGGAGCGGAAGTCGGTCAAGAACCGGGTCCACCTCGACATCCAGCCGCAGGACCGCACCCGCGACGAGGAGGTCGAGCGGCTGCTCGCGCTCGGCGCGAGGCTGGTCGGCGACCACCGGAAGGCGGACGGGACCGGCTGGGCGACCCTGGCCGATCCGGAGGGCAACGAGTTCTGCGTGGAGCGTTCGGACTCCGAGCGTTCGCAGTAATCCGGACAGAAGATGTCGGGTATCCGGTGTTCACTGCTCTCATGGGACACGCCGAAACCACCTGGTCCACCTTCGCCGCCGCCGAACCGGAGCTCGCCGCGACCGTACGGGAACGCTTCGGCCGGTACACGCATCACGTCCTCGCGACCGTACGGAAGGACGGCTCGCCGCGCCTCACCGGCCTGGAGGTGAACTTCCGCTTCGACGAGCTGTGGCTCGCGATGATGCCGAACTCCCGCAAGGCTCTGGACCTGCGGCGCGATCCACGGTTCTCGCTGCTCGCCAACCCGGGCGGCGGGACCGACATGGGCGGTGGGGACGTGCGCGTCTCCGGGCGGGCGGCCGAATCCGCCGACCCGGAGACGGTCGAGCGGTTCGCGCAGGAGGTCGGCGCGCCGCTGCCGTTCCACCTCTTCCTGGTGGAGCTGACCGAGGTGGTGCGCACGACCGTCGAGGGCGACGAGCTGGTCGTCCGCACCTGGACGCCGGGGCGGCCGGTACGGACGGTCCGGCGCGGCACCGACGACAGCGCGCCGCGCGAGGACTCATGACCCGCTGAGCACCTGGGCCCGGCACCAGGACGGGGAGCCCCAGGCGTCGCGGAGGGGCCGGGCCTTGCGCAGCCAGAGGGACAGGTCGAGCTCCTCGGTGTACCCGACGGCGCCATGGACCTGGAGGGCGGTACGGGCGGCGGCGTAGGCGGCCTCCCCGGCCGCGGCCTTCGCGGCGGCGAGATCGGCGCTCTCGAAGGTGAGCGCCGCTCCGAAGAGCAACGGCCGGGCGAACTCCAGGGCGATCAGGGTGTCGGCCAGGCGGTGCTTGACCGCCTGGAACGACCCGATCGGGGTCCCGAACTGCGTACGCCGGCGGGCGTGCGCCACGGTCCGGTCGAGGAGCGTGAGACCGAGGCCCAGTGCCTGGGCGGCCGTCGCGAGCATCGCCCACCGCACGGCCTGCTCGGCGGCGGCGCCGACGGCCGGCCCGGCGGCCAGCAGCTCCCCACCGTCGGCCACGGGCCGCGCGAGGCGCCGCGCGGGGTCGGCGGACGGACGCACGGGGCCGTGGCCGGCGGCGCTCCACAGCTCGTCCCCACGGACGACGAGCACGAGATCGGCGACGTCCGCGTCGAGCGCGTCGCGCTGTGGGCCTCCGTCCGGCCGGCCGGTGCCCCCCTCTGCCTCTCCCTTGCCGCACCCCGTGGTGGGCGGGTGGCGGGTGGGTGCCGCCATGGTCGCCACTGTCCCGCCCGAGGCGATTCCCGGGAGCAGCCGCTTCGCCGGGCCCGGGTCGCCTCTCCTCGCCAGCTCCGACAGCAGCGCCGCCACCGCCACCGTCTCCACCACCGGGCCCGGCACGCCATGCCGGCCCAACTCCACGAAGGCCGTGACCAGTTCGACGGGGAGGGGGCCCACGCCCTCGTACGGCTCCGGGACCGCGAGGGCGAAGACACCCGCCTCCGCGAGGCGGGACCACAGGGCGCGGCCCGGCGCCGGGTCACCCGCCGCCCAGGCGCGTACCGTCGCCGGCGTCCGCGCCGCCGTCAGCATCGCGTCCAGTGAGCGGGCGAAGGAGCGCTGCTCCTCCGTCGGCAGGAATCGCATCAGCGCCGCCCCTTCGGCAGGCCGAGCAGCCGCTCGGCGATGATGTCGCGCTGGATCTCGTTCGTGCCCGCGTAGATCGGGCCCGCGAGCGAGAAGACGTACCCCTCGGCCCACTCGCCGTCCGCCCGCTCCGCCTCCCCGCCCAGCAGATCGAGCGCTGTCTCGTGCAGCGCGAGGTCGTACTCCGACCAGAAGACCTTGTTCAGGCTCGACTCCGCCCCGATCGTCGCCCCCGCCGCGAAGCGCGAGGCGGCCCCCGCGGTGAAGAGCTGGTAGGCCCGTGCCCCGATCACGGCGTCCGCGACCCGGTCCCGCAGCGCCGGGTCCCCGCCGGTCTCGCGCCAGAGCCGTACGAGGCGGTCGGCGGCGGCCAGGAAGCGGCCGGGGGAGCGGAGCATGAGCCCCCGCTCGTTGCCCGTCGTGGACATCGCGATCCGCCAGCCCTGGCCGGGCTCGCCGATCACGTCCTCGTCGGGCACGGGGACCTCGTCGAGGAAGAGCTCGGCGAAGGCCGGTTTCCCGTCGAGCCGGCCGATGGGCCGGACGGTCACGCCCGGTGCCCGCAGGTCGAACATCAGGTACGTCAGCCCCCGGTGCGGCCTGTCCGGGTCCTTCTCCGGGTCCGTGCGGAAGATGCCGAAGGCCCGGTCGGCGAAGGCCGCCCGCGACGACCAGGTCTTCTGTCCGGACAGCAGCCATCCGCCGTCCGTCCGTACCGCCCGCGAGGTCAGCGAGGCGAGGTCCGAGCCGGCCTCGGGCTCGGACCATGCCTGCGCCCAGACGACCTCGCCGGTCGCCATCGACGGGAGCACCCGGGCCCGCTGCTCCTCCGTCGCGTGGTCGAAGAGGGTGGGGGCGAGGAGGCTGATGCCGTTCTGCGAGACGCGGCCCGGCGCCCCCGCCGCGTAGTACTCCTCCTCGAAGATCAGCCACCGGAAGATGTCGGCGCCCCGGCCCCCGTACCGCTCCGGCCAGGACACCACCGACCAGCGGCCGGCGGCCAGTTCCGCCTCCCACGCGCGGTGCGCGGCGAAGCCCTCCTCCGTCTCCAGGGACGGCAGCGGCTCCCTCGGCACATGGACGCGCAGCCACTCACGGGCCTCCGCCCGGAAGGCGTCCTCTTCGGCGCCGTACGACAGGTCCATCAGCCGCCCGCCTCCTTCGTCGCGGGCCGGTTCACGGTCGCGTACGCGACGGGGCCGCGACGCTCGTACGGCAGGGGCATCTCCCGCTCCTTCCCTAACAAGTGTTTGGTAGGTTAACGTACGGTCATGAGCAGCGCCATGAGCAGCGTCGAGGAGTTCCGCACCGCGGTACGGGACTGGTTGCACGCCCACCTCACCGGCGAGTTCGCCCACCTGAAGGGCCGCGGCGGACCGGGCAGGGAGCACGAGGCGTTCGCCGAACGCCTCGCCTGGGAACGGCACATGGCGGCCCACGGCTGGACCTGCGTGGGGTGGCCCGAGCGGTACGGCGGCCGCGGCGCGAGCATCGAGGAGCAGATCGCCTTCCACGAGGAGTACGCCCTCGCCGACGCCCCCGCCCGCGTCAACCACATCGGCGAACAACTCCTCGGACCCACCCTCATCGACCACGGCACCGAGGAACAGAAGGCCCGCTTCCTCCCCCCGATCCGCGCCGTCGAGGAGCTCTGGTGCCAGGGCTACAGCGAACCCGACGCGGGCTCCGACCTCGCCGCCGTCCGCACCCGCGCGGTCCGCGACGGCGACACCTGGGTGGTCGACGGCCAGAAGATCTGGACCTCGCTCGCCCACGCGTCCCAGTGGTGCTTCGTCGTCGCCCGCACCGAACCGGGATCGCGCAGGCACGCCGGACTCTCGTACCTCCTCGTCCCCATGGACCAGCCCGGCGTCGAGGTCCGGCCGATCGTCCAGCTCACCGGCACCAGCGAGTTCAACGAGGTCTTCTTCGACGGCGCACGGACCGACGCCGCGAACGTCGTCGGCGCACCCGGCGACGGCTGGCGGATCGCGATGGCCACCCTCGGCTACGAACGCGGCGTCTCCACCCTCGGCCAACAGGTCGGGTTCCGGCGCGAACTGGAGGGGCTGATCGCGCTCGCCCGCCACACCGGAGCCCTCGCCGACCCCCTCGTCCGCGACCGGCTCGTCCGTGCCTGGACCGGTCTGGAGGCGATGCGGGCGAACGCCCTGCGCGGCGCCGAGCCCTCCATGGCCAAGCTGTACTGGTCCCACTGGCACCGCGACCTCGGTGAACTGGCCATGGACATCCGCGGCGCCGCCTCCACCGTCGTCGGCGGCGAACCGTACGCGCTCGACGCGTGGCAGCGGCTGTTCCTCTTCTCCCGCGCCGACACCATCTACGCCGGGTCCAGCGAGATCCAGCGCACCATCATCGCCGAGCGGGTGCTCGGCCTCCCCAAGGAGCCGCGCCCATGAAGCCACCCCCGCCCTACGAGCCGGGACACGGACTCCTCACCGGCCGCGGCGCCGTCATCACCGCCGCCGCCGGAGCCGGCATCGGGGGCGCCACCGCCCGCCGCTTCCTGGAGGAGGGCGCCAGGATCCTCCTCAGCGACGCCCACGCCCGCCGCCTCGAGGAGACCGCCACCGCCCTCGCCGCCGAGTTCGGCGCCGACCGGATCGACTCCCTGCCCTGCGACGTCACCGACGAGACACAGGTCCAGCGGCTCGTCGACACCGCCGTACGCCTCCACGGCGGCCTCGACATCCTCGTCAACAACGCCGGCCTCGGCGGCACCGCCGCACTCGTCGACATGACCGACGCGCAGTGGACCCGCGTCCTCGACGTCACCCTGAACGGCACCTTCCGCTGCACCCGCGCCGCCCTGCGCCACTTCAGGGACGCGGGCGACGGCGGGGTGATCGTCAACAACGCCTCCGTCGTCGGCTGGCGCGCCCAGGCCGGGCAGGCCCACTACGCCGCCGCCAAGGCCGGCGTCATGGCCCTCACCCGCTGCGCCGCCGTCGAGGCGGCGGCCTACGGCGTCCGCGTCAACGCGGTCTCCCCGTCCCTGGCCATGCACCCCCACCTGGTCAAGGTCACCTCCGCAGACCTGCTCGCCGACCTCACCGCGGCCGAGGCCCTCGGGCGGTACGCCGAGCCCTGGGAGGTCGCCAACGTCATCGTCTTCCTCGCCAGCGGCTACTCCTCCTACATGACCGGCGAGACCGTCTCGGTCAGCAGCCAGCACCCGTAGGGCCAGAATGGACGTGTGCCGAAGACTGCCAGCAACGCCAGCAACGCCAGCGACACCCGCAATGTCAGCAAGAAGAAGACCCCGGTGACCGCCTCGCCCGAGCGGCGCCGCGAGCTCCTGGACATCGCGGCCGAGGTGTTCGCCGCACAGGGGTACAACGCCACGACCGTACGCAAGATCGCCGACGCCGCCGGCATGCTCGCCGGCAGCCTCTACTACCACTTCGATTCCAAGGAATCGATGCTCGACGAGATCCTCTCCACCTTCCTGACCGAGCTCTGGGAGGGCTACGACGCCGTCCTCGCCGCCGGCCTCGGGCCCAGGGAGACCATCGAGGCCCTCGTGACCGAGTCCTTCCGGGAGATCGACCGGCACCGCGCCGCCGTCGCCATCTACCAGAAGGAATCCCGGCACCTCGGCGACCAGCCCCGCTTCCACTACCTCTCCGACTCGCAGGTCAAGTTCGAGAAGGCGTGGCTCGGCACGCTGGAGCGGGGCGTCGAGGCCCGCGTGTTCCGCGCCGACCTCGACGTCCGGCTCACCTACCGGTTCGTCCGCGACACCGTCTGGGTCGCCGCGTCCTGGTACCGCCCGGGCGGACAGCACAGCCCGGAGGAGATCGCCCGCCAGTACCTGTCGATGGTCCTGGACGGGATCGCCGTACGTCCGTAGACATCTGGAGGAGTCGTCATGGCCGAGGCCTACATCGTCGAAGCGGTCCGCACCCCGGTCGGCCGCCGCAGGGGAGGTCTGGCCTCCGTCCACCCGGCCGACCTCGGCGCCCACGTCCTGAAGGCCCTCGTCGCGCGATCGGGTGTCGACCCCGCCGCCGTCGAGGACGTGGTCTTCGGCTGCCTCGACACCGTGGGCCCGCAGGCCGGCGACATCGCCCGGACGGCCTGGCTCGCCGCCGGCCTCCCCGAAGAGGTCCCCGGCGTCACGATCGACCGCCAGTGCGGCTCCTCCCAGCAGGCCGTGCACTTCGCCGCCCAGGGCGTCCTGTCCGGCACCCAGGACCTCGTCGTCGCGGGCGGCACCCAGAACATGTCCATGATCCCCATCGCCTTCGCCTCCCGGCAGGCCGCCGAACCGCTCGGCCTGACCGACGGCCCCTACGCCGGCTCCGAGGGCTGGCGGGCCCGCTACGGAGACGCGCCCGTCAACCAGTTCCACGGCGCCGAACTGATCGCGAAGAAGTGGGGCATCACCCGCCGTGACCAGGAGGAATTCGCGCTCCGCTCCCACGAGCGCGCGCTGCGCGCGCTCGACGAGGGCCGCTTCGCACGGGAGACCGTGCCCTACGGCGACGTGACCGCCGACGAGGGCCCCCGCCGGGACACCACCCTGGAGAAGATGGCCGGCCTGAAGCCCGTCGTCGAGGGGGGCACCATCACGGCGGCCTGCTCCTCCCAGGTCTCCGACGGCGCCGCGGCCATGCTCCTCGCGAGCGAGCGGGCCGTACGGGAACACGGCCTCACCCCGCGCGCCCGCGTCCACCACCTCTCCGTCCGCGGCGAGGACCCCATCCGGATGCTCTCCGCCCCGATCCCGGCCACCGCCCACGCCCTGAAGAAGACCGGCATGTCCATCGACGACATGGACCTCGTCGAGATCAACGAGGCCTTCGCCCCCGTCGTCCTCGCCTGGCTCAAGGAGACCGGCGCGGACCCCGACCGGGTGAACGTCAACGGCGGCGCGATCGCCCTCGGCCACCCGCTGGGCGCCACCGGCGTGAAGCTGATGACCACCCTGCTCCATGAACTCGAGCGCACCGGGGGCCGGTTCGGCCTCCAGACCATGTGCGAGGGCGGGGGCCAGGCGAACGTCACGATCATCGAGCGGATGTGACACTCGTCGCTGTCCCGCCCGGAGGGGCGGGACAGCGTGCTAGTCTTTCGGTGTTGCTAGTTGGTACCCATGAACTTTATGTGCGCCTGACGGGAATGTTCCTCAGGCGCAATTTTGTTTTCCGGACTCTCCGGGATGGGGCCCTTACCTATTCAGGAGATCATTGTGGCTACCGGCACTGTGAAGTGGTTCAACGCCGAAAAGGGCTTCGGCTTCATCGAGCAGGACGGCGGCGGCGCCGACGTCTTCGCCCACTACTCGAACATCGCGACCTCCGGCTTCCGTGAGCTCCAGGAAGGCCAGAAGGTCACCTTCGACGTCACGCAGGGCCAGAAGGGCCCGCAGGCGGAGAACATCCTCCCCGCCTGATCGCCGTACGCGATTCTCGCAGCCGGGACCCGCACCGTGCAGGTGCGGGTCCCGGCTCGCGCTGTGCTCAGGCCCAGGAAGGCATTTCCCTATGACTCGATCCGAAAAGCGGCCCCGCCGGGCCGCGGAATCCACTTCCGGAACCCCGTCCGGAAATGCCTCGGGCCGCCCCGCGCGCGGCTCGGGCAACGCCGGCGCCCGCCGTGGCGCCGCCGCCCCGAAGGGCAAGGGGGCCGGCCGCGGACGCGGACCGGCCACGCCTCCGCCGCCGCGTGAGTTCACCCTGCCGGAGACGCTGACGCCCGCGCTCCCCTCCGTCGAGTCCTTCGACGCCCTCGACATGCCCGCGGCACTGGTCAAGACGCTCAACGCACAGGGCGTGACCGAGCCGTTCCCGATCCAGGGCGCCACCCTGCCGAACTCGCTCGCCGGCCGCGACATCCTCGGCCGCGGCCGCACCGGCTCCGGCAAGACCCTCGCCTTCGGCCTCGCCCTGCTCGCCCGCACCGCGGGCCGCCGCGCCGAGCCCAAGGCGCCGCTCGCCATGGTCCTCGTGCCCACCCGCGAGCTCGCCCAGCAGGTGACCGACGCCCTCACGCCGTACGCCACCTCGGTGCAGCTGCGCGTGGCGACCGTCGTCGGCGGCATGTCCATCACCAAGCAGGCCAACTCGCTGCGCCGCGGCGCCGAAGTCCTCGTCGCCACGCCCGGGCGCCTCAAGGACCTCATCGAGCGCGGCGACTGCCGGCTCGACCAGGTCGCGATCACGGTCCTGGACGAGGCCGACCAGATGGCCGACATGGGCTTCATGCCGCAGGTCGTCGCGCTGCTCAAGCAGGTCGAGCCGGACGGTCAGCGGATGCTGTTCTCGGCCACGCTCGACCAGAACATCGACCGGCTGGTCAAGATGTTCCTCACCGACCCGGTCGTGCACTCCGTCGACCCCTCCGCCGGCGCGGTCACGACGATGGAGCACCACCTGCTCTACATCGCCGACGAGACCGACAAGAAGGCCGTCACGATGAAGATCGCGGCCCGCGACGGCCGCACGATCCTCTTCCTCGACACCAAGCGGTCCGTGGACCGGCTGGTCAAGCGGCTCCTCGCCAACGGCGTCCGGGCCTCCGGGCTGCACGGCGGCCGCTCCCAGCCGCAGCGCAACCGCACCCTGGACCAGTTCAAGACCGGCCAGGTCACCGCTCTGGTGGCGACCAACGTGGCGGCCCGCGGCATCCACGTCGACGACCTCGACCTGGTCGTCAACGTCGACCCGCCGGTCGACCACAAGGACTACCTGCACCGCGGCGGCCGCACCGCCCGGGCCGGCGAGTCCGGCAGCGTCGTCACCCTCGTGCTGCCCGAGGAGAAGCGGGACATGAGCCGGCTGATGTCGAACGCCGGCATCACCCCCCGTACGGCGCAGATCAAGTCCAGCGACGAGGAGCTGACGCGGCTCACCGGCGCCCAGGAGCCGTCCGGCATACCGATCGTCATCGAGGTCCCGCAGCCGGCCCAGCCCCCCGCCGCCCGCGGCGGCGGCCAGCGCTCCCGCCGCGGCGGCGGCGGTGGCAGTGGCGCCGGCCGCACCCGCTCCCAGGCCACCGGCCGTACGGGAACGGGTACGAGCAGCGGCACGCGCACGGGCGCCGGCACCGGTACACGCACGGGCGCGGGTGCCGGCACCGGTACGCGCACGGGCGCCGGCACGGGGACGCGGACGGGCGGCGCGGCCTCCCGTACCCGCGCCGGCGGTGCCACCGGCGGCCGTGGCCGCCGGGGCGGCACCACCTAGTCGACGAGCCGGTCCTGGAGCCGCGCCAGCGTGTGCGGCTCCAGGCCCAGGCCGTCCGTGAGGTAGCGGAACAGGCCGCCGTAACCGGCCCTCACCTCGCCGAGCGCGGTGTTCAGGTACTCCGTCCGCACCTCCTGCAGCGGGATGATCAGATCCGGGTTCTGCATGAGCCCGCCCTGCTTCAGACCCTCCCGCACCTTCGCGTCGTACGCGGCCCGGAACGTGTTCGAGGCCAGGTAGTCGCCGACGACCGCGCTCTCCGGCACCCCCAGGACCGTCAGCAGCAGGTAACTCGCCCAGCCCGTACGGTCCTTGCCCGAGGTGCAGTGGTACAGCGAGGGGGTCGCGCCCAGGGTCGCGAGTTCGCGGAGCGTGGCGCCGAACTGCGCGCGGTTGGCGGCGCTGGTGACGAAGGTGCGGTACACCTCGTGCATGAACGCGGCGGCCCGGCCGCCGCCCAGCATCTCCTCCTGGCGCACCGGATCCCGGGAGCCGATCGCCGCGAGCAGTTGACCGAACAGACCGTTGTCGGTGACGGGACGGGACACCGCGGCGACTCCGGCGGGGAGCTTGTCCGCGCCGTCGTACTGGACCTCCAGCGGGATGCGGAAGTCGACGACCCGGCCCAGACGCAGTCCGGCGAGGGTCGTCACATCGGCGTCGGTGAGCTTGCCGAGGGCGTCCGACCGGTACACCAGGCCGTGGCGGACCCGGTCGCCCGTGTAGGTGAGATAACCACCCAGGTCGCGGACGTTGACCGCGCCCTGGAGCGGGATGTGGCGGAGGGCGGTGCCCGCGCGCGGCCGGGCCAGGGCGGTGGGGGCGAGGGCCGCGGTGAGGACGGCGGCGGTCGTGGTGCTCAGCAAAGCGCGTCTCGACAGAGACATGACCGGACTCCCTTGCGGGGATGAGGGTTCACCCTGGTGATGGCAGGGTGCGGAGCGCGTGTGCGGCCTCGGACATGACCCGCAGGACGAGTTCCTCGCAGCTCGGAAGATCCTCGATCAGCCCCGCGACCTGCCCGGACGCCATGACACCGAGGTCGGTGCGGCCCTCGACCATGGACGCCCTGAGGAGCATGGGGGTGTTCGCGGCGAGCAGGACCTGGCTCCACGAGAGGTCCTTGCCGTGTCTCATCGCGAGACCGTCGCGGACCATCCGCGACCACGAGAGCCCCGAGATCCTGCGGAAACCGGCCGCACGGCGGACGGCCTGCGCCAAGGCCCGTACGCGGCCCGCCCGTTCGAGGGCGGCGACCATCTCCGTACGGAGCATCCGGTGCGGCAGCCCGTCGACGGCGGTCGTCACCGTCACGTCCCTGACCGTCGCGGCCAGGTACATCGCCTTGACGGCGTCGGGGACGGTGGAGTCGGAGGTGAGCAGGAAGCGGGTGCCCATGGCGATGCCGGCCGCGCCGTAGGAGAGCGCCGCTACCAGGCCGCGGCCGTCGTGGAAGCCGCCCGCCGCGATCACCGGGATGCCGACCGCGTCGACCACCTGCGGCAGCAGGACGGTCGTCGCGACCTCGCCGGTGTGCCCGCCGCCCTCGCCGCCCTGCACGATCACCGCGTCCGCACCCCAGGCGGCGACCTTCTCGGCGTGCCGCCGGGCGCCCACGGAAGGGATCACGACCACGCCCGCGTCCTTGAGCTCGGCGATCAGCTCCCGGGACGGGGCGAGGGCGAAGGAGGCGACCCGTACACCCTCGTCGACGATGATCCGTACCCGCTCGCGGGCATCGCCGGCGTCGGCCCGCAGATTCACCCCGAAGGGCCGGTCGGTACGGGACTTCACCTCACGGACCGCGGCCCGCAGCTCCTCCACGGTCATCGTCGCCGAGGCGAGGACGCCGAGGGCGCCGGCGGCGGCCGAGGCCGAGACCAGCCGCGGTCCGGCCACCCAGCCCATGCCGGTCTGGACGATGGGGTGGCGCACGCCGGCGAGTCGGGTGAGTGCCGTCTCCATCAGGCCCGGACCTCCCGGTCCCGCAGCCCCGCGGGGTCGATCACCTCGCGGATGAGCCGCAGCTCCCCGGCGGTCGGTTCGCGGGTGTACGGGACGTCGTCGCCGATCACCAGGTCGAAGCCGGTGGCCCGCCTGACCTGGTCCACGGTGACGCCCGGGTGGAGCGAGGCGAGGCGCATCGAGCGGTCGGGCGTCTCGAAATCGAAGACGCCCAGGTCGGAGACGACCCGGGGGATCCGGTGGAAGCGCGCAGCCCCCGCGGCGGCCGCGCGGTCGTATCCGACGCCGCTGACCATGTCCACGCGCTCCACGAAGACCCGGGGCGAGTGCTTGGGGATCCAGTAACTGACGGGGTTGTTCAGCGTGTTGACCGGGGCACCGCGGACCCCGAGGAGCTGGCGGGCGGGCCGGGACCAGTCGCCGATGCAGGAGATGTTCTGGTTTCCGTACCGGTCGATCTGGCTCGCGCCCATCATGACGTGCCGCTTGCCACCGGTGACCATGGTGAGATGGCGGCGGTACGGCAGCCAGCCCTCGACCTCCCCGTCGAGGCCGACGAGCATCGCCTCGCCGTCGGTCAGCAGCAGGTCGGGGGAGAAGGAACGCTTGGCGAGCCGGGCGCCGAAGGAGGAGACCGGGGCCATGGCGGCGGCCAGGACCTCGCCGTCGTCACGCCATGCCTCGGCGCAGGCGACGACGCAGTATTCGGCCCGTGTGGTGGTGGTCGTGGTCACCGCTGCTCCTCGCGCCAGGCGCGGACGGCCTGCTGGTAGTCGTCCTCGCTCTTGCCTGCGAGGAACCTCTCGGCGAACTCGGGCCAGGGGGTGGTCGCGTACAGCTTCTGGAAGGGCTCGTCGCGGCCGTAGTCGGGGGCGCAGGAGGTGAAGTGCGCGCCGTTCGGGACCTCGACGACACCGGTGACGCTGTGCCGGCCGACGAGCAGCGACTGCGGGACGGTGGAGGTGCCGGAGCCGGGGGCGAAGGTGTCGACGATCCGCTCGCAGCTGACGTACGCGGTGTCGGCCGCCTCGCAGAAGAGGTCGTCGAAGTAGGGGTCCGGGCCGAGGTACTGGCCGTTGCCGAGCCGGTCGGCCCGGTTGAGGTGGACGAGGGCGGCGTCCATGCGCAGGGCGGGCACGGCGACGAACGTCTCCCCGTCCTCGTACGGCGAGGTGACCGTCCGCAGCTCGGGGTTGACCGTCATCACGTCCGAGCCGAGACCGGCCCGCACGGGCAGGAAGGGCAGCCGGTTGGCGGCGGCGTGCAGACCCCACATGAACATGGCCTCGTCCAGTTCCGTGAAGGCGAAGGCGCCGCGCTCACGGGCCGCGCGGAAGTGCGGTTCGAGGGGGATGGAGTCCAGGGTGGTGAAGGCGGCCACGAGCCTGCGGATGCGGCCGGCGGCGGCGAGCAGGCCCACGTCGGGGCCTCCGTAGGAGATCACGGTGAGATCGCTGATCTCGGACCGGAGCAGCGCTCTGACCAGGGCCATCGGCTTGCGGCGCGAGCCCCAGCCGCCGATGCCGATGGTCATGCCGCTGCGCAGGCGGCCCACCACCTCGTCGGGGGTCATCGTCTTGTCGGTCACGAGCCGGCCTCCCTGGCCTCGTCCTTGCCGAAGGTGTCGCGGACGCGGTCGGCGACGCCGCTGAGGTTGGCCTCGAAGGTGAAGCCCTGCTCGAAGCGGTAGCTGCGGTGCACGTCCACGGGGTCGATCCCGTTGATGGCGGCCTTGGCGAGACGGATCAGAGATCCGTCCTTCCGGGCGATCTCGCCCGCCAGCTCCATGGCCGCGTCCAGGAGTTCCGCGCGCGGCACGACCTTCCAGACCGAGCCGTGGGCGTGCAGCTCGGCGGCGGTGACGGTGCGCGAGGTGTAGTACAGCGCGCGCATGAGGTGCTGCGGGACGAGCCGGGCGAGATGGGTGGCGGCGCCGAGCGCCCCCTGGTCCAGCTCCGGCAGGCCGAACGTGGCGTCCTCGGAGGCGACGATCGCGTCCGCGTTGCCGACGAGCCCGATCCCACCGCCCAGGCAGAAACCGCCGACGGCCGCGACGACCGGGACCTCGCACGCGTACACCGCCGAAAAGGCTTCCGCGCAGCCGTGGTTGGCGCCGATGAGCGCGGTGTGGCGCCCGTTGGGGTGCTCGCGCTGCATCTCCTTGATGTCGACGCCGGCGTTGAAGCCGCGACCGGCGGCGGCCAGCACCACGCAGCGGACCTCGGTGTCCCGGCCGGCCGTGCGGACGGCGTCGGCGAGGTCGTACCAGCCCCGCACAGGGAGGGCGTTGACGGGTGGGAAGTCGACGGTGACGAGGGCGATGCCCTTTCCGGGGCGGGAGGTGGAGACACCCATGAGCGGATCAGCTACCTTTCCACCAAACATTTGTTAGGTGACTGCGTGGTGAGGAAAGGTAGCAGCCGATGGAGCTGGACGGGAGGGTCGCCGTCGTCACCGGCGGCACACGAGGGGTCGGCGCGGGCATCGCCCGGGCCTTCCTCAGGGCCGGGGCGCACGTGGTCGTCTGCGCGCGCCGGCCCCCGGACGAGGCGGTGACCGACGGCGGCCGGGAAGCCGCCTTCGCCCCCCTCGACCTGCGCGAACCCGCGGCGGTCGCCGCCTTCTTCGCGCGCGTGGACGAGCGGTACGGGCGCCTGGACGTGCTGGTCAACAACGCCGGCGGCACTCCGTACCGGCTCCTCGGCGAGGGCGACGGCGAACGGCACGCCCGGGTCGTCGCCCTGAACCTCACCGCCCCGCTGGCCGTCTCCCTCGCCGCGTACGAGCTGCTGCGGGCCTCCCGCGGGTCGGTCGTCATGATCGGCAGCGTCAGCGGGACCCGCCCCTCGCCCGGCACGGCCGCCTACGGCGCCGCCAAGGCCGGCCTGGAGAACCTGGCCCGCTCGATGGCCGTGGAGTGGTCCCCCGAGGTACGGGTCAACACCCTCGTCCTCGGCATGGTCCGCACCGAGCTGTCCCACCTCCACTACGGCGACGAGGACGGCATCGCCGCCGTCGCGGCGACGGTGCCGCTCGGCCGGCTCGCCGAGCCCTCGGACGTGGGCGAGGCGGCGGTCTTCCTCGCCTCCGACCGGGCCGCGTACGTCTCGGGGGCGTCGCTGCTCGTGCACGGGGGCGGCGAACGCCCCGCGTTTCTGGATGCCGCAACGGTCGACAGGGAGAGCTGAGATGGGTCTGTGCGAGGGTCGTGTCGTGATCGTGACGGGCGCGGGGCGGGGGCTGGGGCGGGCGCACGCGCGCGCCTTCGCCGCCGAGGGGGCGAAGGTCGTCGTCAACGACCTGGGGGTGGGGCTCGACGGCTCGGCGGGGTCGGGCTCACCCGCCTGGCAGGTGGTGGAGGAGATCCGCGCGGCGGGCGGGCAGGCCGTCGCGCACGGCGGCGACGTCGCCACGGAGGAGGGCGCGGCCTCGCTCGTCGCCGCCGCCCTGGACTCCTTCGGACGGCTCGACACCCTCGTCAACAACGCGGGCTTCCTGCGCGACCGGATGCTCGTGAACCTGGGCGAGGACGACTGGGACGCGGTCATGCGGGTGCACGTGAAGGGCCACTTCCTGCCGCTGCGGCACGCCGCCGCGTACTGGCGGGCGGAGGCGAAGGCGGGGCGCGAGCCCGCGGCGCGGGTCGTCAACACGACGTCGGGCGCGGGCCTCTCGGGCAGTGTCGGGCAGGGCAACTACGCGGCGGCCAAGGCCGGCATCGTCGGGCTCACGCTGGTGGCGGCGGCGGAGATGGGCCGGTACGGGATCCAGGTCAACGCGATCGCCCCGGCCGCCAGGACCCGGATGACGGAGCGGGCCTTCGCGGGCCTGGAGGGCGTACCGGAGGACGTCTCGCCGCTCGTCGTCTGGCTGGGCTCGGCGGCATCGGCGGGCGTGACCGGCCGGGTCTTCGAGGCGGAGGGCGGCCGGATCACCGTAATGCAGGGCTGGCGGCCCGGCCCGACGGCCGACAAGGGGGCACGCTGGAGCCCGGCGGAGGCGGGGGAGGCGACGCTGAAGCTGTTGGCGGCCGCGGAGGCGCCCCAGCCGGTGTACGGCGCGTCCCAGGGGGCGTGATCTCACCACAGCCGTCTCTCACCACAGCTGTCTCTCACCACAGCCGCCCAGGGACCGGGCAGGATGGGCCCATGACCCTCGACGACCTGGTGGCACCGGTCCACGGCTGGGGGCACCTGGGCTTCAACCCGGCGGCGCCCGACGACCTGTTGATCCGCCTGCTCGCCCTCGACCCCGGCTTCCTGTGGCGCCAGGACCTGCCGCCGGGCGTCCTCGACGCCGCCGTCGGCCATTCCGTCGCGACCGTGCGCCGCCGGGTGGTCGAGGCGCGGCACGAACTGACCGCCGAGCAGTGGCTCCGGCTCCTCGCCGCGGAGACGAGCGGTGCGCACCGGGCCCTGGCCGTGGAGTGGCTGGCGTATGCCGGCGTAGCTCTGACCGACGCGGCGTACGACACACTCGCCCGCGACCCCTCCCCGTCGGTCCGCGCCGAGGCCGCCCGGCTTCCCGGACCGCCCGCGTTCCTGCTCGACGCGCTCACCGCCGACCCCGTCCCCGCCGTACGGGCCGCCGCCTGCGCCCCGGCCTGGCCCCACCTCCGCCCGCCCGCACGGGAAGGGCTGCTCGACGACCCCGACGCGCACGTCCGTACCGCCGCACTGCTGCGCCACCACCAGGACCACTCGCTGGACGAGGACGGCTTCGAGCGGCTCGGCGGCACGGCCGGCAAGGCCCTGGACACCTGCCGCCTGACGCCCGGCCTGGCCGCGCGTCTGGCGGCGCACGAGGACCCGGAGGTGCGGGAGAGACTGGCGGGCAACCCCCGCCTCGACCCGGCGGCCGTCGCCCTCCTCGCCGAGGACCCGGAGGACGAGGTCCGCCACAGCATCGCCGTACGGGCCGACCTGACAGAGGATCAGCGGGCCGCCGTGCGTCTCGCCTTCGACCCGGTCGACGGGCGCCCCATGGCCCTGCCCTGGGTCGCGGAGCTCCACGACGACCCGGACGCCATGCGCCGGCTCGCCGCCTCCAGCCACCCGTACGTCCGCAGCAGCGTGGCCCGCGCGCGCCGGCTGCCGCCCGATGTCGTCGCACGGCTCGCCCGGGACGAGGACCGGGTCGTCCGGCTCTTCCTCGCCGAATCCTGCGACGACGCGCCCCCCGACCTGCTCCTGGAGGTCTGGCACTGGTGGGACGGCAGCTTCAGTTTCCCCGGGCGCCCGCGCACCCATCCGAACTTCCCGCGCGCCGGGCTGCTCCACCACGCCACCGACCCGAACCCCCGACTGCGCCGACTCGCGCTGGGCGATGCCGAGTCCACACCCGCGCTGGTCGAGGAGCTCAGCCGGGACGAGGCGGCGGAGGTCCGGCAGGACGTGGCGCAGGACCCGAGGCTCGCTCCCTCGACGGCGGTACGCCTGCTCGACGACCCGGACTCCTCCGTACGGGCCCGCGCGGCCCGCCACCCCGCCCTCCCGCGGCACGTCCTGCTCCGGCTGCTGCGCGATCCGGGGACCGCCCGCGACGCGGCGATGAACCCGGCCCTGCCCGTGCCCGTCATGCGCCGGATGGTCGACCTGCTGGAGGAGCGGGCGGACTCGGCCGTGTCCACGCGCTGACGCGCGATCAGCCCGTGTCACCCACGGCGACGCGCGGGCGCCACGGGTGGACGGCGAGGTCGTCCATGGGCCCGTACGCCGCCGGCGACTGCTCGGCGGCCGTGAGGGGGGAGACCCGGCCGGGTCGGCCGGGCGCCACGATCGGTCCGGCGATGACGTGCGCCCGGGCGGCCGTCAACGACATCGCGGGCTCGTATGCTCCAGTCGGTTCCTGACCCGGTCGTCCCGGACGTACGCGACGGCCGCGAGGGCGGTGTCGCGGGCCGTGCCGTGCGCGGACCCCTCCGCGAGGATCCACGCCAGCCGCTCGACGGCCCGCGGATCCTGACGCATCGCCAGCCCGCGGGCCGCCTCGGCGACGACCTCCGGGTCCTCGTCGTCCAGCCGGGCCGCGAGCGCCTCCCGGAGGACGGGGGTGTCCTCGGGCACCTCGGCGAGGGCCAGCGTCGCCCAGTCCCGCACCCCTCGGTCCTGATCGCGGCTCAGCGCGACGAGCGTCTGCACGGTCCGCGCGTCCCCGGCGGGCACGGGTCCGGTGAGGGCGCGCCCGAGGGCCCGCCGCACCTCGGCATCGGGATGCGAGGCGAACGCCACCAACGCGGGGAGCGCGCTCGCGTCCCCGCACCGCCCCAACGCGGCGACCACGGACAGCGCGGGTTCCCGCGCCACGGCCGGGGCGGGGGCCGGCAGGGTCTCGGGCGCGGACCCGGCCGAAGCGGCGGCCGGTGCCGTGCCGCGTACCGTGTCGCGTGTCGTGCCGCGTGCCGCCTCGCGGGGTGCCTCGCCTGCGGACGACGGCACGCCCGGCCACGTCTCCGAGGCCAGGCGGCACAGCACCGGTACCGCGCGCGCCGTGAAGGCGTCGAGGCCGCCCAGGACACTCGCGCCGAGCGCCCGCCGCAGGGGCTCCTCGCCCGCGCACCACGCGGCGGCCGTCCGGAAGGTCTCCTCGTCGTCGCGGTCGGCCAGCACGCGGACCGTCTCGGCCCAGTCGTCCAGGTCCGGGTCCCCGCACCGCAGGGCCCGCCCGCCCAGCTCCTCGGGCGGGGTGCGCAGGTCGAGGGCCTGCTCCAGGAGCGTGGCGATGGCCGCGTGGCCGGTCTGCCGTTCGTTGCCGCTGCCCGGCGCGCCGTCCGCTCGCAGCAGGTCGACGACCACGGTCACTCCGCCGTCCTCGTGCACGCGGCGCACCACGGTCTCGCCGGAGCTGTCGTCGCCGCTCGTCCCGAGGAGGCCGCGCCGCAGCTCCTCCGCGATGTCGACACCGATCCAGCGCCGCGCCTCACGCAGGGCCTCCCCGACCGGCCCCGCACCGTGTTCGAGCAGCGCGCGCACGCTCCCGGTCGAGCCGCGCCGGGCCGCCGCCACCAGCGGCGGGTGGCCGTCGGGCCCCGGCCGGCTCGGGTCGGCCCCGTGCTCCAGGAGGATCCGTACCGTCTCGGCGTGCCCGAGCCGGACGGCCCAGTCCATCGCCGTGAACCCGTACGCCTCCGCCTGGCCGGCCCGCGCCCCGCCGGCCAGCAGCGCCCGCACGACCTCGGCGTGGCCGCCGCACGCCGCGCCGCACAGCGGCAGGTCCCCCGCTTCCTCGCCGCTGCCCCGCGTGGGGTCGGCGCCCGCGGCCAGCAGGAGCCGTACGATCCCGGGTTCGTTCGTGAGGGCCGCCCGGTACAGCGGGGTCTCCCCCTCGTCGTCCGCCTCGGGGGACGCCCCGGCCCGGAGGGCGCGCACGACGGCGTCGTCCCCCTCGTGGATGGCGTCGAACAGCGTGCTCATGCTCCGACCCTCACCCGCCGCACGCGGACGGCGCAAACGAATAGTCCCGCGCCCTCCGGCCCGCGGCGGACCGCCCCTACGGGGCGCAGTCCAGGACCGTTTCGCACACCCCGCACCTGGCCCGGACGTCCCGGCCCGCCGGCACCCGCAGCCGCTGGTGGCAGACCGGGCAGGGGAAGGCCACCCGGGCGGAGGCCCCCTTCCCCTCGAAGGAGTACGGCGCGTCGGCCGCCGCCCGACCGTAGCGGCGGTCCTTCGCGTAGCGGTGGCGGGCCGCCCACCCCGCCGCGGCCAGCGGGGGCCGGCGGTCGTCCCGGGCGGCCTCCTCGCGGCCCCGTGTCCATGCCTCGTACGCGTGCGGGCTGGTGAACCAGGGCGACGGGTCCTCCCCGAACAGCGCCGCCCGCTTGGCCAGGACGTATCCGAACTCCTCCGGGGTCAGATAGCCCAGCTTCTGGCTGGACACCGCGTCCCGCCGGAACGCGTCGAGCAGCAGCCATCCCGCTCCGAGATAGGAGGTCACCACATCGGTGAGGATCTCGTTCTCCCGTGTGTCGGGGAAGCCGAGGCCGAGGCGGTGCAGGTACACATGGGTGATCTCGTGGGCCAGGGCGGCTCCCACGTCCCTGCGGTGTCGCCGGAAGCGGTCGTTCAGCTCGACGAAGTACTCCGGTCCCGCGGTCAGTTCGACACTCGCCGCGTGTTCCATCTCCCGGAAGCTCACGACCATCCGCGCCTCGGGCAGGCCAAGGTGGTGCACGAGGGCCCGGGCCACCCGCTGCGCACCGAGATGGAGGTCCTCGTCGTCCCCGAAGGCCACGTCCGCCGGCGGCACGCTCGTCGCGTACCGCCGCACCCCGTCCGCCGACAGTCTCCGGTACAGCGCGGTGACGCAGGCCCGGACCGTGGCGAGGTGCGGGAATCCGTGGAGGACTCCGTCGACTCCGTCGACTCCGTCGGCTGCGCGGTCGTTCGGCACGTCACACCCCCTCTCCTTCACTGTACGGGGGCGGCCCGGCCCCGTCCGCTGGCCGAAAACACGTGCTTGTGGCCCCGGTGAGCCCTTGCCCATAATCCGGACAAGCCTTGACGCGCGCATGCCATCAAGGCTCAACCCCCCATGAAAGGCAGACACTTGAAGAAGAACACCTTCGTACGTGCCCTGCAGAGAATCGCAGCGGCCGGCGCCGTCATTCTCGCCGCCGTCAGTCTCCAGCCCTCCACCGCCTCCGCCGCGCCCGCCCCCGTCGTCGGCGGCACCCGCGCCGCCCAGGGCGAGTTCCCCTGGATGGTCAGGCTCTCCATGGGCTGCGGCGGCTCGATGCTGACCCCGCAGATCGTCCTCACCGCCGCCCACTGCGTGAACGGCTCCGGCAACAACACCAGCATCACCGCCACCGCCGGCGTCGTGGACCTGCAGTCCAGCAGCGCCATCAAGGTCAGGTCGACCAAGGTCCTCCAGGCCCCCGGCTACAACGGCACGGGCAAGGACTGGGCCCTGATCAAGCTGGCCTCGCCGATCACCTCGGTCCCCACCCTCAAGATCGCCGAGACCACCGCGTACAACAGCGGCACGTTCACCGTCGCCGGCTGGGGCGCCACCCGCGAGGGCGGCGCGCAGCAGCGGTACCTGCGCAAGGCGACGGTGCCCTTCGTCTCCGACGCCGACTGCAAGGCCGCCTACGGCAGCTCCCTCGTCGCGGGCGAGGAGATCTGCGCCGGTTACAACCAGGGCGGTGTCGACACCTGCCAGGGCGACTCCGGCGGCCCGATGTTCCGCCGCGACAACGCCGGCGCCTGGATCCAGGTCGGCATCGTGAGCTGGGGCGAGGGCTGCGCACGGCCCGGCTACCCCGGCGTGTACACCGAGGTCTCGACCTTCGCCGCCGCGATCAAGTCCGCCGCCGCGACGCTGTGACCCCGTGACGCGGTAGGCCGGTACCGGTACGCGTACGGGGGTGGGCCCGCCCCCGTACCCGTGCCGCGCGTCCTCCTGCGCCAGCTCCACCGCGCCGCCGCGCGTCCTCCTGCGCCAGTCCCACCCGCGCCGCCGCCCGGCCCTCCTACGCCAGCTCCACCCGCCCCGCCGCCCCGCCCTCCAGCTCCAGCACCCACACCTCGTTGCCGCCCTCCCGCAGCACCGGACCCGGCACGAACAGCGCGTCCTGCGGACCCACACCCCAGTACCGCCCGAGGCAGAAGCCGTTCACCCAGACGAAGCCGCGCGTCCCGCCCGGCACGGACAGCGCCGCGTCACCCGGCTCCGCGACCTCCACCACCGCCCGGTACAGCCCCGGCCCGGCGTCCCCCGCCCCCGCCCCGTCCTCCACCGCGCCGTCCTCCACCGGCCGGAACGGCACCTTCGCCACCGCCCCCGCCTCGAAGGCGTCCACCCGCAGCCCCCGGGCCCGTACCCCGTGCACGTACTGCCGCTCGTGCCGCACCCCGCCCGTGATCCCCTTCGGCTCGCCCTGCCGCGGCCCGTAGTTGACCCGGCCCAGCGACTCCACCCACAGCTCGACCACCGCCGGCCCCGCCACCGGCTCCGCCAGCACCGCGTCCTCCGCGGCCAGCACCCCCGCCCGCACCCCGTCCACGTACACCACCGCGCGGTCGCGCAGACCGCTCACCGAGAGCGGATACGGCTGCCGCGGCCCGGGGATCTCCAGCCGGTAGCGCACCAGCCCCCGGTCCACGCCCAGCTCCTCGAACGTCGGGGGCAGCGGCGTGAACGACTCCTCGTCGCCGAGCGCCTCCAGCACCTCCGCCAGCGGCGCCCACTCCGCCACGACCGCGCCCGCCGGCCCCCCGATCCGCCGGGGCGGCGCCGGCACCTCGGGCAGCGGACCCTCCGCGAACCGCGCGAGCACCTCGCGGAACCGCCAGAACTTCTCCGTCGGCAGCCCCGCCTCGTCGACCGGCGCGTCGTAGTCGTACGAGGTCACCGTCGGGACCAGCTCGCCCTCGTGCAGCGCACCGGCCCGGTTCGCCCCCGCCCAGCCCGCGAAATTCGTCCCGCCGTGCGCCATGTAGACGTTCACCGACGCCCCGCACTCCAGGATCTCCCGCAGCGTCGCCGCCGCGTCCGCCGCGTCCCGTACGGAATGCTCCGTGCCCCAGTGGTCGAACCAGCCGCACCAGAACTCCATGCACATCAGCGGCCCCGACGGCTGGTGCCGCCGCAGCGCCGCGAACGCCTCCCGCGCCCCCGAGCCGAAGTTCGCCGTCGCCAGGACCCCGGGCAGCGACCCGCCCGTCAGCATGTGGTCCTCCGGGCCGTCCGAGGTGAACAGCGGCACCCTCACCCCGCAGTCGAGCAGCAGATCCGCGACCCGCCGCAGATACCCCTGGTCCGAGCCGAAACTCCCGTACTCGTTCTCCACCTGGACCATGATCACCGGACCGCCGCGGTCGATCTGCCGCTCCACGACCTGCGGCAACAGCACCCGGAACCAGCGCTCCACCCGCGCCAGGTACTCCGCGTCCTCCGTCCGCACCCGCCGCCCCAGCCGGCCCGTCAGCCAGTGCGGCAGCCCGCCGTTCTCCCACTCGGCACAGATGTACGGACCCGGCCGCACGATCGCCCACATCCCGGCCGCCGCCACGGCGTCCAGGAACCGACCCAGCGCGGCCACGTCCCCGTACCGGCCCGGCTCCGGCTCGTACAGGTTCCACGGGACGTACGTCTCCACGCAGTTGAGCCCCATCGCGCGGAGCATGCCCAGACGATGACCCCACTGGTCCTCGTGCACCCGGAAATAGTGCAATGCCCCCGACAGCAGCCGCACCGGCCGCCCGTCCAGAAGAAAGTCCTCGTCACCCACAGCGAACGTGCTCATGGCCTCACCCTCACCCTCTGGCGGCGGACGGGTCCATGGACAAAGATCGTCGCTGTTTGGACGGAAGGACGGAAGAAAGGCAGGCACGGCGGATGTACCACACCTGGATGCGCTACTTCACTCCCAGCCCGGTCCACCACCGCCTCGGGCTCGTCTGCCTCGGTGTCGGACTGCAGCACGGCGCCCTGCCCACCGTCGGCCCGCGCACCCTCGACCACCACGTGGCCGTCGTCGTCAGCGCCGGCAGCGGCTGGTACCGGGGCCCCGACGGGCGGCGCACCACCATCACCGCACCCGCCCTGATCTGGCTCACCCCCGGCGTACCGCACCACTACTCCGCCGACCCCCAGACCGGCTGGGACGAGTCCTTCGTCGACTTCGGCGGCCCCGCCACCACCACCTACACCGAACTCGGCTACATCGAACCCGACCGGCCCGTCGTCCCCCTCTCCGACGCCGCCGCCCCCCGCGCCGCCATCGGCCGCATCGCCCGCGCCGCCCGCCGCGGCAACCCGCTCCTGGAGGTCGAGACCGGGGCCGCCGTCCACGAACTCCTCGTCGCCCTGCGCCGCGCCCGCGCCGACACCAACGCCGACGGCGACCCCGTCCTCACCGCCCTCGCCCGCGACGCCTTCCAGCCGCTCTCCGTCGCCGAACACGCCGCCCGGCACGGCATGACCCCCGCCGAACTGCGCACCGCCGTACGCCGCGCCGCCGGCTGCAGCCCCAAGGACTACCTGCTCTCCATCCGGCTGGGCCGTGCGAAGGAACTCCTCGCCGCCACCGAGCTCCCCGTCGCCGCCGTCGCCCGCCGCGTCGGCTACGACGACCCGGCCTACTTCTCCCGGCTCTTCACCCGCCGCGTCGGCACCGCCCCCATCCGCTTCCGCGACCAGCAGGGACGGACCGTCCCCGGCGGCTGGAGCAACCGGATCCCGGATCCCGAACACCCTCCGACGATCGCCACCCGATCCGTCTAAGCTCGCTGCTCATGAGTGATATCGACGAGTCCGTCACCGCGGAACTGACCCGGCTGCGCGAGAGCATCGACAACATCGACGCGGCGGTCGTCCACATGCTCGCCGAACGCTTCAAATGCACCCAGCAGGTCGGCGTCCTCAAGGCCAAGCACCAGCTGCCGCCCGCCGACCCCGCCCGCGAGGCCAGCCAGATCGCCCGGCTGCGCGAACTGGCCGAGAGCGCGAAACTGGACCCGGCCTTCGCGGAGAAGCTCCTGAACTTCATCATCGCGGAAGTCATCCGCCACCACGAGACGATCGCGGACGGAGCACGCTGATGGGCCGGGTCACGGTCTTCACCCTGGGCGGGACCATCTCCGCGCGCGGCGGCGACGCGTCCCGCATGACGGGCGCGGAGGTCCTGGCCGGACTCGGCGTCGTCCCCGACGCCGACGTGGAGCTCCGTGACTTCCGCCGGCTGCCCAGCTCCTCCCTGTCCTTCGAGGACCTCGCCGCGCTCGCGCACGAGGTGCGGGAGACCGTCGCGGCCGGCTCCGGCGTCGTCGTGGTCCAGGGCACCGACACCATCGAGGAGACCGCCTTCCTCCTCGACCTGCTCTGCGTCACCAGCGAACCGATCGTCGTCACCGGCGCCATGCGCCGCCCCGACCTGCCCGGCGCCGACGGCCCCGCCAACCTGGCCGCCGCCCTCGCCGTCGCCGCCGGACCCGGCTGCCGGAACCTCGGCGTCCTCGTCGTCCTCGCCGACGAGATCCACGCCGCCCGACTGGTCCGCAAGACCCACACCACGTCCCTCACCACCTTCGCCTCCCCGGGCGCCGGCCCGCTCGGCACGGTCGTCGAGGGCGAACCCAGGATCCTGCTGCGCCCCACCACCACGAGCGCGATCCACCCGCTGCGCTTCGACCCGGCGGTACGGGTCGCCCTGCTCACCCTCGCCGTCGGCGACCGCGGCGAACTCCTGGAGGCCGTCGGCTCCCGCTTCGACGGCCTCGTCGTCGCCGCCTTCGGCGCCGGCCACGTCCCCGCCGCGCTCGTCGACCCCCTGGCCGACCTCGCCGGCCGCATCCCCGTCGTCCTCGCCTCCCGCACGGGCGCCGGCGCCACCCTCACCCGTACCTACCGCGGACCCGGCTCCGAGTACGACCTCCTGCACCGCGGACTCGTCTCCGCCGGCGCCCTCGACCCCGCCAAGGCCCGCCTCCTCCTCCACGCCCTGCTCTCCTCCGGCGCCAAGGGCCCCGCCGGCTACGACCGCCCGGGCATCGCGGCGGCCTTCGCCCACCTCGACGGCACCGGCCTGGCCTGAGAGCGGAAACCCCCTGCCCCCGCGCGGACGCATCAGGCAGCATGGGCCCCATGTCCGTACTGACGCGCGACGAAGCGCAGACCCGTGCCCGGCTCCTCGACGTCCACCACTACCGGGTCGACCTCGACCTCACCCTCGGTGACGAGACCTTCCACTCGCGGAGTCTCATCCGGTTCACCGCCCGCACCGCCGGGGACACCTTCGTCGAGCTGAAGCCCGAGACCCTGCACTCCGCCCTCCTCGACGGCGAGCCCCTGGACGTCACGACCCTCCACGAGAACCGGCTCCCCCTGCGCCTCACCGAGGGCGAGCACACGCTGAGCGTCACCACCACCATGCGGTACTCCCGCACCGGCGAGGGCATGCACCGCTTCACCGACCCCGCGGACGGCGAGTCGTACGTCTACACCCAGCTCTTCATGGAGGACGTCCAGCGCGTCTTCGCCGCCTTCGACCAGCCCGACCTCAAGGCCGTCTTCGAGCTGGGCGTCACCGCCCCCGACGGCTGGACCGTCCTCGCCAACGGCATCACCGAGCAGCAGCCCGACGGCCGCTGGGAGGCCGCCCCCACCCCCCTCCTCTCCACCTACTTCGTCTGCGTCGCCGCCGGACCCTGGCACTCGATCCGCACCGAGCACGCCGGACTGCCCTTCGGCATCCACTGCCGCCGCTCCCTCGCCCCCCACCTCGACGCCGACGCCGACGAGATCCTCGACGTCACCAAGGCCTGCTTCGACCGCTTCCACGAGAAGTTCGAGGAGCCGTACCCCTTCGACTCCTACGACCAGGCCTTCGTCCCCGAGTTCAACGCCGGCGCCATGGAGAACCCCGGCCTCGTCACCTTCCGCGACGAGTTCGTCTACCGCTCCGCCGTCACCGTCACCGAGCGCCAGACCCGCGCCATGGTCATCGCCCACGAGATGGCCCACATGTGGTTCGGCGACCTCGTCACCCTGCGCTGGTGGGACGACATCTGGCTGAACGAGTCCTTCGCCGAGTACATGGGCTACCAGACCGTCAACGAAGCGTGCTCCGACCGCTTCCCCGACACCTGGATCGACTTCGGCATCGCCCGCAAGGCATGGGGGTACGACGCCGACCAGCGCCCCTCCACCCACCCCGTCGCCCCCGACCCCGACGCCGTCCCCGACACCGCCTCCGCGCTGCTCAACTTCGACGGCATCTCCTACGCCAAGGGCGCCTCCGCCCTGCGCCAGCTCGTCGCCTGGATGGGGGAGAAGGACTTCCTCGCCGGCATCAACACCCACTTCAAGCGCCACAAGTTCGGCAACGCCACCCTTGCCGACTTCATCGACAACCTCGCCTCCGCCACCGACCGCGACGTCCACGGCTGGGCCGAGCGGTGGCTGCGCACCACCGGCGTCGACACCCTCACCCCGGAGCTGGGAGGCGACGCGACCCGCACCACGCTCACCGTGCGCCAGGACGGCAGCCGCCCCCACCGCGTCACCGTCGGCGTCTACGACCTCGACCTCGTCGACGGCCGCCGGCTCGTCCCGCGCGAGCGCCTCGACGTCGACGTCCCGCAGACCGCCCCCGTGGAACTCCCCGGCCCGCGCCCCGGCCTCGTCGTCCTCAACGACGGCGACCTCACCTACGCCAAGATCCGCCTGGACGACACCTCGCAGTACAACGCCCTGTGGGCGCTCTCCAGCATCCCCGACGCCCTCACCCGCGCCCTGGTGTGGAACACCCTGCGCGACATGGTCCGCGACGGCGAACTGGAACCCTCCGTCTACCTCCAGGCCGCCGACGCCCACCTCGCCGAGGAGACCGACCTCGCCATCGTGCAGGGCGTCCTCGCCTTCGCCCGCACCCAGATCGCCGACCACTACCTCCCGGACGCCGAGCGCCCCGCCGCGCTGGCCCTGCTCACCTCCCTCGCCCGCGACCTCATCCGCCGCACCGAGGACGGCGAGGCCCCCGGCCTGCGCCTCACGGCCGTCCGCACGTTCATCAGCAGCGCCACCCAGCCCGACACCATCGCCGCCTGGCTCGCCGAGGGAGTCGTCCCCGGCGGCCCCGAGATCGATCCGGAACTGCGCTGGCGCATCCTCGCCCGGCTCGCCGTCCTCGGCGCCGTCGACGAGGCCGCGATCGACGCCGAACTGGCGCGCGACCCCAGCGCCACCGGCCAGGAGGGTGCCGCCCGCTGCCGCGCCGCCCTCCCGAACCCGGAGGCGAAGGCCACCGCCTGGTCCCGGCTCTTCGACTCCGACGACCTCTCCAACTACCTCTTCACCGCGACCGCCCAGGGCTTCTGGCAGCCCGAACAGGCCGAACTGGTACGGGAGTACGTCCCCCGCTTCTACCCGGCCGCCGCCGCCCTCGGCGCCCGCCGCGGCCCCGCGATGGCCGAGGCGGCGGGCCGCTACGCCTTCCCCGCGTACGCGATCGACACGGAGGCCCTGGCCTGGGGCGAGCACCACCTCGCGAGCGACACCCAGATCCCGGCCCTGCACCGCAAGCTCGTCGACCAGCTCGACGACCTGCGCCGCGCCCTGAAGGTCCGGGGCGCCTGACGGGGGCGGGCCCGGGCCCGCCGGCGGACCGGGCCCCGCCCTCCGGCTCGCACCCCGAACGCCCACCACGAGGGACGGGGCCTTGTCCAGGCCCCGTCCCCCGAACGGGTTGCTCAGGCGGCATCGGCGGACATACCGCCAGAACCCCCGGCAGGGTTGTGCCATGTGTGCCGCGCCCACCCCCGACGCCCCACCCCTCGCCGGAGGCGAGACCGGCCCCGACGCCCTGCGCCCCCTCCTGGACACCGTCCTCGACGCCCTCCGCGACGGCGCGCACGCACGCGGCGGACCGATCCCGGCCGGCGGACCGGACGAGGTCACCGCCCGGATGCGCGAGGCGCTCGGAGGCGCCGTACTCCCCGGCACCGGCACCGCCCCCGCCACCGCCCTGCGCTCCCTCGTCACGGCCCTCGCCCACGGCGCCGCGGACCCCGCCCACCCCCTCTGCGCGGCACACCTCCACACCCCGCCCCTCGCGCTCGCCGCCGCCGCCGACCTCGCCGCCTCCGCGCTCAACCCCTCCATGGACTCATGGGACCAGGCCCCCGCCGCCTCCGCCCTGGAGGCCCTGGTCACCGAGGCCCTCGCCACGGCCGTCTACCCCACCGCACCCCACCCCGACGCCCTCGTCACCACCGGCGGAACCGAGTCCAACCAGCTCGCCCTCCTCCTCGCCCGCGAACGCCACGGCCCCGGCCACGCCGTCCGGGCCGTCGTCGGCGCCAACGCCCACCACTCCTTCCGCCGCGCCGCCTGGCTCCTCGGCCTGCCCGAGCCGGTGACCGTGCCCACCCCCAACGGCACCCTCGACCCGGCGGCCCTCGACGAGGCACTGACCGACCTCCCCGGCCCCCTCCTCGTCGCGGCCACCGCCGGCACCACCGACACCGGCCGCGTCGACCCCCTCCCCGAGATCGCCACGCTCTGCGAGGCCCACAAGTCCGACCTCCACGTCGACGCGGCCTACGGCGGCGCCGCCCTCTTCAGCGACACCCACCGCCCCCTCCTCGACGGCCTCGACCGCGCCCGCACCGTCACGCTCGACCTGCACAAACTGGGCTGGCAGCCAGTGGCCGCCGGACTCCTCGCCGTCCGCGACCGGACCGACCTCGCCGTCCTCTCCCACACCGCCGACTACCTCAACGCGGACGACGACACCGAAGCCGGCCTCCCCGACCTGCTCGGGCGCTCCCTGCGCACCAGCCGCCGCCCCGACGTCCTCAAGACCGCCGTCACCCTGCGCGCCCTCGGCCGCAGCGGACTCGGCGACCTCGTCGACCGGGTCTGCGCGCTCGCCCACCACCTCGCCGACCTCGTCGAGAAGGCCCCCGGCCTGGAGCTGTACGAGCGCCCGACGCTGACCACCGTCCTGTTCCGGCCCGAGAACGCCGACGACACCACCGTCGCCGCGATCCGCCGCACCCTCCTCGCCCAGGGCCGCGCCGTCCTCGGCCGGGCCCACCAGGACGGCCGGCTCTGGCTCAAGGCCACCCTGCTCAACCCCCACGCCACCCCCGGCGACCTCGAAGAGATCCTCACGCTCGTCACAGCCCAGACGGAAGGCAGCACCGACCGATGACCGGCAGCACCCCCCAGCGCGACCTCGATCAGCCCCACGACCTGGTGGGCATCGGCATCGGCCCCTTCAACCTCTCCCTCGCCGCCCTCGCCCACGGCGTCCCCGGCGGCCTGTCGGTGGGCTTCTACGAGCAGAACCCGGCCTTCCACTGGCACCCCGGCCTGCTCATCGAGGGCGCCACCCTCCAGGTCCCCTTCCTCGCCGACCTGGTGACCCTCGCCGACCCCACCAGCCCCTGGACCTTCCTCAACTACCTGCGCACCCGCGACCGGCTCTTCCCCTTCTACTTCGCGGAGAAGTTCCACATCCAGCGCGCCGAGTACGACGCCTACTGCCGCTGGGTCAGCTCCCGCCTCCCCGGCCTGCACTTCGGCCACCAGGTCGACGCCGTCCGCTGGAACCCCGAACGGGACCTGTTCGAGGTGGACTTCACCCAGCTCGACCCGGACGGAGAGGCCGAGGCGCTGGGCCGCGCCTACACCCGGAACGTGGTGCTGGGCGTCGGCACCGAGCCGTACGTCCCGGAGCCGCTGAAGCCCCTGGCGACCGCCCCGAACGTCCCCGTCTTCCACTCGGCCGACTACCTCGACCACCGTGAGCGGCTCATCGCCGCCGAACACGTCACCGTCATCGGCTCAGGCCAGTCCGGCGCCGAGGTCTTCCTCGACCTCCTCAGGGCACGGCCCGCCGGCGCCGAGAAGATCCACTGGCTGGCGCGGACGGAGGCGTTCGCGCCGATGGAGTACTCCAAGCTCGGCCTGGAACACTTCACCCCCGACTACACCCGCTGGTTCCACTCCCTGCCCGAGCCGGTGCGCAACGACCTCGTACCCCGCCAGTGGCAACTGCACAAGGGCATCGACGCCGACACCATCGCCGCCATCCACGACGAGCTCTACCGGCGCACCCTGCACGGCGGCTGGCCCGACGCCGTCCTCACCCCCGGCGTCCGGGTCCGCACCGCCGGCCGCGTCGCCACCACCAAGGTGGAGCTGCACCTCGAACACGTCCAGGAAGGCACCCGCTCCCGCCTCACCACCGACGCCGTGGTCCTCGCCACCGGCTACAAGGAGCGCCCGCTCGACCGCATCCTCGCCGGCCTCGACCCGTACCTGCGCCACGACTCCGCCGGACGCCCCCGCGTCGACGACTCCTTCCGACTCGTCCTCGACGCGTCCGTCACCGGCTCCGTCTACGTGCAGAACGCCGAGAAGCACACCCACGGCGTCGGCGCCCCCGACCTCGGCCTCGCCGCCTGGCGCAGCGCGACCATCCTCAACACGCTCACCGGCAAGGAGCCCTACCCGCTGCCGCGCCGCACCGCGTTCACCAGCTTCGGCCTGGAACGGCGAGAGGCGCCGCGCATCCCGGCCCAGGGCCAGGAGCTGACGCCTCTCCCGCAGAGCAACTAGAAGACGGGCGTACCGCCCCGGGTCAGCTTCCAGTCCACCGACGCGAACCGGCCCGGGTCGATCGCGCCCTCCGCCTGCACCCACTGGATGATCGTGTTCCGGATCTCGTCCGAGTTCGCCCAGAGCTGCTGCGCGCCCGCGATGTGCGGGAACGCGCCACCGCCACTGGCCCGGTAGTTGTTCACGGCGAGCACGAACCGCGCGGCCGGGTCGATCGGCGCGCCGCCGAAGGACAGGTTCACGATCCGCGAGCCGGCCGGCGCCGCGATGTCGATCTCGTACGTCACCCCGTACACGGCGTCGTAGTTGTAGTCCGGAATGCCGTTCGCGTTCGTCAGCTTCGCCGGGTCGACGGGCGCACCGGCCGGGGTCTGGACGTAGTACCGCGCCGAGTACTCCAGGTAGTCCTTGAGCTGCGCGCCCGTCAGCAGGCGGGCCTCCAGCGTGTTCTCGAAGGGGTAGAGCCCGGCGGCGTCCCTGATGGTGACCTGACCGGCCGGGATCGCGGCGGTGCGGGAGAAGCAGGACGCCTGCGAGAGGACGGGCAGCGCGGCGTACGCGCCGCCGGCCAGCGCCGCCTTCACCGTCTCCGCCTGGACGTGGTTGATCAGGTCGATGATCGGCTCGTCCTTCCACGGCGCGTCGGCGGTGGCCATGGTCGCTCCGGAGGTGCCGATGACCTGGTTGACGTACGCGACGACCTTCTTGTGCTCGTCGGCCAGCAGCCCGGCGATCTCCGGGTCCTCCTCCACCGTGTTGGAGTTAAGGACCTGCGCGCCGACCTTCTCGACGACCCAGCGGCCCTTCTCCCACACGAGGTCGAAGTCGAAGAGGGTGAGGCGCTGCCCCCACTTCAGCGGCTCGGACAGCACGACGTCCTTGCCGGTCTCCTTGTTCGTCACCCGGTACTCCGGGATCTCGGTGTGCGCGTGCCCGACGAGGATCGCGTCGATCCCCGGGACCTGCTCGGCCACCAGTCCGGCCGCGTTCTCGATGTGCGGAAGCTGGTCACCGTACGAGGAGGTGCCGCTGGAGCCGGAGTGCGCGGACACGACGACGACATCGGCACCCATCGACCGCAGCTTCGGGACCCACTTCGCCGCCTGCTCCTCCAGGCCGGGGAAGACCATCTTGCCGGTGACGTTGGCCTTGTCCCAGATGGCGATGCCGGGGTTGGTCAGGCCGAGCACCGCGACCTTCACGTCCCGGCCGTGCGGGGTCCGCAGCCGGTGCATGCTGTACGGCGGGAAGGCCGGCCGCAGCGTCTTCGCGTCCAGCGCGTTGGCGCCGAGCAGCGGGAAGTCGCACTGCTCCTCGAACTTCCGCAGCACCGGGATGCCGTAGTTGAACTCGTGGTTGCCGAGGGCCGCGGCGTCGTAGCCGATGGCGTTCATCGCCTGTGCCATGGGATGGACCGGGCCGCCGACCCGGGTGATCGGGTCGACTTTGGCGTAGTAGTAGGAGAGCTGCGTCCCCTGGATCGTGTCACCGGCGTCGATCAGGAGCGTGTTGCGCCTCCCCTTCGCCGCACGGACCTGGTCGACCAGCGTCGATATCTTCGCGAGACCGACGTCGTTGTGCGCCTTGTCGTCGAACTCCCTGTCCGTGAAGTAGTCCCAGTTGAAGACGTTGCCGTGCAGGTCGGTGGTGCCCATCACGGTGAAGGAGTACCGCTTGGCCGGCCGGGGGTGAGGTTCGTGGGCCTGCGCGGGGGCGGCAGCCCCCGTGGTGAGGGCGGCTCCGGCTCCGACGGCGACGGAGCTCTCCAGGAAGGTCCGACGGTTCAACGGCATGTGGTTCTCCTTGGTCCAGTGGCGCACAACGCGCGTAGATTCTGGCTCACGCGTCACCTCCGCAACAGAGCTTTCCGGTTACGGAGTGGGAAAGTGTGCGGAGCACGGCAGCCGTCTTTCGTCCGAGGGAGCCCGAAGTGACGACCCCCCACCCGACCCCGGAGGCGCCGCAGGTGGCGGTCCGGGGCGAGGCACGACTCGAAGTGGACCCCGAGATCGCCCGCGTCGGCGTCACCGTGAGCGCCCGCGGCACCGACCGGGCCGCCACCCTCACCGACCTCACGCGGCGCAACGCCCTCGCCCTCGACCTGATCAAGTCCTACGGCGAAGCCGTCGAGAAACTGGAGACCGGCGCCTTCTCCATCGCACCCGAGCCGAGCCGCCACGGCCGCGGCGAACGCGTACGCGCCTACCAGGGCCGCGTCCATCTCACCGCCGAACTCAACGACTTCACCGCCGTCGGCGAACTCACCACCCGCCTCGCCGACCTGGAGCTCACCCAGGTGGACGGCCCCTGGTGGGCGCTGCGCCCCGACTCCCCGTCGTACGGAGAGGCACGCCGCACGGCGGTGGGGGAGGCGGTCCAGCGCGCCCGCGCGTACGCGGCGGCGCTCGGCACCTCCCTCTCCGCTCTCCTGGAACTCTCGGACACCGGCCTGGTCCCGCCGCCCACCCCGATGGGCGGCATGCGGATGGCCTTCGCCGCGGAAGCCGTCGACACGGCGCCGCCCCTCGACCTCGAACCCCAGCGCCAGACCGTCACGGCCGAGGTGACGGCCCGCTTCACCATGGCCCCACCGACGCTGTGACGGGGGTGGGACGGCCCGGGCCCGGGCGGCGCCGGGCCTCCCTCTCCCGACCCCCGGAAACGCTCATCGGAGCACCCGCCCGCACAGATTCAAGACTTGTCAACAAGCTTTCACGCAAAGGTTGTTGAACAGACATGCCGGCCCACTTCTCTACCCACCGGTAAGCCCTAGGCTCGAACCATGCGCCGAGCAAAAATCGTTTGTACCCTGGGCCCCGCCACCGACACATACGACCAGATCAAGGCACTGGTCGAAGCGGGAATGGACGTCGCCCGACTCAACCTCAGCCACGGCACCTACGCCGAACACGAGGAGCGCTACCAGCGCGTGCGCAAAGCCTCCGACGAGACCGGCCGCAGCATCGGAGTCCTCGCCGACCTTCAAGGCCCGAAGATCCGCCTCGGCCGCTTCCGTGAAGGACCCGTACTCCTTGAACGCGGTGACGACTTCACCATCACCGTCGAACCCGTCGAGGGCGACCGCCACATCTGCGGCACCACCTACGACGGACTCGCCGCCGACGTCACCCCGGGCGAGCGCATCCTCGTCGACGACGGCCGCGTCACCCTCGAAGTCACCGCCGTCGACGGACCCCGCGTCCACACCCGCGTCGTCGAAGGCGGCATGGTCTCCGACCACAAGGGCCTGAACCTGCCCGGAGTCGCCGTCTCCGTCCCCGCCCTCTCCGAGAAGGACATCGACGACCTCCGCTGGGCCCTGCGCACCGGAGCCGACATCATCGCCCTCTCCTTCGTCCGCAGCGGCCGCGACATCGAGGACGTCCACCGCGTCATGGACGAGGAGGACCGCCGCCTCCCCGTGATCGCCAAGATCGAAAAGCCCCAGGCCGTCGAGAACATCGACGACATCGTCGCCGCCTTCGACGGCATCATGGTCGCCCGCGGTGACCTCGGCGTCGAAATGCCCCTCGAACAGGTGCCCATCGTCCAGAAGCGCGCCATCAAGCTCGCCAAGCGCAACGCCAAGCCCGTCATCGTCGCCACCCAGATGCTCGACTCGATGATCGACAACTCCCGGCCGACCCGCGCCGAGGCCAGCGACGTCGCCAACGCCGTCATCGACGGCACGGACGCCGTCATGCTCTCCGGCGAGACCAGCGTCGGCAAATACCCGGTCGAGACCGTCCGCACCATGGGCCGCATCGTCGAAGCCGCGGAAGAGGACGTCCTCGCCAAGGGCCTGCCGCCCCTCACCGAACGGAACAAGCCCCGCACCCAGGGCGGAGCCGTCGCCCGCGCAGCCGCCGAGATGGGCGACTTCCTCGGCGCCAAGTTCCTCGTCGCCTTCACCCAGTCCGGAGACACGGTCAAGCGCCTCTCCCGCTACCGCTCGCCGATCCCCCTCCTGGCCTTCACCCCCGACCCCGCCACCCGCTCCCAGCTCAACCTCACCTGGGGCGTCGAAACCTTCCTCGGCCCGCACGTCGACTCCACCGACGCCATGGTCGCCCAGGTCGACGAGGAGCTCCTGCGCATCGGCCGCTGCCGGAAGGGCGACATCGTCGTCATCACCGCCGGCTCCCCGCCCGGCGTCGCGGGCTCCACCAACCTCGTCCGTGTCCACCACATCGGCGAGGACGACAGCCCGAAGGAGTGACCACGGCGGCCCCGTCGCCGCCGACCACCCCCTCGTGCCGCAACAGTGGCGCCATGTCACACCACCTCGGCGGACCCCACCCGCCCTCCCCGACGGACGACGCCCGCCTGGACCTCACCAACCTCTTCGCCTTCACCGTCCCCGGCGGGCGCACCGCCCTGATCATGAACGTCCACCCGCTCGCACCCAGCGGCGGCACGACCTTCCACCCCGACGCCGTCTACCGCATCGACATCGACACCGACGGCGACGACCAGGCCGACATCGCCTACAGCTTCACCTTCTCCACCCCCGCGGCGGACGGCGAACAGACTCTCGCCCTCCACCGCGCCACCGGCCCCGAGGCCCGCGGTCACGAAGCCGCCGGAACCCCTCTCTTCACGGGCGTCCCCGTCTCCTTCGGCCGGGAACTCTCCGTCACCGCGGCCGACGACTACAAGGTCTCCGCCGGACTCCGCGGCGACCCCGACCGGGGAGCCGACAGGAACGTCTTCGGCATCGCCCTCGAAATGCCCGACGACGAACTCGGGGCCAACCCCCGCATCGGTGTCCGCGCCCGTGTCAGCCTCCGCACCGACGGCGAGCTGCGATCCGTCGATCGCGGCGCCCACGCCCCCCGCCCGGACACCCTCCACTACGACCGCTCGCGCCCGGCGTCGTACCCCAACGGCCGTCACCTGAGCGACGACGTGACCACGCCCCGGTTCGGCTCGGTCGCCTCGCGCACCGATCTGCTGCCGCACTTCCCCTACCTGGGAACGCCGCACTGAGGGGGGCGGGATATCGCGAGGACGCGAAGGCGCGCGCGCCGGGCCGTGTGAACAGCCGTCGCGTCAGCTCAACCTTGGAATCGAAGGAAAAGTGCCCCAGGTGGGATTCGAACCCACACTGTCCGCTGTTTGAGAGCGGCCTCTCTGACCAGTTGGAGTACTGGGGCCTTAGAAAGGGAGGGCCACACGGGCCCTGCGGATCACCACCTTACAGGAGCTAGGTAGGCTCAGGGGAGCAGTACCTGCCCCGCAACGAGGAGCCCCCGTGACCGCCCCCGAGTCGCCCCAGCCCGCCGCCGACGATGCCGACGCGTCGCACGTCCCGCCGCTGACGACCCGTGTCGTCATCGCCGAGGACGAGGCCCTCATCCGCCTCGACCTCAAAGAGATGCTCGAAGAAGAGGGCTACTCGGTCGTCGGCGAGGCCGGCGACGGCGCCCGGGCCGTCGAGCTCGCGCGGGAGCACCGGCCCGACCTCGTCATCCTCGATGTGAAGATGCCCGTCCTGGACGGGATCTCCGCCGCGGAGAAGATCGCGGGGGAGTCCATCGCCCCCGTTCTGATGCTCACCGCCTTCTCGCAGCGCGACCTCGTCGAGCGGGCCCGCGACGCCGGGGCCATGGCGTACCTGGTGAAGCCGTTCAGCAAGAGCGACGTCGTGCCGGCCATCGAGATGGCCGTGTCGCGGTTCGCGGAGCTGCGGGCGCTGGAGAAGGAGGTCGCGGACCTCTCGCAGCGGCTGGAGACCCGCAAGCTGGTCGACCGGGCGAAGAGCATCCTCCAGACGCAGTACGGCCTGACGGAGCCGGCCGCGTTCCGCTGGATCCAGAAGACGTCGATGGACCGCCGCATGTCGATGCAGCAGGTGGCCGAGGCGGTCATCGAGGACGCCGAGGAGAAGAAGGCGGCGAAGGGCCAGCAGTAGCCCCCTGCCGTACGAACACGAAGAAGGCCCGCCCCACATCGTTGTGGGGCGGGCCTTCTGTCCGTGGTGCGGCGGTCTACTCCTCGCCGAGGTACGTCTTGCGCACGTCGTCGTTGTGGAGCAGGTCCTGGCCGGTGCCGGAGAGCTTGACCGAGCCGACCTCCAGGACGTAGCCGTAGTCCGCCAGGGAGAGCGCGGCCTGGGCGTTCTGCTCGATGAGCAGGATGGTCATGCCCTCGGCCTTGAGGGTGGCGATGGTCTCCATGATCTTCTGCATCATGATCGGGGAGAGGCCCATGGAGGGCTCGTCGAGCATGAGCAGCTTGGGCTGGGACATGAGGGCCCGGCCCATGGCGAGCATCTGCTGCTCACCGCCGGAGAGGGTGCCGGCGGCCTGCTTGCGACGTTCGCCCAGGATGGGGAAGAGGTCGTAGGCGCGCTGGACGTCCCGCTCGATGCCGTCCTTGTCCTTGCGGAGGAAGGCACCGAGCTGGAGGTTCTCGGCGATGGTCAGCTTGGGGAAGATGTGCCGGCCCTCGGGGGAGTGGGCCATGCCGAGGGAGACGACCTTGTGGGCGGGGATCCCGTTGAGGACCTGGCCGTCGAAGGTGATCTTTCCGCTCGCGGGCTTGATGAGGCCGGAGAGGGTGCGCAGGGTGGTGGTCTTGCCGGCGCCGTTGGTACCGATCAGGGTGACGACCTGACCGGCCTCGACGGTGAAGGAGATGCCCTTGACGGCCTCGATCTTGCCGTAGGCGACCCTGAGGTCCTCGACCTCGAGAAGTGCGGTCACTTGGTGTCTCCTTCGGTGGTGCTGCCCGCGTCCTTCGAGGCGGGGTCCGGAGCGTCGGCCTCGGGGGCGTCCGTGGCCTCGGGGGCCTCGGGCGCCTCCTCCGCGGGAGCCTCCTCGGCCTCGGCAGCAGCCTCGGCCTCCGCCTCGGCCTCCGCGTGCGCCTCCGCCGCCTCGACCTCGGCGACCTCCTCCGCGCCCGGCGCGCCCTCGAACGGCGTGCCCAGGTACGCCGCGACGACGCGCTCGTCGCCCTGGACGACGTCCGAGGTGCCCTCGACGAGCTTCTCGCCCTGGACGAGCACCGCGACGCGGTCGCACAGGTTGAAGATGAACTTCATGTCGTGCTCGATGACCAGGACGGCGATGCCCTTGTCACGGATGGCGAAGACGAGTTCCTCGGTGGTGCGGGTCTCGTTCTGGTTCATGCCGGCGGTCGGCTCGTCGAGGAGCAGCAGGCCGGGGTCGCTCGCCAGTGCGCGGGCGATCTCCAGCTTGCGCTGCTCGCCGTAGGGCAGGTTGCGGGCGAGGTGCTCGGCCTTCTTCGCCAGGCCCACGAACTCGAGGAGTTCCATGGCGCGTTCGCGGGAGGCGACTTCGGCCTTCTTGAAGCCCGGTCCGCGCAGGAGCGCGGACCAGAGGCCCTCCTTGGTCCGGGTGTGGCGTCCGACGAGGACGTTCTCCAGGACCGTCATGTTGGAGAAGAGGCGGATGTTCTGGAAGGTGCGGGCGATGCCGGCCTTGGTGACCAGGTGCGGCTTGGGCGGCAGCACGGTCCCCTTGTAGCTGACCTGTCCCTCGGTGGGGACGTACAGACCGGTCAGGCAGTTGAAGAAGGTCGTCTTGCCGGCGCCGTTGGGGCCGATGAGGCCGACGATCTCGCCCTCGCGGACGGTGAGGTCCACTCCGCGTACGGCGGTGAGTCCGCCGAAGCGCATGGTGACACCGCTGGCGTCGAGGACGGTGGCGGCCGTGGCCGTGGTGGTGGTCGTCGTCATGGTGGTCACGCCCCCGCCTTGGAGGTTCCGGCGATGGGCTCGGCGGCGGGCCGCTGGTCCGGTACGTCGAGCTTGTCGGTGTCCCCGGCGTTCTCCTCGTGCTCGTGGTACTCGAGCTGTGCGCGCCGGTTGGGGATGAGGCCCTCCGGGCGGAAGCGCATCAGGAGGATGAGCGCGAGGCCGAACGCGAGGAGCTGGTAGTCCTTGAGGAAGGCCAGCTTCTCGGGGATGAGGAAGAGCAGCGCCGCGCCGAGGAGCGGGCCGCGGATGGTGCCCATGCCGCCGAGGATGACGGCCGCGAGGAGGAACGCGGAGTTCGGGGCGACGGGGCCGGCGAACACGTACATCTCGGGGAGGACCGTGCCCTGGAAGTGGGCCTGGACGGTGCCGGCGACGCCGGCGAGGGTGGCGCCGAGGGCGAAGGCGATGAGCTTGACCCGGAAGCCGTTGATGCCCATGGCGGTGGCCGCGGTCTCGTCCTCGCGGATGGCGACCCAGGCGCGGCCGATGCGGGAGTCCTGCGCCCGGCTGAAGACCAGGACGACGAAGACCATGACGAGGAGCATCAGCAGGTAGTAGTTGGCGTACGAGCCGAGTTCCACGCCGAGGATGGTGTGGGTCTCGCCGAAGTCGTACCCGAAGATGTTCAGCGCCGGGATGTTCGGGATGCCGTTGGGTCCGTTGGTGATCTGGGGTCCGTTGTCGCCGTCCATGTTGTTGACGGTGATGCGGAAGATCTCGCCGAAGCCGAGCGTCACGATGGCGAGGTAGTCGCCGTGGAGCCGGAGGGTCGGCGCGCCGATGATGACGCCGAAGACCAGCGAGGCGAGGGCGCCGATGATCATGGCGACCCAGAACGGGAGCTGGATGTCGAACGCGGAGGCCGTGGATCCGGAGACGAGGGCGGCCGTGTAGGCGCCGACGCCGAGGAACGCGACGTAACCGAGGTCGAGCAGGCCGGCCAGGCCGACGACGACGTTCAGGCCGAGGGCGACCGTGGCGAAGATCAGGATCTGCACCGCGATCACGGTGAACGTGTCGGTGGTCTGCGTGAAGGGGAAGACGGCCGCTGCGGCGAAGGCCGCGACGGCGGCGATCTGCTTGTTCTTCGACGCGATGGCCGAGACGCGGCTCATCAGGCCGGACTTGTTGAGCGCGCCGGCGCCGAAGCCCGCCAGGAGCAGGTAGCCGATGAACAGCTCGGGGTACTCGGTGGAGATGCCGTACGTGACGGCGTACATGCCGAGGGCGAAGGCCGCGACGATGATCAGGATCTCGGCCCAGGAGGGGATCTCCTTGGCCTTCGCCGGCTTGCGGGAGTCGTCCTTGAGCGCGAACGCGGCCAGAGGGACGAGTGTGGCGACGGCGGCGACGAAGCCGCCGGGCTCCAGGTGGGCCAGCCCGCCGAGCTGCACGGCGATGGCGAGCACGGTGTACCAGGTGGTGCCGACCGCGCCGAGGGCGAGGAACTGCAGGGCCTTCGTCGAGCCGCCGGGGGTGAGCCAGCCCAGGCCCTTGACGCCGAGCGCGGAGAGCGCGAAGAGCGTCAGCAGGAGGCCGGCGACGAGGGTGAGGACCTGGAGGCCGCCGGGGTAGCCGGTGACGGTGAGGTCACCGGGGAACTCGGTGGTGTACGTCCAGGCGAGGAAGGTGCTGGCGACGGTGGCGAGGCCACCGCCGGCGACGATCCAGTGGAGGAGGCCGGTGCGCTGGGCGTCGGTCTTCTCGGGGGCGTCGGCCGGTGCGGGGGTCTTGGTGAGGTCGGTCGTCATCACGATCACGCCCTGTCCGCGACACGCTGGCCGAGGAGGCCTTGTGGTCTGAAGAGGAGCACCAGGATCAGGAGGGAGAAGACCCAGATGTCCTTCCAGGCGCCGCCGCCGAACTCGGCCATGCCGGGGATGTGCTCGACGTAGGCGATGGAGAGGGTTTCCGCGACACCGAGGACGACGCCGCCGATCATGGCGCCGTAGATGTTGCCGATGCCGCCGAGGACGGCAGCGGTGAAGGCCTTGAGTCCGAGCAGGAAGCCCATCTCGAAGCGGATCTGGCCCTTGTCGAGACCTTCCGCGACCGCTGCGACCGCGGCGAACGCGGCGCCGATGGCGAAGGCCATCACGATGATGCGGTCGGTGTTGATGCCCATCAGCTTCGCGGTGTCGGGGTCCTGGGCCGTGGCCTGCATGGCGCGGCCGCTGCGGCTCTTGGAGACGAAGAGGCCGAGGGCGAGCATGCAGGCGGGGGCGGCGACGAGGACGAACGCGTCGGCGCGGGAGATCGCCAGGTCGTTGAAGATCTGGAAGCTGTCGCCCTTGAACTCGGGGAAGCTGACCGGGCTCTTGGCGCCGGGGTAGAAGCCCCAGACGAGCTGCTGGAGCACGATCGACAGGCCGATGGCCGTGATGAGGGGGGCGAGGCGGGGGGCGCCGCGCAGGGGCCGGTAGGCGAAGCGTTCGGCAGCGGTGGCGACGGCCACGGAGACCACCGCGCCACCTATCAGCATCACGGGTATCGCGATCACGAGGGCGGTGCCCTCGGGAAGGATCGTGTACGCCGTGAGGGCGCCGAAGCCCCCGATCATGAAGATCTCGCCATGGGCGAAGTTGATGAGCTGGACGATGCCGTAGACCATCGTGTAACCGATGGCGATGAGGCCGTAAAGGGCCCCCAGGGCAAGGCCGTCGGCCAGCTGTTGCGGCAGTTCGTTCACCGCAGGGCCTCCGATGAGCGTGTCGGATATGACACCGCGCGAGGGCGCTGTTTGCGCCCTCGCGCGGCTTGGTTCAGGTGGTGCGTGTGCGGGGCAGTGCGGGGTGTCAGTCCTTGAAGGTCTCGGACTTGACGTCGACCCAGGCGCCGTTCTTGACCTGGTAGACGGTGAGCTGCTTGTTCGTGGTGTCGCCGAACTGGTCGAAGGAGACGTTGCCGGTCACACCCTCGAAGGAGACCTTGGCCATGGCCTCGGTGACCTTGGCGCGGGCGTCGTCGGGCAGCTTGCCGTTGTTGGCGGCGACGACGGCCTTGACGGCCTGGATGATGGACCAGGCGGCGTCGTAGGAGTAGCCGCCGTAGGCCGCGTACGGGTCCTTGTAGCCGGCCGCGTTGTAGTCGGCGATGAACTTCTTGGCGGTCGGGAGCTTCTCGACCGGGAAGCCGACCGAGGTGGCCAGGTCACCGTCGTTGGCCTCGCCGGAGGCCTTGATGAACTGCGGGTCGTAGATGCCGTCGCCACCCATGGTGGGGATCTTGGCGCCGGTCTTCTTGACCTGGTCGGAGAGCAGGCCGCCCTCGGGGTACTGGCCGCCGAAGTAGACGGAGTCGGCGCCGGAGCCCTTGATCTTGTTGGCGGTGGAGGAGAAGTCGGTCTCCTTCACGGTGACGGAGTCGGTGCCGACGACGGTGCCGCCCAGGCGCTTGAACTCCTCGGCGAAGATCGCGGCGAGGCCGGCGCCGTAGGTCTGCTTGTCGTTGACGACGAAGACCTTCTTCTTGCCGGCGTCCTTGAAGAGGTAGTTCGCGGCGAACTTGCCCTGGACGACGTCCGTGGTGGCGGTACGGAAGTAGGTCTTGAAGGGGCGCTTGAAGTCGCCCTTGCCCCAGTTGTCGCCCTGCGAGAGCGAGGGGTTCGTGTTGGCCGGGGAGACCTGGGTCAGGTTGGCCTTGTCGAAGTCCGCCTGCATGGACTGGGAGACGCCGGAGTTCAGCGGGCCGACGACGCCGAGGACGTCCTTGATGCCGACGAGCTTGGTGGCGTTGGCCTTGCCGGTGGCCGGGACGGCCTGGTCGTCGAGGGCCTCGATCTTGAAGGTGACGCCCGGGACTTCCTTGTTCTTGTTGGCGGTCTGGACCGCCAGGTCCACGGAGTTCTTGATGCCCTGGCCCAGCGCGGAGAGCGAACCGGTGAGCGGCGCGTCGACACCGATGACGACGGTCGTGGTGCCGCTGGAGTTGTCGCTCGTGCCCTTGTCGTCGCGCGAACCGCAGGCGGTGAGGGTGAGTGCTCCCGTGGTGATCACGGTGGTGAGGATGAGCAAGGAACGGTGTCGCACGATGAATCCTTTCCCTGGCGCGGCCCCCTCGAGCTGAGGCGGTGCCGTGAAGCGTGAAGCTGGAGGTGCCGTTTGTGAATGCCGGGCCGTACTGGGGATGACTGGGTGATGCGGGGCCGTGCAGCGGACGCGCCCGGCGGCGCGGTGACTGGCGGTGACTCTAAGCGCAGGTGGGGGAGGTGGGGAGCGAGGAGGTCAGGATGTGACTGTCTTGTTATCGCGAAGGGGAGAGGAGGTGGACAGGGGGTGGGCAAATAAGGGCAAAACGGTCAGCAACGTCGTGTTCACATAGTGAGAACGTGCAGTTCCGCTAAGGGGCTTGAGTCGTTCTTGCTCCTGTCGGAGCGCTTCTCCCGCTATCCGGATAGCGGACACCCACCCAAACCTCAGCGGACGGAAGGCCGAACGCGCCGCAGCCCGCCGATCCCCCCGTTTCCGGCGCCGGTGTCACGGAGCGTCACGGATGGTTCTGTTGTGGAGCCCAGTTCTCCGAGCTGCCCGTCGCGCCGTTCGCCGACGCGCACCGTCTTCGGGTCTCCCGGTCGGCGAAGGTCTCCGCGGCCTCCCGGCCCTCCGCGCGCTCCTTGACGCGCGCGTTCGCGAGGACCTCGTCGTGGATCGTGAGCTGCTCGTTCGACAGGCCCTTCTGCTCCCAGTCGAGCCCGGCCCACCTGCTCCCCCGGAGCGCTTCCTTCACCCAGTACGCGATCAGGTCGGTGCAGAGGTCCACCGCCGTCCTGGCCCGGGGCGGCGCCGGTGCCGGTGCCGGGTGATCGTCCGAGCAGGCCGGCAGGGTGGCCAGAACGCCGACGGCCAGGACCGCGGCGAGCGCGGTCCCGGCCGGAGCGTACGGCGGGAAGCCCATGCCCGGGACGCTAGGGGATCGCGGGCAGGGGCACAACAGCTGTTCCGTGTAAGGACGTTGGCCGCCGCGCCGAGCCGTGGCGGCGGGCGGTGATGGACGCCGGCCGGTCGCGGCTACGGCGGTGGGCCGATACGGCAGCCGGCCGGTCGTGGCGGCGGGGTGGTCACGGCAGGGGGCCGGTCATGGCGGCGGGCCGGTTACGGCAGCTGGACGAACGGCGCGAGGAAGGACCGGGCGCCGGGCGCGTCGAGCCGGTACACCACGTTCGTGGCGTAGCAGGGCGTGTCGCCCGTGATGGTGGTGGCCACCAGGATCCGCCGGCCGTCCAGCGTGGCGAAGTTGGGCCCGCCCGAATCGCCGTAGCAGGCACCGCCGTTGCCCTGCGGCGCGGTCATGGCGAGCCGGATCCACGCGTCGTTGAGCGCGTTGAACGTGACCGGCGCCTTGAGCCGGACGCCGCCGCCCGGGTGGGTCTGGCCCCCCGGTCCGCGGCGCGCCTCCTGCGTGCCGTACCCGGCGACGACGAAGGAGGTGTCGTTCAGCCCCTGCGATCCGAGCGCGGAGAGCGCGCCCGCCCGGGGGAGGGTGGCGGGCGTGAACGACCAGCGCTTCTTCATCGCGGCGCCGGGCACCTCGACCACGGAGATGTCATGGGTGTCGGAGGCCGGTCCGGGATACGCCGGGTGGTTGTGCGCGGTGCCCTCGACGGCCACGGCCCTCGCCACGGCGGCCGGGTCGCCGGGGTGCTCGGCGGCGGCCTTGTCCAGGCCGGCCTGCACGTCCTGGTCGAGCGAGACGTGGAACCGTACGTTGTCGGGCCAGTCGGTGGTGCAGTGCGCGGCGGTCAGGAAGGTGTCCGCGTCGATCATGGTGCCGGAGCAGACCCAGTCGACCCGGTCGGGCGTGCCCGGGTCGCCGTCGTTGTCCCAGGTCGCGACCAGTGCGCCGACCTCGGTGCGCTCGGGTGCGGGGGTCGCGTTGTACGAGTTGATCGCTGCGGACGGGATCGCGGTGGCGAGAACGGCAGCGCAGGCCGCGGCGGTGAGTGCGGTCGCCACGGTCGTGGTGCGTACGGCGGTCACGAAGAACCCCTCGGTGTGTGAGTGGAACGGGTGTTCTCCTGTGGGGGAGGATCGCCAGTGAAGCGGGTGCCGGTCGCCGGGGCAAGAGGGTCGGAGGTGACGGGTGTTGAGGACCCGCCCGACGGCGTCGGCCGCGCAACGGCGTACGCCGTCCGTCGGATCCCTTCGGAGTGGGGGGAGCCTGCCCTGACCTGGCCCGGGCGTCCGGAGGCTGGGACCGGAGCCTCGGGGGAGGGCGTTCGGAAGCCGATGTTCCGTCTCCGGAGACCGGTATTCGCGGCTTTCAGTCAGGACGGGCCCCCGACGGGGTGAGGCGTGCCCGGTTCGGCGCCCGATCCGGGGGCGGCGAGCCTCGTCTCCGGCGGGCCGCGCGAGGGCTCGATGGTGACTGTGTGTCGCCGTGGCCGGCGTCCCGGGGGCTCCGGGTGGTGACGGATGGCCTGCGGAGGGATCTGCGGAAGGACCTGGGAGGGAGGCGGCGCGGCCTGGGGCCTGTGAAGGGGGCGGCGCGGCCTGCGAGGGGGCGCGGCCGCGGGCGGGCCGGGGCCGTGGGGCATCAACCCGCCGGGGTCGCACCCCGCCCGGGCGCGGTGCGACCCGGAGTGCAGCGCGGCCCGGGACGAGGTTCCGTCCCGGGCCGGAAGGTCCGTGGCGTCCGGTTGCCCGCTGGCCGCGAATCAGGCGGCGTCGCCGCCGGCCATGCCCGCGCCCGGGACGTTCCCCGCGTCCTTGGCGGTGACATCACGGAGCATGCAGGTCAGGCGGGCCGAGCAGACCCGCTTGCCCTGCTCATCGGTGATCACGATCTCGTACGTCGCCGTGGAACGCCCGCGGTGGACGGGCGTCGCGACGCCCGTGACGAGGCCGCTGCGCGCCCCGCGGTGGTGGGTGCAGTTCAGGTCCACGCCGACGGCGATCTTCGAGACCCCGCCGTGCAGCATCGAGCCGATCGAGCCGAGCGTCTCGGCGAGGACCGCGGACGCGCCGCCGTGCAGCAGGCCGTACGGCTGGGTGTTGCCCTCCACCGGCATCGTGCCGACGACCTTCTCCGCCGAGGCCTCGACGATCTGCACGCCCATGCGGTTGCCGAGGTGCCCGGCGGAGAAGAGGGCGGGAAGATCGACCCCGAGCGCGGCGTACTCGTCGATGACCTCCTGCGGGAACTTCACATGCTGCTGCTCGCCCATCGGCCCGGCTCCGTTCGTCTTCGTACGGCTGCTGATCCACTGATCCGCCTGATCGCCTGAGCGAACGCTTAGGCGGGCTGTGATTGTTCCAGACGCACGACGACCGACTTGCTGGCGGGGGTGTTGCTGATGTCCGCCGTGGACTCCAGGGGCACCAGGACGTTCGTCTCCGGGTAGTACGCCGCCGCGCAGCCCCGGGCCGTCGGATAGTGCACCACCCGGAATCCGGGCGCCCGCCGCTCGCTGCCGTCCTTCCACTCGCTGACCAGGTCGGTGTACGCCCCGTCCGCCAGCCCGAGGGCCTTCGCGTCCTCGGGGTGGACCAGGACGACCCGGCGGCCGCCCTTGATGCCGCGGTAGCGGTCGTCGAGGCCGTAGATCGTGGTGTTGTACTGGTCGTGCGAGCGCAGGGTCTGCAGCAGCAGCCGGCCCTCGGGGACCTCCGGGTACTCGACCGGCGCGGCGGTGAAGTTCGCCTTGCCGGTGGCCGTGGGGAAGCGGCGCTCGTCGCGCGGGGCGTGCGGGAGCGCGAAGCCGCCGGGGTCGGCGGCGAGGCGGGCGTTGAGGTTCTCGAAGCCGGGCACCACGCGCGCGATGCGGTCGCGGATCGTGGCGTAGTCCTTCTCGAACTCCTCCCACGGGGTGGTGGAGGCGGCGCCCAGCACGGCCCGCGCCATCCGGGCCACGATCGCCGGCTCGGAGAGCAGATGGGGGCTCGCGGGCGGCAGGTTGCCGCGCGAGGCGTGCACGAGGCTCATCGAGTCCTCGACCGTCACGAACTGCTTGCCGGATGCCTGGACGTCCTTGTCGGTGCGGCCGAGCGTCGGGAGGATCAGCGCGCGCGTGCCGGTGACCGCGTGCGAGCGGTTCAGCTTCGTGGAGACGTGGACCGTCAGCCGGGCCCGGCGCATCGCGGCCTCGGTGACCTCCGTGTCGGGGGTGGCTCCGACGAAGTTGCCTCCCATGGCGAAGAAGACCTTCGCCTCGCCGTCGCGCAGCGCCTGGATCGACCGGACCACGTCGAAGCCGTGGTGGCGCGGCGAGACGATCCCGAACTCCTTGTCCAGGGCGTCCAGGAAGGCGGGCGCGGGCCGCTCGAAGATGCCCATCGTGCGGTCGCCCTGCACGTTCGAGTGGCCGCGGACCGGGCAGACGCCGGCGCCCGGCCGGCCGATGTTGCCGCGCAGGAGGAGGAAGTTGACCACTTCCCGGATGGTCGGCACGGAGTGCTTGTGCTGGGTCAGGCCCATCGCCCAGCAGACGATGGTCCGCTTCGAGGCGAGGACCATCTCCAGGGCCCGCTCGATCTCCGTCCGGGTCAGGCCCGTGGCCGCGAGGGTCTCGTCCCAGTCGGCGGCGCGAGCGGCGGCCACGAACTCCTCGTACCCGTGCGTGTGCTCCCGTACGAACTCCTCGTCGACCGCTCCCTCCGTCTCGAGGATCAGCTTGTTGAGGAGGCGGAAGAGGGCCTGGTCGCCGCCGATGCGGATCTGGAGGAACAGGTCGTTGAGCGCGGCGCCCCTGAGCATGCCCTGGGGGGTCTGCGGGTTCTTGAACTTCTCCATGCCGGCCTCGGGCAGCGGGTTCACCGAGATGATCTTCGCGCCCGCGGCCTTGGCCTTCTCCAGGGCGGAGAGCATCCGGGGATGGTTCGTGCCCGGGTTCTGTCCGGCGACCACGATCAGGTCCGCCCGGTGCAGATCCTCCAGCGAGACGCTGCCCTTGCCGATCCCGATGGTCTCGTTGAGGGCGGAACCGGAGGATTCGTGGCACATGTTGGAGCAGTCCGGCAGGTTGTTCGTGCCGAACTCGCGCGCGAAGAGCTGCAGCAGGAACGCGGCCTCGTTGCTGGTCCGCCCCGAGGTGTAGAACAGCGCCTCGTCGGGGGAGGAGAGGGCGGTCAGCTCCTCGGCGATGATCGAGAACGCCCGTTCCCAGCTCACCGCCTCGTACCGCTCCGCGCCCTCGGCCAGAAGCATGGGATGTGTGATCCGGCCCTGCTGTCCGAGCCAGTACCCGCTGCGGGCCGCCAGGTCGGCCACCGGATGCGCGGCGAAGAAGTCGGGCGTGACCCGGCGCAGCGTCGCCTCCTCGGCGACGGCCTTCGCCCCGTTCTCGCAGAACTCCGCCACATGTCGCTTGTCGGCCTCCGGCCAGGCGCAGCCCGGGCAGTCGAAGCCGTCCTTCTGATTGACCTTGAGCAGGGTCCGCGCGGTGCGCCGCACCCCCATCTGAGCCTGGGCGATCTTGAGGGTCTGCGCGACGGCGGGCAGCCCGGCGGCCGCGTGCTGGGGCGGCGCGACCTGCGGTGCGTCCTGGACCGGGTCGCCTGCGGGGGGCTTGCTGACCATCGCGCTCTCCCTTGAGCGGTCATCTGTCTCGTACATCTCCGATCCTGTCACGCCCCACGGACAGTCCGTGCCCCCTCGGCCGCCGGGGGAGGGAATGTCAGTGGTCCGTGGCAGGATCGTCCCCGTGGCTGAGACAGCATCGAAGAAGACCCAAGACAACCGTCCGCGCCTGCTCCTCATGGACGGGCACTCACTGGCGTACCGGGCGTTCTTCGCGCTGCCCGCGGAGAACTTCACCACGGCGACCGGTCAGCCGACCAACGCCATCTACGGCTTCGCGTCGATGCTGGCGAACACGCTCCGCGACGAGGCGCCCACGCACTTCGCCGTCGCGTTCGACGTGTCCCGCAAGACCTGGCGCTCCGAGGAGTTCCCGGAGTACAAGGCGAACCGCTCCAAGACCCCGGACGAGTTCAAGGGGCAGGTGGAACTGATCGGCGAGCTGCTGGACGCGATGCACGCGCAGCGGTTCGCGATCGACGGCTTCGAGGCCGACGACGTCATCGCCACGCTCGCCACCCAGGCCGAGGAGCAGGGCTTCGAGGTCCTGATCGTCACCGGCGACCGCGACTCCTTCCAGCTGATCACGGACAACGTGACCGTGCTGTACCCGACGAAGGGCGTCTCGGAGCTGACCCGCTTCACGCCCGAGAAGGTCGAGGAGAAGTACGGCCTCACCCCGCAGCAGTACCCGGACTTCGCCGCGCTGCGCGGCGACCCGTCGGACAACCTGCCCGGCATCCCCGGCGTCGGCGAGAAGACCGCGGCGAAGTGGATCAACCAGTTCGGCTCGTTCGCCTCGCTGGTGGAGCGCGTCGAGGAGGTCAAGGGCAAGGCCGGCCAGAACCTCCGCGACCACCTGGAGGCGGTCAAGCTCAACCGCGTCCTCACCGAGATGGTGCGGGACGTCGAGCTGCCGAAGACCGTCCAGGACCTGGAGCGCGCGCCGTACGACCGCACGGCCGTCGCGCTCGTCCTGGACACCCTGGAGATCCGCAACCCCTCGCTGCGCGAGCGGCTCCTCGCCGTGGACCCGGGTGCGGCCGAGGAGCAGGCGCCCGCCCCCGCCGCCGGCCTGGAGCTGGACGGCACCGTGCTCGGCGCCGGCGAGCTCGGGCCGTGGCTGACCGAGCACGCCGGCAAGCAGCTGGGCATGGCCACGGTCGACAGTTGGGCCCTGGGCGCCGGAAACGTCAGCGAGGTCGCGCTGGCCGCCGCCGACGGCGCCGCCGCCTGGTTCGACACCACCGAGCTCGACGAGGCCGACGAGCAGGCATTCGCCGCCTGGCTCGCCGACCCCGACCGGCCGAAGGTCCTGCACAACGCCAAGGGCGCCCTGCGGGTCTTCCCCGAGCACGGCTGGAGCGTCGCCGGCGTCACGATGGACACCGCGCTCGCCGCCTATCTGGTCAAGCCGGGCCGCCGCTCCTTCGCGCTCGACGCGCTCTCCGTCGAGTACCTCGGCCGCGAGCTCGCGCCGGCGGCCACCGCCGACGGACAGCTCGCCTTCGGTGCCGACGACACCGCCGAGGCCGAGGCCCTGATGAGTCAGGCCCGTGCCGTGCTCGACCTCGGCGTCGCCTTCGAGGAGAAGCTCGGCGAGGTCGGCGCCCGCGAGCTCCTGCACGAGGTGGAGCTGCCGACGTCCGTGCTGCTGGCCCGCCTCGAGCGGCACGGCATCGCCGCCGACCGGGCCCATCTGGAGGCCATGGAGCAGCAGTTCGCCGGAGCCGTGCAGCAGGCGGTGAAGGAGGCGCACGCCTCGGTGGGACACGAGTTCAACCTCGGCTCGCCCAAGCAGCTCCAGGAGGTGTTCTTCGGCGAGCTGAACCTGCCGAAGACCAAGAAGACGAAGACCGGCTACACCACGGACGCGGACGCGCTGGCGTGGCTGGCCGGCCAGACCGAGCACGAGCTGCCGGTGATCATGCTCCGTCACCGCGAGCAGGCGCGGCTGCGCTCCACGGTCGAGGGCCTGATCAAGACCATCGCCGCCGACGGCCGCATCCACACCACCTTCAGCCAGACGGTGGCCGCGACCGGACGCCTGTCGTCCACCGACCCGAACCTGCAGAACGTGCCGGTGCGCACCGACGAGGGACGGGCCATCCGGCACGGCTTCGTCGTCGGTGAGGGCTTCGAGGCCCTGATGACGGCGGACTACAGCCAGATCGAGCTGCGGGTGATGGCCCACCTCTCCGAGGACGAGGGCCTCATCGAGGCGTTCACCTCCGGAGAGGACCTGCACACCACCGTCGCCTCCCAGGTGTTCGGCGTCGAGCGGTCCGCGGTCGACGCGGAGATGCGCCGCAAGATCAAGGCCATGTCGTACGGCCTGGCGTACGGGCTCTCGGCGTTCGGTCTCTCCCAGCAGCTGAACATCGAGGCGGGCGAGGCCCGTGCCCTGATGGACACCTACTTCGAGCGCTTCGGCGGGGTGCGGGACTATCTGCGCCGGGTCGTGGACGAGGCGCGCGCCACGGGGTACACCGAGACGATGCTCGGCCGCCGCCGGTACCTCCCGGACCTGAACAGCGACAACCGCCAGCGCCGCGAGGCCGCGGAGCGGATGGCGCTCAACGCCCCGATCCAGGGCACGGCGGCGGACATCGTGAAGGTCGCGATGCTCAACGTCGACCGGGCGCTGAGGGAGGCGGGTCTCACCTCCCGGATGCTCCTGCAGGTCCACGACGAAATCGTCCTGGAGCTGGCCCCCGGCGAGCGCGAGCAGGTCGAGTCCCTGGTCCGCCGGGAGATGTCCTCGGCGGTCAGCCTCCGCGCCCCGCTCGACGTCTCGGTCGGCGTGGGCCCCGACTGGGAGTCCGCGGCGCACTGACGGAGCGAGGCCCCCACGGCCGCGACCGTGGGGGCCGCCGCCTCGGCGGCAGGATCAACGAGGTCCCGGTCGGGAGCGCACCGGCTCCGGGTCCTCGGCGCCCGCCGGGGCGTCCGCCGTCACCCGGGACGGCGGAGGCGTCCTGCGCAGCCGCATCCCCGCCCCATACAGCACCAGGCCGACGGCCAGGCCCGCGCCGCCGCCGAAGCAGGCCGTCGGGATGATGTCCAGGGGCGTCTCGATCCGGCCCCAGTACGCGTACCAGCGCAGGCAGCGGTGCACCACTCCGGCCAGGACGCATACGGCGATCAGCCCGCCGGCCAGCCGACGCCCCCGCCCGCCGACGGTCGGTACGGCCGCGGGCGCCGCCAGGTCCGCCGGGGTGGCGCGCAGAGCCCGCACCGTGAACCACCCCAGCAGGACGAGGGCGAGGGCCGAACCCCCGTACTGCAGATAGAGGTAGACCGGGAAACCGGCCACGACCTCGGCGAGGAACGGAATCGTCCGCGTCCCCCAGCGGTCGAGATGGGTGAAGGCGTCCCACACCACGTGGGTGGTGGCGCCGAGCACCGCGGACAGGAAGAACCACGCGGCCAGCGGAGCCGGTGGCCGCCCCCGCCAGGAGCGGCCGCGGACGAACCCGTACACCCGCCCACGCCACCGCTCCGGCAACAGGGCCACCAGCGGTTCACGCACCATCAGCCACACCGCCACCAGCGCCGCGGTGATCAGCACGTCGACGGTCACGATCCCCAGGGCGGAGTGCGTGACGTCGCCGAACACCATCGCGTCCGGGACGGCCGTGGCCGCGAAGTAGGTCATGTCGGGCGAGAACGAGCCCGCCACCAGCGCGGAGGCGATCAGCGGACCGCGTGCGGTGCCGTCGCGGCGGATGCCGGGCAGCACCGCGGCGGCATGACTGAGCGTGAACGGCATCGGAACATCCCCCTCAAAGGCCGTGGCGAGCACCGGCCCTCCCCCGCGGCCGGTGCTCGACGATCACGCCCAGTATGGGGGAGCGAAAGTGCGGGACGGCGAGCGGCCAAGAGGTGACGAAAGCGTGAAAGACGGTCAAGGCCCGGTTCTCCGGGGTGTGTCGGTGTCATAGGGTCTCCTGAGTCCACGCGCGGGGAGCGCAGTCCAGTCGAGGGGGAGGGACCATACGTATGGCAGCGCAATTCGGCCGCCGTCTGCGCAGGGGAGCCACCAGTGGTGCCGTCGTGGCCGCGGCGGTGGCGGCGCTGGCCGCTTCCCAGGCGCCGGGCGTGACACCGCCGCCCTCGGACAACGCGAGCGGTGACCGCCCCGTCGGCGCCGGAGAGACACCGGCGTCCCCCGACGGCACGGCGACCGGCGACTCCCCGTACTACACCGATCTGCCGCCGCTGAACACGCCCAACAAGCCCGGCACCTCCATAGACCTGCCCGTCATCACCGGTCCCGCGGAGGCGGGCATCCCCGCGTCCGTGCTCGCCGCCTACAAGCGGGCGGAGCAGTCCATACGCTCCAGCGACCCCGCCTGCAACCTGCCGTGGCAACTGCTCGCCGGCATCGGCAAGGTCGAGTCCGGGCAGGCGCGCGGCGGCCGGGTCGACGCCAACGGCACCACGCTCACGCCGATCCTCGGCCCGGTCCTCAACGGTGTCGGCTTCGCCAACATCTCGGACACCGACGACGGCGCCTTCGACGGCGACTCGACGCACGACCGCGCCGTCGGCCCGATGCAGTTCATCCCCTCCACCTGGGCGACCTGGGGTCAGGACGCCAACGGCGACGGCCGCAAGGACCCCAACAACATCTACGACGCCGCCCAGGCCGCCGGTCTCTACCTCTGTGCCAACAACCGCGACCTCGCGATCAAGGCCGACCTGGACCGGGCGATCCTCAGCTACAACCGTTCCACCGAGTACCTGCACACGGTGCTCTCCTGGTTCGAGTACTACAAGCGCGGCACCCACCAGGTGCCGGACGGCACGGGCCTGCTGCCGGTGGACCGCAGCGACACCCCCCGCACCACCTCCCCCCGGCCGACGACCACGCCTCCGCCGAAGCCGGTCGCCCCCGACCCCTCCCCGTCGACGGGCACACCGCGCCCGAACCCGTCCGAGCCCGGCACGACGCCGCCGGCCAAGCCGCCCGTCGTGCCCCCGGAGGCGCGGGTGGCGCGGATCAAGGACGCCGGCACGGGCACGCTGACGGCCACCGCCGGCGGCGCGTTCGCGAGCCGTCCGTCCGTCCTCGCGCTCGACGCCGCCGGCAGGCCGGTCGCGGGCCTCGGCGTGCGCTTCGAGATCACCGGCTCCACGGACGCCCACTTCGGCGGTGTGGCCAAGACCGTGACCGTGACCACCGACGCGGCGGGCAAGGCCGTCGCGCCGCCCGTCCGAGCGGGCGAGCAGCACGGCACGTTCACGGTCCGGGCCACCGTCGTGGGCCGCACCCTGGCGCCCGTCGCGTTCTCCGCGACGGTCACCGAGCGGAAGGCCGACACCCTGGTCCGGGGGGACGCCGAGGAGCTGACCGCCACCGCCGGCGACCGGTTCGCCCACCGTGTCCTGCTGAAGGCCACCCTCGACGGCGCCGCCGCCCCGTCGGTGGCCCTGACCGCCACCCTGATCACCTCGGCGGACGACCCGCGGACGAACACGAAGGGCCCGTACTTCAAGGACGCGGACGGCAACCCGCTGCGTACGCTCACCGGCCTGAAGACGGACGAGAACGGCCTGCTCACGCTTCCGGACCTCTACGCGGACGGCGAGGCCGGTACCTTCCTGCTGCGCCTGACCGCACCCGGAGGCGGCACCCTCACCCTGGAGCTCACGGTCACCGCCCTGGCCCCCGAGCCGACGCCGACCCCGACTCCGACGCCCACCCCGTCGCCCAGCGGTTCGACCGAGGCCACGCCGACGCCCTGACCGCGACCCGACCGGCGCCCGCCCTGACCGCGACACCCGAGCGGCGCGCGCCCGCCGGCTCCGTACGACCTCGCCGCCCCTCCGTCCGCCCGGACGGTGGGGCGGTTCTCCGTGTTCCGGTGCCCCTGTGTTCTGAGTGCGACGTGTTCTCATCTCGCGGCCGCGTTGCTACGGTGCCCCAGCCCTGACGCTGTATCAGATCGAGCACCGGGAGGCCGACCATGCGCGCCCTCGTAGCCGCCGCCATCGGGCTGGTCCCAGTCCTCCTCGTCATCCTCCTCGTCTCCGTGGTCGACCTGCCGCCCGACGGACCCACCTCGCCCCGGCCCCTCCTCACCGCCGATCCCGGCCCCAAGAAGTAGGAGGAGCCAGTCCATGCGCCGCCGAGCCAGCCTCGTCCTGCTCTCGTTCGCCGTGTTCCTCGCCGCGATGGCCCCCACCCTGCGGTGGTACGTCTTCCCCCGCGTGGTGAAGATCCCGCCGAACCAGTACCAGGAGATCGTTCTGGAGGCGAAGCCCGCCACCCTCGTCGACTACTCGACCCTCACGGCCAAGGAGGTCGAGAAGCTGACGATCATCCAGACCCTCAAGGGCAACGTGGAGGAGTCGCAGAGGATCGAGCGCGACGCCGGCCGTGACGTCGTCGTGTGGGACGCGCTCACCTACATCACCGGCCCCGACGGCGCGATGGTCTCCCAGATCCCCGAGCGCTACATCTTCGACGCCCACACCCAGGACCCGGTCGACGCCACCGGCGCGATGGTCGACGGCGACCCCGTCCGGCGCGAGGGCATCGAGTTCAAGTGGCCCTTCCTCACCGAGAAGAGGGACTACCAGTACTACGACGCCAGGTCCCGCACCACGGCTCCCATCCACTACAAGGGCACCCGCACCTTCCGCGGCATGGACGTCTACTACTTCGAGCAGACCATCCCGTGGACCAAGGTCCCCATGCCCAGGACGATGCCCGTGAAGGGCATCACCCCCGACATGATCGCCCAGTCCGGCATGACCATCTGGTACACCACCAAGCGGATGTTCTGGGTCGATCCGGTCACCGGCGCTCCCGTCAACGGCGAGGAGGTCCACAAGGAGGAGCTCCGCAACGACAAGACCGGGTGGAAGGTCACCGCGTTCTCCGGCCACGTGAAGATGCGCGAGGACTACATCTGGTCCACCGTCGAACTCGTCAAGACCAACCGGACGGTGGTTCTCCTCGTCACCTCCCGTCTGCCGTGGACGTTCGTCACCCTGGCCCTCGCCCTGCTCGCCCTCGCGCTCTGGCTGGAGGCCCGCGGCCGGCGCCCGGGCCCGGCGCCCGCTACCGCTCCCTCCTGAGCCGCGCGCTGGTGTGCCGCGTCGGCGCGGCCACGGCGGGGTCCTCCGGCCACGGGTGCTTGGGGTAGCGCCCGCGCAGCTCCGCCCGCACCGCGCGATAGCCGTCCCGCCAGAACGAGGCCAGATCGGCGGTGACGGCCGCCGGGCGGCCGGCGGGGGAGAGGAGATGGACCACGACCGGCGTCCCCGCCACCCTCGGCGTCTCGGCCAGGCCGAACATCTCCTGCAGCTTCACCGCGAGCACCGGCTGTTCGCCGCTGTAATCGACCCGTATCCGCGATCCGCTCGGGACCTCGATCCGCTCGGGCGCCAGCTCACCGAGCCGGCCCGCCTCGCCCGTCGCCCACGGCAGCAGGCGCTGCAGCGCCTGCCCCGCGTCGATCCGGCCGAGGTCCGCCCGGCGCCGCGCCCTGGACAGCTCGGGCTCCAGCCACTCGTCGGCCCGGCCGAGCAGGGTCTCCTCGGAGACCTCCGGCCAGGGCTCGCCCAGGACCCGGTGAAGGAAACCGAGCCGCTGCCTCAGCTCCTCCGACTCCCGGCTCCACCGCAGCAGCCCGAGCCCCTCGCGCCGCAGCCCGTCCAGCAGCGCCGCCCGTACGAGCACGGAATCGGCGTCGTCCCTGAGCGGACGCGCGGTGAGTTCGACCGCGCCCAGCCGGGACACGGACCGCGCGACCACGTCCCCTTCCTCCCAATGCACCTCCTCACCCTCCTCCAGCAGATGCCCGGCGGCGGCCCGCGCCACCGCCTCGCCCACCGCGGCCGCCAGCCGCACCCGGGCCGTGGCGCTGCGCACGGGCCGGTCCGCCACGGCCACGGCCAGCCACGGGGCGCTGCGCAGCCCCGAACCCTCGGCGAGCTCGGCGCCCGTCCCCGACACCATCAGGAAGCCACCGCCCTCTCGGGCCCTGGCCACCCGCTCGGGAAACGCCAGCGCCGTCACCAGACCGGCCACCATGTCGTCGGCACCGCCCGCCCCGGCACCCTCGACGCCACCGCCCGTCCCGCCCGGCCCACGCGGTGCCACCCGGGCGCCCCGCCCGGTCAGCCCGCCCGACCCGGCAGGGCCGCCCGGCCCTCCCGGTCCCAGCTGGCCCGCCTCGGTGGCCGACCGTTCCAGGCGCCGGGCCTCCGCTCTCCATCGCGCCCCGTACGCGTCGCCGCCACGCCGCGCCGCCCGCCAGGCACCCGCCAGGTCGTCGCCGTACTCCCGGGGCGGCTCCTCGCTCAGCAGCGCCACCACCTCGGCCGCCCGCCGGACGCCCACCTCGGGCGCACCGTCCAGCAGGGCCCGGGCCAGCCGCGGATGCACCCCCAGCCGCGACATCCGTACGCCCCGCTCCGTGGCCCGGCCTTCCTCGTCCACCGCCCCGGCCGCCGTCAGCACCTCACGGGCCGCCGCCATCGCCCCGGCCGGCGGGGCGTCCAGGAGCGCCAGCCCGCGCGCCGTGGGATCGCCCCAGCACGCCGCCCGCAGGGCGAACGAGGTGAGGTCCGCGATCTCGATCTCGGGGGAGGGGAAGCGGGATCGGCGCCCGTCGTCCGCCTCCGCCCAGCAGCGGTAGACGGTGCCGAACGCCTCCCGGCCGGACCGCCCGGAGCGCTGCGTCGCCCCGGCGACCGACACCGGCACCGTGGCCAGGGAGCCGAGCCCTCGCGCGTGGTCCATCCGCGGCTCCCTGGCCAGGCCCGAGTCCACGACGATCCGCACCCCCGGCACGGTGAGGCTCGACTCCGCAACCGAGGTCGCGAGGATCACCCTCCGCCGCCCGCCGGGCTCCGTCCCGCGCAGCACCGCGTCCTGCACCGCCGCCGGGGCGCGCCCGTGCAGCTGGAGCACGTCGGCGTCGAGGTCCGCCAGCATCCCCGCCGTCCGGGCGATCTCCCCTGTGCCGGGAAGAAAGCAGAGGATGTCGCCCTCGTGCCGTTCACCGGCGAGCCGCACCGTCGCCGCCACATGACGCAGGAGCGCGGGATCCACCCAGGTGCCGTGCGCTGGCCGGATGCCGGCGGGCGGCGCCGCGAAGAACACGCGGTACCCGTGCCCCTCTTCCTTCCCCCACACGATCGGCGCGGGACCATCGCCGTCCAGGCCCGTCAGGAGCCCTGCCCACGCCTCGGCGTCGGTGGTGGCCGAGGCGGCGATCAACCGCAGCTCCGGCCGCAGCGTCGCCCGGACGTCCACCAGGAACGCCATCGCCGTGTCCGCGTCCAGATGGCGCTCATGGCACTCGTCGAGCAGTACCACGTCCACGTCCGCCAGCTCGGGATCGCGCTGGAGCCGCTGAAGCAGCACGCCTGTGGTCACCACCTCGACGCGCGTCGCGGGTCCGGTCCGGCGCTCGCCGCGGACCGAGAAGCCGACGGCGTCGCCGACCTCCTGGCCCAGCAGCCACGCCATCCGCCGCGCCGCCGCCCGCACCGCCATCCGGCGCGGCTCGGCGACCAGCACCCTGCGCCGCGGGCCGTCCCCTATGAGGCCCGCGAGCGCGAGGGGCACCAGCGTCGTCTTGCCGGTGCCGGGAGGCGCGTACAGCACCGCCGTGCCGCGCTCCTCGAGTGCGGTCAGCAGCTCGGGGACGGCATGGCGGACGGGGAGACGGTCGAGTGCGTCGTGTCGGATCACGCACTCAGTCTCGTACGTCGTCGCCGGCGGCGAGCTCGGCTGTCCACAGGCTCGGTCTGTTCATATGACTCATATGGCGAATGAGCGGCCTCGCGTTCGACGGGCCGCTCGTGTCGGTCCCGCTCACCTCGTCGGTCCCGCTCGCGCCGTCGGTCCCGCTCACCTCGTCGCACTCTCGCCCCGCGAGTCCCGCCGGCGTCGTCAGTCCCGCTCGCACACGAAGATCGCCGTGCCCGGGATCAGATTCCCCCGCAGCGGGGACCAGCCGCCCCACTCCTGGCTGTTCCAGGCCGGCCACTCCGGCTCCACCAGATCCACCAGCCGGAAGCCGCCGGCCACCACGTCCCTCACCCGGTCGCCGATCGTCCGGTGGTGCTCCACGTAGACGGCCCGCCCCCGCTCGTCCTGCTCCACATAAGGAGTGCGGTCGAAGTAGGAGGACGCCACCGACAGCCCTTCCGGGCCGGGCTCGTCCGGGAACGCCCAGCGGATCGGGTGCGTCACCGAGAAGACCCACCGGCCGCCGGGCCGCAGCACCCGGCGCACCTCGCGGAACACCCTGACCGGATCCGCCACGAACGGCACCGCGCCGTACGCCGAGCACGCCAGATCGAAGGAACCGTCCAGGAAGGGCAGCGCTCCGGCGTCCGCCTCGACCAGGGGCACGTCCTCACCGATTCGCAGCGCGTGCTGGAGCTGCCGGTGCGAGAGGTCGAGCGCCACCGGCCGCGCCCCCTGCGCGGCCAGCCAGCGCGAGCACTGCGCCGCCCCCGCGCCGATCTCCAGGACGTCCAGGCCCTTCAGTGAGCCGGCCGGTCCGAGCAGACCGGCCTCGGCCTCGTCGAGACCCTCCGGACCCCAGACGAACCGGTCGTCCCCGAGGAAGGCCCCGTGCTCGTTCTGGTACTCGTCCGCGTTCCGGTCCCACCATCCGCGGCTCGCCCGGCTGCTCTCCGCGTCACCGGCGTCACGCCGGGTCGCCTCCGGCTCGTCGTCGCGCACGTCTTCCTGTTCGTACTCTTGGTTCATCTCGCCCGTCGATGTAGTTTGCGCACAGCGCGGCTGTGCTGCCGGGCCGGGACGGCCCGGAGGGACGTGAGTTGTGCCGGTTATGCGGTGATCCGCGCCGGGTGCGCGCTTCGCGCATTGACCCTGTCCGGCTGCCCCCGTATGCTAAAGGTTGCGCTGCGGGCCTGCGCGCCTCAGACGGAGCAGGCCGCGCTCGCACGGTTGTATGTCCCCTCGGTTCTCGAGGCGTCCCGCCGCTCAGTCGGTAGGCGCTTCATTGGCTGTCCGGCTTCTTCGGTGCGATACGGGCTCACGGCGTAGCAGTACCTACGACTTTCTGTCCGTAACCGGAGCCCTTTCCCACATGACGAGCAGCACCGAGACCACCGCCACCACCCCGCAGGTTGCGGTCAACGACATCGGTAACGAGGAAGCCTTCCTCGCCGCGATCGACGAGACGATCAAGTACTTCAACGACGGCGACATCGTCGACGGCGTCATCGTGAAGGTCGACCGGGACGAGGTCCTGCTCGACATCGGTTACAAGACCGAAGGTGTCATCCCGAGCCGCGAGCTCTCGATCAAGCACGACGTCGACCCGAACGAGGTCGTCAAGGTCGGCGACGAGATCGAGGCCCTGGTCCTTCAGAAGGAGGACAAGGAAGGCCGCCTGATCCTCTCGAAGAAGCGTGCCCAGTACGAGCGCGCCTGGGGCACCATCGAGAAGATCAAGGAAGAGGACGGCATCGTCACCGGTACCGTCATCGAGGTCGTCAAGGGTGGTCTCATCCTCGACATCGGCCTCCGCGGCTTCCTCCCGGCCTCCCTGGTCGAGATGCGTCGTGTCCGCGACCTCCAGCCCTACGTGGGCAAGGAGCTCGAGGCCAAGATCATCGAGCTGGACAAGAACCGCAACAACGTGGTCCTGTCCCGCCGCGCCTGGCTCGAGCAGACCCAGTCCGAGGTCCGCCAGACCTTCCTCACGACCCTGCAGAAGGGTCAGGTCCGCTCCGGCGTCGTGTCCTCGATCGTCAACTTCGGTGCCTTCGTGGACCTGGGTGGCGTCGACGGCCTCGTGCACGTCTCCGAGCTGTCCTGGAAGCACATCGACCACCCCTCCGAGGTTGTCGAGGTCGGCCAGGAGGTCACCGTCGAGGTTCTCGACGTGGACATGGACCGCGAGCGTGTCTCCCTGTCGCTGAAGGCGACGCAGGAGGACCCGTGGCAGCAGTTCGCCCGCACGCACCAGATCGGCCAGGTCGTCCCGGGCAAGGTCACCAAGCTGGTTCCGTTCGGCGCGTTCGTCCGCGTGGACGAGGGCATCGAGGGTCTGGTCCACATCTCCGAGCTGGCCGAGCGCCACGTGGAGATCCCGGAGCAGGTCGTCCAGGTCAACGACGAGATCTTCGTCAAGGTCATCGACATCGACCTCGAGCGTCGCCGGATCTCGCTGTCCCTGAAGCAGGCCAACGAGTCCTTCGGTGCCGACCCGGCGTCGGTCGAGTTCGACCCGACCCTGTACGGCATGGCCGCGTCCTACGACGACCAGGGCAACTACATCTACCCCGAGGGCTTCGACCCCGAGACCAACGACTGGCTCGAGGGCTACGAGACCCAGCGCGAGGCCTGGGAGACCCAGTACGCCGAGGCGCAGCAGCGCTTCGAGCAGCACCAGGCTCAGGTCATCAAGTCCCGCGAGGCCGACGAGGCCGCCGCTGCCGAGGGTGGCGCCGCCGCTCCGGCCGGTGCCCCGGCGGGCGTCTCGGGCGGTTCGTACTCCTCCGAGTCGGACGACAACTCCGGCGCCCTGGCGTCGGACGAGGCCCTGGCTGCCCTGCGCGAGAAGCTGGCCGGCGGCCAGAGCTGAATCAGCTCTGCTGCTAGGCACTAGCTAGCCAACGATCGAGGCCCGCCCCCTTCGGGGGGCGGGCCTCGGTCGTTTCCGGCGACCGCCCGCTCCCCGCGCGCGTGCCCGGACGCTGACACTCCGTCCACGAAAACCGGTGCAAGGGGAATGACCTCGCACCCGGCGGCGTTCTTCCTACGAACGCGAGGAGGAGCGGTAATCGTGCTTGATCCCCAGGATTTGTACGAATGGGACCAGAAGGGCCTGGCCGTGGTGGACGTGGCCCTGGCGCAGGAGTCGGCCGGGCTGGTCATGCTCTACCACTTCGACGGCTACATCGACGCGGGCGAGACCGGCGAGCAGATCGTCGAGCGCCTGCTGGACACACTGCCGCACCAGGTGGTGGCCCGCTTCGACCACGACCGGCTCGTCGACTACCGCGCCCGCCGACCGCTGCTCACCTTCCGCCGCGACCGCTGGACGGCGTACGAGACACCCGCCCTGGAGGTCCGGCTCGTCCAGGACGCCACCGGCGCGCCCTTCCTGCTGCTCTCCGGCCCCGAGCCCGACGTCGAGTGGGAGCGCTTCTCCGCCGCCGTCCGCCAGATCGTCGAGCGCCTCGGCGTGCGCCTGTCGGTGAACTTCCACGGCATCCCCATGGGCGTCCCGCACACCCGCCCCGTCGGCCTCACCCCGCACGGCAGCCGCACGGACCTCATGCCCGGCCATCGCAGCCCCTTCGACGAGGCGCAGGTGCCCGGCAGCGCCGAGTCGCTCGTCGAGTTCCGGCTCACCGAGTCCGGCCACGACACCCTCGGCGTCGCGGCCCACGTCCCGCACTACCTCGCCCGCTCCGCCTACCCCGATGCCGCACTGACCGTTCTGGAGGCCATCACGGCCGCCACCGGGCTCGTCCTGCCCGGCGTCGCGCACGCGCTGCGCACGGAGGCCCGGCGCACCCAGACCGAGATCGAGCGCCAGATCGGCGAGGACGACGAGGAGCTGACGGCCCTGGTCCAGGGGCTTGAGCATCAGTACGACGCGATGGCGGGCGCCGAGACCCGGGGCAGCCTGGTCGCGGAGCCGGTCGACCTGCCGTCGGCGGACGAACTGGGCCGGGAGTTCGAGCGTTTCCTCGCCGAGCGGGAGGGCGACGCCTAGTTCCGGCAGGGCGGACCCCGAGCCCCGGCTCGGTGGACCTCGGCCCCGGCTGGGCGAAGGTGGCCCAGGGGTCCTAAGCTGCCGCTCATGCTGAAGGTGGGCCTGACCGGCGGTATCGGCGCCGGCAAGAGTGCGGTGTCTCGGCTCCTCGTCTCGTACGGGGCCGTCCTGATCGACGCCGACAAGATCGCGCGCGAGGTCGTCGAGCCCGGCACACCCGGGCTCGCGGCCGTCGTGGAGGCCTTCGGGCCGGAGATCCTGACTGGCCAGGGGACGCTGGACCGGCCGAAGCTCGGCTCCATCGTCTTCGCCGACGCAGACCGCCTCGCCACCCTGAACGCCATCGTCCACCCCCTCGTGGGCGCCCGCTCCGCCGAGTTGGAGAGCGCCGCGGGGCCGGACGACGTCGTCGTCCACGACGTGCCGCTCCTCACCGAGAACGGCCTCGCTCCGCTCTACGACCTGGTCGTCCTCGTGGACGCGTCGCCGGAGACCCAGCTCGACCGGCTCGTACGGCTGCGCGGCATGACCGAGTCCGAGGCGCGGGCCCGGATGGCCGCCCAGGCCACGCGCGAGGAGCGGCGGGCGATCGCGGACCTCGTCATCGACAACGACGGGCCCCTGGAGGCGCTGGAGCCGCAGGTCCGCAAGGTCTGGTCCGAGCTGACACAGCGGGCCGCCGCCGGGAGCCGGTGAGACGACCGGGGGAGCGGTGGGGGCCGCACCGATCGCGCGCGCTCCCGGATGGGTAGGGATCGCGGAGGCGGCGGTCGGATCGTATTCCCGTACGGAATACGGCCGCCGTACGCGATGTTGAACCCCCGGAGCAAGGGAAGGATGCCACCGTGGCCGAGAGGAACCCGGAAACCCACGTCATCGACTTCCGCGCCGCCGAGCAACTGCTGGCCGCGCGGGATCCTCGCGGCGCCGTCAAGCTGCTCGACTCGGTGATCGCCGCCCATCCCGAGAACACCGCCGCACGGCTGCTGCGGGCCCGCGCGTTCTTCGCCGCGGCCCAGCTGCGACCCGCGGAGCTGGAGTTCGAACTCGTCCTCGAGCGCGAACCGGACAACGCGTTCGCGCACTTCGCGCTCGCCCGCACCTTCCAGCGCTCCGGCCGGCCCGACCAGGCGACCCGGCACTTCCGGCTGGCGGCCGCTCTCGACCCCAAGCCGGAGTACCTCCAGGCCGCCCGTTTCGGCGCCGAGGACTGAGCCGCACGGCCCGGGGCAACCCACGGGGGCGCCGAGCGGGCGGGCCGTACCGGCGCGTCAGCGACGTCCCCGGCCGTCATGGTCGGGCTCGTAGGGCGGGACGTCCCGTCCCGGCTGCCAGTGCGGGCCCTGGCGAATGTGGCGCAGGACCATCGACATGTCGACCGCGGCCACCAGGAACAGCGCCCCGCATGCCGCCGCCCAACCCGGCCTTCCGACCAGGGCGAACGCCGTCGTGCCGAGGACGGCCCAGACCACACCCCACAGGCTCAGCCAGAACCGCATCCGCAAGGCACTGCGCGCGGTCGCGGGCTCACTCCCAGTACGCATGACCGTCTCATCTCCTACCCGAGGTCTACCCCAGGAGGGGACGGGTGAACGGGTCCGGCCGTGGGACCGACCGCCTGTGCGCCGAAGTCCGGAACCGGCGGGCTTTCGCCGTGACGGCCGTGGACGAGTCTGCCGAGCCTCGTGGTCGGCTCGCCCCAAGTCCCCCTCAAAAAGATCGAGTCGGGAGCCTCCGGGGCGATGAGTTTCCCGCGCACCGGCCGTCTACCCCTGTGAAAGCGAACATGACGCCGACACAAGGGATCACCCAATGACCACCGCCTCCGCGACCACCGCCTCCGCGACCGCCGACTCCGCCGCCACGACGCGCACCGGCCGGCTGAGCCGCCGCGCCGACATCACGGTCCGCGTGTTCCAGATCCTGCTCGCGCTCGCCTTCGCCATCCCGAGCGCCGCGCCGAAGCTCGTCGGTCACTGGTCAGCCGCCGAGTCCTTCGACAAGATCGGCTGGGGCGACTGGCTGATGTACACCGTCGGAGCGCTGGAACTGGCCGGAGCCGTCGCGCTGGTCGTCCCGGTGCTCTCCAGCGTCGCGGCCACGGCGCTCACCGGTCTGATGATCGGCGCCTTCGTCACCCAGCTGACCGTCTTCGACGGCCAGTACGCCCTGACGCCGCTCCTCTTCGCCGTACCGCTGGTCGTGATCGCCTGGACGCGCCGTGACCACAACAAGGAGCTCCTGGCGCTGGTCCCGCGGCGCCGCGCGTGAGGCGACGCTCGACGGGGGAGGCGCGGCAGCGGTACTCGCGCGCGACGGCGCGTCATGCCTGGGACGGGGGTCCGGGCATGGCGCGCCGTTTCGCGGGGCGACGGGTCAGTGGACGACGCTGTAGCTGCGCCAGGGGGCGGTCCCCGGCACGATCGAGTCGCTCAAGCGGCTGGGGACGTAGATCGGCTGCGTGCCCCGGCAGTCCCGCGTCGGATACATGATGATGTCGACCATCGAGAGGTTCTCGATCTTCGTCGCGCCGGCCGGCGCGAGCCGGTGGCAGCCCTTGACCGTCGGGCTCGTCACCGTGACCACCACCTCGTTCCCCGTCTCGTAGGTGATCGTTCCCACTGCGGAGCGACCGAGGCCGGAGCAGCCCGCGACGGCGAGCGTCAGGAGCGCGACCCCGGCGGCGGTGCCGAGACGCCGGTGAACGGACATGGCGGATCCTCGTCTGTCGGGCGGAGGCGGCGGACGCCCCGTTTCCCGTCACCCTGCCGCCTGCCGGGCGGGCTGTCATCCGCTGCTGGGCCGCCCGGGCGAAGGGCGCGGAGGCCCGTTGTCAGACCCCACCCGTAAGGTCGGAGGTCCAGTCGGTTTCCGTCGCGGAACGGGGAGGTGGGCAGCGCCGTGACACACACCTGGCAGACCAGTGCCGCCGTCTTCCTGCCGGCCGCGCTGCCCCGCGACGGGCGGGTCGCCTTCTGGGCCCCCGACGGTGGCGAGCTGCCCCCGGTCCCGCCCCCGCCGTCCGCCGGCCGGAGCCCGGAGACGTCCGCGGCCGGCGAGAGTGCCGCAGGCCGGGTCGTCGAGCTCACCGTCGTACGCCGCCACGGCGCCGGAGTCCGCAGCCGCACGGTCCCCGCCGTCTCGCTCGGCGTCGCCGAGGCCCTGCCCCACCTGGTCGCCGCCCGGCACCATCCGGCCGTCCACCCCGCCACCGCCTGCTGGGGCGCCGCCGCCCTGCACGCCCTGCAGCTCGTCGCGCGGGGCCGGCTGCTGCCCGGACTCACCTCTGACGACCTGGACGCCTGGCGAGCTGGCCCGCTGGACGCCGACGACATCGCCCACCTGCGGGCCGTCGCCGCCGCTCTGCCCCCCGAAGGCCACGCCGTCCCCGTCCCCGGCCGCAGCCCGCTCCAGCTGCCGGAGCCCGAGGCGCTCGTACGGGCCTTCCTCGACGCGGTCGCCGACACCCTGCCCCGTACGCCCGCCGCGGCCCACGCGGCCGGCGCGCCCTTCGCCGCGCGCACCGCGCAGCACCTGCCCCGCGCGCGTGCCTGGGCGGCCGAGGCCGCCGCCGGCATGGACGCAGGGGTCAGGGTCTCGCTCCGCCTCGACCTCGCCGGGGACGAGCTCTTCGACATCGCCGAGGAGGGCGGGGACGAGCGGCAGGCCGCCGCAGCGCTCCTGCAGATCCACAGCCTCGCCGACCCCACCCTCGTCATCGACGCGGCCGACCTCTGGGCGGGCGCCGGCGACGACCTCTTCGGGCCGCGCGCCCGGATCGACGCCGTTCTCGCGCTGCGCCGCGCGGCCCGCGTCTGGTCCCCGCTCGGCAGGCTCCTGGAGCGAGACGTCCCCGACGCCCTCGCCCTCACCGAGGACGAGCTGTACGAGCTGCTGGGCCCGGCCGCCGCGCGCCTCGCCGACGCCGGGGTCGCCGTCCACTGGCCCCGCGAGCTGGCCCGGTCGCTCAGCGCCTCCGCCGTGGTGCGGCCGGCGCTGTCCGCCCCCGGCTCCGCCACCGACGGCACGACCTTCTTCGACAGCGAGGAACTGCTCCGCTTCAACTGGCAGCTCGCCCTCGACGGAGACCCGCTGACCGAGCGGGAGATGGACGTCCTCGCCGAGTCCCACCGGCCCATCGTCCGGCTGCGCGACCAGTGGGTCGTCGTCGACCCCGACCTCGTGCGCAAGGCCCGGAAGCGGGAACTGGGCCTGCTGGAGCCCGTGGACGCCCTCGCCGCCGCTCTCACCGGCACCGCGGAGGTGGACGGCGAGACCGTCCGCGCCGTGCCCGTGGGAGCCCTCGCGACCCTGCGGGACCGGCTCGTCGCCGGTCCCGAGGAGGTCACCGCGCCCGCCGGTCTGAACGCCACCCTGCGCGACTACCAGCTGCGTGGCCTGGCCTGGCTGGACCTGATGACCTCGCTCGGGCTCGGCGGCTGCCTCGCCGACGACATGGGCCTCGGCAAGACCGTCACCCTCATCGCCCTCCATCTGCGTCGCGCCCGCCGCGCGCCGACCCTGGTCGTCTGCCCCGCCTCCCTGCTCGGCAACTGGCAGCGGGAGATCCAGCGCTTCGCCCCCGGCGTCCCCGTGCGCCGCTTCCACGGCGCCGACCGTTCCCTGGACGGCCTCGACACCGGCACCGGCCCCGGCGGCTTCGTCCTCACCACGTACGGCACCCTGCGCACCAGCGCGCCCCAACTGGCCGCACAGGAATGGGCCATGGTCGTCGCCGACGAGGCCCAGCACGTGAAGAACCCCTTCTCCGCGACGGCCAAGGCGCTGCGCACGATCCCGACGCCGGCCAGGGTCGCGCTCACCGGCACCCCCGTGGAGAACAACCTCTCCGAGCTGTGGGCCCTGCTCGACTGGACCACCCCCGGCCTCCTCGGCCCCCTCAAGGCCTTCCGATCGCGCCACGCCCGCGCCGTGGAGAACAGCGAGGAGATCGAGAACGACGAGGCCGTCGAGCGTCTGGCCCGCCTCGTCAGGCCCTTTTTGCTGCGCCGCCGCAAGTCCGACCCGGGCATCGTCCCCGAGCTGCCGCCCAAGACCGAGTCCGACCACCCCGTGGCGCTCACCCGCGAACAGGCGTCGCTCTACGAGGCGGTGGTCCGCGAGACCATGGCGCAGATCGAGGGGGCCGAGGGCATCGCCCGTCGCGGGCTCATCATGAAGCTGCTCACCTCGCTCAAGCAGATCTGCAACCACCCCGCCCAGTACCTCAAGGAACAGACCGCCAAGGGCGGCGGCACGGCACGGCTCGCCGGCCGCTCGGGCAAGCTGGCCCTGCTCGACGAACTTCTCGACACGATCCTCTCCGAGGGCGGATCCGTGCTCGTCTTCACCCAGTACGTCTCCATGGCCCGCCTCCTCGCCGACCACCTGGCCGCCCGGGCGATCCCCACCCAACTGCTCCACGGAGGCACGCCGGTGGCCGAGCGGGAGCGGATGGTGGACCGCTTCCAGTCCGGCGAGGTGCCCGTCTTCCTGCTCTCGCTGAAGGCGGCGGGCACCGGGCTCAACCTCACCCGGGCCGGACACGTCGTGCACTACGACCGCTGGTGGAACCCGGCCGTCGAGGAGCAGGCCACCGACCGGGCCTACCGCATCGGACAGACCCAGCCGGTCCAGGTCCACCGGCTGATCGCCGAGGGCACGGTGGAGGACAGCATCGCCGAGATGCTGCGTGCCAAGCGGGCCCTGGCCGACGCCGTCCTCGGCTCCGGAGAGGCCGCGCTGACCGAACTCACCGACCGCGAGCTGGCGGACCTCGTCTCGCTGAGGAGGCCGTCGTGAACCGCCGACCCCCGGCCGGGCGGTTCGCCGGCCCGCGCCACGACGACCGGCGCCGTACGTTCCCGGCACTCGCCCCGCGCGAGGCGCCGGACGGCCGCTTCGCCGCCACCTGGTGGGGCAACGCATGGGTGGAGGCCCTGGAGGACACGGCCCTCGACGCCGCCCGCCTCGCCCGCGGCAAGGCGTACGCCGGGCGCGGTCACGTCGACGCGATCACCGTCACCCCCGGCAGGGTCGTCGCCTACGTCCACGGCACCCGCCCCCGGCCGTACCGCACGGAGATCCGGCTGCGCACGCTCGGCGACGACGGCTGGGAGCGCTTCCTGGACGAGGTCGCCGCGCGGCCCGACCACATCGCCGCCCTGCTCGACAAGGACGTCCCGCACGCCGTCGAGGCCGTCACGGGACTGCTGCCCGCGCCCGGGGACCTCGTCCCCGACTGCTCCTGCCCGGACGACGGTTTCCCCTGCAAGCACGCCGCCGCCCTCTGCTACCAGTCGGCACGACTCCTCGACGAGGACCCGTTCGTCCTCTTCCTCATGCGGGGACGCGGCGAGCAGGAGATCCTGGCCGCCCTCACCCAGCGCAACGCGGCCCGTTCCGCCGCCGAGAGGACGGCGTCGGCGCCGCCGATGGCCACGGTCCCGGCACGCGCCGCCCTCGCCCCGCACCCCGGCCACTCCCTGCCGCCGCTTCCCCCGCCGCTCCCCGCCCCGGCGCAGCCCGGCCGGCCCCCCGCCTACCCGCCGGACCCCGCCGCCCCGGATCCCCTCGCCCTGGACCTGCTGGCCACGGAGGCGGCCGCCCGCGCCCACACGTTCCTGGTCACCGGGCGCGACCCCGTCGCCGCGCTCACCCCCTGGCAGGACGCCGTGCGGCTCGCCGCCGCACACCCCGGCTCCGGCCTCACGGCCTCCACCCGCGCGCTCTACCGCGACCTCGCCTACGCCCTCGACCGCACGCCCACCGACCTGGCCCGCGCCGTCGCCGCCTGGCGGCAGGGCGGTCTCGCCGGGCTGACCGTCCTGGAAGAGCCCTGGGACCCGCCCGCCGGCCCCTTCGACCGGGCCCGACCCGCGCTGCTCGCCGCCGACTTCCCCGCCTTCCGCCCCTGGCGCAACCGGCTGTCGACGCGCTCGCTCCAGCTCCGCTTCGGACGCGACGGGCTCTGGTACGGATACGAGTCGGACGCCGACCGCGAGGACTGGTGGCCGCGCGGAACGCCCGACGCCGACCCCGTCGGCGCACTCACGGACCTGCTCGGCCGCTGACGGACAGGCCGACGGCATGCCTTGTCGCGGAGTTGACGGGAGACCGGCCGGGCGGGCTCGGCCCGGGGGACCTTCCGGCGCCCCGGGGTGCGCCGGACGCCCGGTGCCGTCGACGCCCGCCGAGCGTGAACCCCCCCATGAGCGGAGCTCGTAATTCCCCGTATGTTCGAGGTCACACCCACTCGATGGAGTGAAACCCACCGGTGGCCTGATCCAGCCGGGTCCGGATCGCGTTAATTGCGGTACGGGCGAATGCCCGTGAGAACCTCCGGAAGGCAGGAAGCCATGAGGCAGATTCGCCGAAGTGGTCTGGCCACACTGATGGTCACGGGTGGCGCGCTCGCGCTCTCGGCGGGCGCCGCGCACGCCGACTCCGGCGCCCAGGGCGCCGCGGTCGGTTCGCCGGGCGTGATCTCCGGCAACGCCGTTCAGCTGCCGGTGCACGTCCCGGTCAACGTCTGCGGCAACACCGTCAACGTCGTCGGACTGCTCAACCCGGCCACAGGCAACCGCTGCGCGAACACCACCGCGTCCGACGGCTACGGCTCGGACACGGACGGCGGCGGGGGCGGCCGGCACAAGGACATGCCGGGCACGCCGCACACCGGTGGCCAGAGCGGTGGGCACACAGGCGGGCACAACGGCGGGGGCAACGCGTCCAACGGCGGCGGCTCCTCCGCCGAGGGTGCCGCGGTCGGTTCGCCGGGCGTGATCTCCGGCAACGGCATCCAGCTGCCGATCGACCTCCCGGTGAACGTCAGCGGCAACTCGGTCAACGTCGTCGGCATCGGCAACCCCGCCTACGGCAACACCGCGGTCAACGGCCCCGGCCGGCCCGAGACGCCCGGTGGGCAGCCGAAGCCGCAGCAGCCCGGCAACCCGTCGCCCGCTCCGGGCGACGACGCCGAGGAGCCCGGCGAGTACGTCCCGGCGCCCGCCCCGCAGGACGATTCGGCCGCGCTCGCCAGCACCGGCTCGGACTTCGTCGGCTACGCCGCCCCCGCCGGAGCGGCGCTCCTGCTCGGCGGCGCCCTGATCTACCGCCGCGCCCGCCGCATGGGCGCGCAGGCCTGAGGCCCGCACGGGTCCTCACGCACGACGCCAGGCCCGGAGCACCGCCTCGATGGCCGGTGCCACCCTCGTCCGGGCCTGGTGGCGGGGTACGCCCCGCATGAGCAGCGCGTCGTACTCGGTGTCGACATGACGTACGGCCGCCCGCACGGCGGCGGTGACCGCACCCCGGTCCAGTGCCCTCCCGGCCGCCGTACGTCCCACCCGGCCGCTGCCCTTCCGCGCGGCGTGGGCCGCGATCTCCGCCGCCCGCTCGGGCGGGCAGTACGGAAACAGCCGCAGGATCTCGGCCTCCAGCGCCGCCGTGACCTCCGCGTCCCGCTCCGCGCGGCGCGCCGCGTCACGCGCTCGCCGCCGCGCCCGTGCCTCCGCGTCCGCCAGACAGGCCGCCTCCGCCCGGGCGAGCGCGGCTTCCTCGACGAGCAGCCCCTGACGCTCGTAGCGCGTACGGCGCCGGTTGTGCCGTACGACCACCGCCCACAGCGAACTGGCTTCCCGGGCGCGGCGGGTGAGGGCGGTGTTCCCGCGCCGCAGGAACACCAGATGGCCGAGGTCGGCGCAGTCCAGGCAGACCGGGGCGTTGAACTCGAGGATCATCCGCTCCAACGGCCCGCGACGGCACTCCGAGCAGCGGCGGCGCCGGAGCGGTTCGACGACGACGGGTGCGACCAGGTGCATACGGACCTCATTCCCCCTGCCAGGCCGACCGGTCGCTCCCGACCGTGCCCAACTGGCCGGAATAATCGTTCGATTCATGGGCATGGGCCGGGCTAGGGTCCGTCGCGTGGCAACGAAACTCAATCAGATCATCGCAGTGGAGAAGGGCGTCAAGTCCAGGGCGCATCAGGACCTGACGGCGGCGCACCACGGACTGCAGAAGCCCGCGCTGCTCGCCGGCATCTCCCGTACGTACCAGCCGAAGGACGAGGAGGGCGAGCAGCTGCCGCCCGAGTCGACGCTGGTGCAGGTGAAGGCCGAGGACGTGCTGCGCGACACCGCGCGGGCGCTCACCCGGCTGTTCGATGTCACCGCCACCAAGGACTGGGCCAACTGCGAGGCGCGCGCCGACATCACCGTCGACGGGCGTGTACTGGTGAGCCGGGTGCCCGTCGCGTACCTCCTCTTCCTGGAGAAGCAGCTGACGGACATCAACACCTTCGTCCGCAAGCTGCCCGTCCTGGACGCGGCCGAGTCCTGGACGCAGGATCCGTCGACCGACGCGTGGAAGACCGAGGTCGTCCGCACGGTGCGGACGAAGAAGGTGCCGCGCAACCACGTCAAGGCGGAGGCGACCGACAAGCACCCGGCGCAGGTCGAGGTGTACTACGAGGACGTGCCGGTCGGTTACTGGACCACGGTGAAGTTCTCCGGCGCCCTGCCCGCCCGGCGGGTCAACGAGCTTCTGGAGCGGGTGGAGAAGCTCCAGCAGGCGGTGAAGTTCGCCCGTGAGGAGGCGAACAGCGCCGAGGTCACCGACCAGCGCGTTGGCGACGCCGTCTTCGGCTACCTCTTCGGGTAGCGGGGGACACCCACAGACTCCCCGGCCACAGCACACGGCACGGGGTGCGCGAGGAGCGCAAAGCTGAAGCAGAGCCTTGTCGTGAATCCGCGGCCCTTCTGACGAGGGTCGCGATCAAACTCAGACTATTGCTCCAGATTCAGCATCCGCCGCTCATCGCCGGACGACCGGGCCCGGGCCCTGGTGCGTCGAAATGCCAGTTCGAATCTGGTCCGCCGAGCTCGATCGGCGGTGGTCCAATGGCAGGACGCGACGCAATGACGACTGACCCGGGTTCTCAAGCGTGCCGGCGTGCGATGTGAGCGGCACCCACAGGGTCCGGGGGCAGGCTACGCCCTCGGACCCGCTCCCGTTTCCGGCCCTATTGCCGGTAGCCGCTCAGGAAGCGGCCGATGCGGCTGATCGCGGCGTCGAGATCGTCGGCGTACGGCAGGGTCAGGATGCGGAAGTGGTCCGGCCGCGGCCAGTTGAAGCCGGTGCCCTGCACCACCTGGATCTTCTCGCGCAGCAGCAGGTCGAGCACGAACTTCTCGTCGTCGTGGATCCGGTGCACCTTGGGGTCCAGGCGCGGGAAGGCGTAGAGCGCGCCCTTCGGCTTCACACAGGAGACGCCGGGGATCTCGTTCAGCTTCTCCCACGCCTTGTCGCGCTGCTCGTGGAGCCTGCCGCCCGGGGCGGTGAGCTCGTGGATCGACTGCCGGCCGCCGAGCGCGGCCTGGATGGCGTACTGCGCCGGGGCGTTCGGGCACAGCCGCATGGAGGCGAGCATGGTCAGCCCCTCCAGGTAGTTCTTCGCATGCTGCCGCGGGCCGCTGACGACCAGCCAGCCCGAGCGGAAGCCCGCCACCCGATAGGTCTTCGACAGGCCGCCGAAGGTCAGGACGACCAGGTCGGGGGCGAGGGAGGCGGCCGGGTAGTGGACGGCGTCGTCGTAGACGATCTGGTCGTAGATCTCGTCGGCGAAAACCATCAGCCCGTGCCGGCGGGCGAGGTCGAGGATGCCCTCGACGATCTCACGCGGGTACACCGCGCCCGTGGGGTTGTTGGGGTTGATGATCACGACGGCCCGGGTGCGATCGGTGATCTTCGCGGCCATGTCGTCGAGGTCCGGGTACCAGTCGGCCGACTCGTCGCACAGATAGTGCACGGCCCTGCCGCCCGCCAGGGTGGTCACCGCCGTCCACAGCGGGAAGTCGGGGGCGGGGATCAGGATCTCGTCCCCGTCCTCCAGAAGCGCCTGGACGGCCATGGAGACCAGCTCGGAGACGCCGTTGCCGAGGAAGACGTCGTCGACGTCGACATCCGGCAGGCCCATGGCCTGGTACCGCTGGGCGACGGCGCGGCGGGCGGAGAGGATGCCGCGGGAGTCGGTGTAGCCGTGCGCCTTCGGGAGCATCCGGATCATGTCCTGGACGATCTCCTCCGGCGCCTCGAAGCCGAAGAGCGCGGGATTCCCGGTGTTGAGGCGCAGGACGCTGTGGCCCGCCTCCTCCAGGGCGTTGGCGTGCTCGATGACCGGGCCGCGAATCTCGTAGCAGACCTCGCTCAACTTGCTCGACTGCCGGAACTCCATGCGACGACCTCCCCAGAAGGATTGATGCTTGGTTTTACCAAGTTCGAGCTTGGAAAGTCCAACAACTTGTCTAGACTGCGTCGCATGCCACGCCGTCGAAGCTATGACCAGTTCTGCGCCGCCGCCCGGGCCCTCGACGCGGTCGGCGACCGCTGGACGCTGCTGATCGTCCGCGAACTCCTCGCCGGCCCGCGCCGCTACACGGATCTGCACGCCGATCTCCCGGGCGTCAGTACGGACATGCTGGCCGGCCGCCTCAAGGACATGGAGGCCGCCGAACTCGTCACGCGCCGCCGTATGCCGCCGCCCGTGTCGGCGTACGTGTACGAGCTCACCCGGCGGGGCCGCGACCTGCTGCCGGTCCTTCGGGCCCTGGCGGAGTGGGGGGCGCCCGCCCTGGACGAGCCGCGGCCGACCGACGCCGTGCGCGCCCACTGGTTCGCGATCCCACTGCTGCGCGCCCTGGAGGGCGCGGTGGAGGGAGTGGTGCGGGTGACCCTGGACGAGGGGGAGTTCCATCTGCGGGTCGGGGGCGACGGGCCGCCCGAGTACGGCGACGGGCCGCCGGCCGACACCGCCGACGCGCACCTGCGGACGGACTCCGCGACCTGCCGGGCCCTGGCGAGCGGGGAGTCGACCCTCGCCGAGGCGCTTCGGGACGGGCGGGTCGAGGTGTCGGGAACCATCCGTCTCGCCGGTGAACCGCGGGTGCGGCTCGAACCGTTGCCGGTGAACTGAACGTCAATCCCGGTCCGGCTCATCCCCCTTACGAGTAGCGTAGGGCTGTTTGGTGGCCTGAAACGGTGGGTCGCGCAAGGCAGTGGGAGGGCCGCTCCATGGGAATAGACATCTGCGCCGACCGGGACGTCACTCCGTCCGTCGCCGTCACTTCCCCGGATCGGCCGGACCGGCCGGACCGGCCGGACCGGCCGGACATGGCGGACCTCGCGGACCTGGCGGGCGTGCCGGGTGTGCCGGGTGTGCTGGCCAAGGGCACCTCGCGCGGCACTCTGCGGATCAAGCCGCCCAAGGGCCGTACGGATGTCGTCTTCCGCACCGTCACCCTCGCGCCGGGCGACTCCACCGGCTGGCACCATCACCCGGGCCAGATCATCGCCGTCGTCCTGGCGGGCACGCTGACCCGCGTCCTGCACGACTGCTCGGTCGAGACGGTCCGCGCGGGCGAGGCGTTCGTCGAGCCCGCGGGCCGAAGGAACCGGCACATCGGCCACAACCTCGGCGCCGAGCCCGTCGTGCTCTACATGACCTGCCTGCTGCCCGAGGACGAGCCGCTGTCGATAGAGGCGGAGGCGCCGGACTGCGCGTTCCGCCTCCCTTAGTCGCGTCCGCTCGCGCTCCCGGCTGTGAAAAGGTCGAGACCGTGCGATTCGAAGCGATCACCTGGGAGAGGCTGTCCGAGGCCCTGGCCGCGCACGTCGACGGGTCCGTGCCCGGGGACGGCGGGGACTGGCTCAAGGTCGGCATCGACGGTGCGCCGGCCGCGCCCACCGGCCGGACCGCCGAGCTCGTCGCCGAGGCGCTCCGGCTGCGCGGCCGGGCCGTACTCGTCGTCGGCACGGGCGGGTTCCTCCGGCCCGCGTCGCTGCGTTTCGAGTACGGGAAGCAGGACCCCGACGCGTACTACAGCGGCTGGTACGACACCGGGGCGCTGTGGCGCGAGGTGTTCGGGCCGCTGGAGGCGGGAGGCGGCGGGCGCGTGCTGCCCGACCTCTGGGATCCCGCCACGGACCGGGCCACCCGCAGCCCCTATGTGGAACTGCCGCCCGGAGGCGTGCTGCTGGTGCACGGCCCGTTCCTGCTCGGGCACTGGTTCCCGTTCGACGTGACCGTCCATCTGCGGCTCTCGCCCGGCGCCCTCGCTCGCCGCACCGAGGAACTTTGGACCCTGCCCGCCTTCGACCGGTACGAGAACGAGGTCGGCCCGTCCGACGCGGCGGACGTCGTCGTCCGCGCCGACGACCCACGCCATCCGGCCTGGACCGGCCTCAGGGCTCGCTAGGCCGTGTCCGGAAAGTCCCGCCTGGCCCGCGACGCCCGGCACCCCCTCCCCCGTAGCCCTTCGGGCACGGGAGGTGCACCCACACCGCGTTGTCGGATCGCCCCAGTACGCCCAGTACGAGGGCGGCCCTCCGCCTTGCGATCGCACGCACCGGACGCCGCGGGCCCTGCCCTGCGGGCGGACGGCGCTACTTTCCGGACACGGCCTAGGGGCCGTCTTGCCGGTCTCGCCGGGCTCGCCCCTAGGGCGCGTCCTACCGAACTCGCCCGGCCCGGAGCCTCCGCCGGCCCGCCCCCTGGCCGCGCCCGGCCGGTCGCCGGACTCGCTCACCCACCCCCGGCCTCTCCGGCCCGCCCCCTGGTCGCGCCCGGCCGGTCGCCGGATTCGGCGGGTCGTCCTCCCACCACCGTCACCGCCTCCGCGCCCGCCCGGCATCCGGCCGCTGCCGCCGCCCCCGCGTCCGCTCCCGCGAGCCGGGCCGCGAGGAACGCCCCCGCGAACGCGTCGCCCGCCCCCGTCGAGTCCACCGCCCGCACACTGGGCGTCTCGACCCGGCCCGTCACCGAGCCCTCCTGCGCGATCAGGGCGCCCTCCGACCCCAGGGTGACCACGACCAGCGGGAACGTACGGCTCAGGACCTCCGCCGCCTTGGCCGGTTCGGCGCCCCCGGTCAGCAGGCGGGCCTCGTCGGCGTTCGGGAACAGCACCTGCGCGCCCTGCGCGGCGGTCAGGAACCGCTCCCCGCCGAGCCGCTCCAGGAACCCCGCCGAGGCCGGGTCCACGCTCACCGGAACGCCCGCCTCCCGCGCACCCCGCAGGGCCCGCAGGGCCGCCGCCCGGCTCGTGTCGGCGAAGAAGAGATACCCGGACAGATGCAGATGGGCCACGCCGGCGAGGAACGCGTCGTCCCAGTCGCCGGGGGAGAGGCGCAGCGCCGCCCCGCTGTCGGTCAGGAACGTCCGCTCGGTGCTCGCGTCGACCAGCGCGATCACCGTGGCCGTGGGTGCGTGCGCGTCCTCGACCAGCATCGGCCGCACACCCGCCCGGAGCAGAGCCCTCTCGTGCCAGCCCACCGCGTCGGCCCCCACGCGGCCCAGCAGCCGCACGTCGTCGCAGCCCGAACGGGCGGCCCAGCAGGCGGCGTTGGCGCCCGCCCCGCCCGGCAGCGTACGGATGTCGGCCGCCGTGTCCGTGGCGGGCGCCAGTGGGGTCCGGTGCCGGGCCACGACGTCGGTGACCACGTCGCCGACGACCAGCAGGCCGCTCACGCGCCCCCTTCGGCGTACGCCGCGGCGATCCGCGCGGCGAGCCGCACATTGCCCCGTACCGCCGCGAGGTTCGCCTCCAGGGACGCGCCCTCGGTGTGCACGGTCAGGTACTCCAGCAGGAACGGTGTCACCGCCTGCCCGGTGATCCCCTTCTCCTTCGCCGCCGCGAGTCCCTGGGCGAGCACCCGGTCGTGCAGCCCCGGATCCAACTGGTCCGCCTCCGGCACCGGGTTGGCGACGATCAGGGCCGCGTACGGCTCGCCCAGGTCGTCCTGGGCGCGTATCACCCCCGCCACCTCCTCGGGCGTGCGCAGCGTCCAGTCGACCGGCTCTCCCGACGAGGCCAGGTAGAACCCGGGGAAGCGCTCCGTCCCGTACCCCACCACCGTCACGCCCAGCGTCTCCAGGCGCTGCAGGGTCGCCGGGACGTCGAGGATCGACTTGACCCCCGCGCACACCACCGTCACCCCGACCCTGGACAGCAGCCGCAGATCCGCCGACTCGTCCTGCGTCTCGCTCCACTCCCGGTGCACCCCGCCGAGCCCGCCGGTGGCGAAGACCCGTATGCCCACGGAGTCCGCCAGCCAGGCCGTCGCCGAGACCGTCGTCGCCCCCGTCGCCCCGGTCGCCAGCGCGGGCGCCAGGTCGCGGTGGCCCAGCTTCCGCACCGTGGGGCCCTCCGCGATCCGGGCCAACCCCTCGGGAGCGAGCCCGACATGGGCCGTGCCGTCGATCACCGCGATCGTGGCGGGCACCGCCCCGCCGTCCCGTACCAGCGCCTCCAGCTCGCGCGCCACGGCCAGGTTCCGCGGGCGCGGCAGACCGTGGGCGATGATCGTGGACTCCAGCGCGACGACGGGACGGCCCTCGCGGAGCGCCTCCCGTACCTCTTCGGACACCTGTGTGGACATGTCCCATCTCTGGCGCAACCGGGAACCCTCCAAACCTCGGTGGCGTCCCTCAGCCACACCGCGGCAGGCCGGGCAGCCTGCCGGCGTCCACCACCTGGATCACGGGTCGCGAGCCGGACGTCTTGGCGTTCCCCACGCTGTACGCCACGGCCAGCGCGCCGTCCCTGGCCTGCGCGTAGCCGTACGCCGGGGTGATCCGCGCGTACGAGCCCGAGCCGAGGTCCAGGGCGTAGGAGGTCTCCGGCGTGCGCCAGGTGACCAGCCGGCCGCTGACCCGCAGCTGGTCCATGCCGTCGATTGCCGGGGACGTCGTCACGACCGCCGTCGGGCGCGCGTCCCCGGTCCGCCAGACCACCAGCCGGGGCTCCGTCTCGCCCTCGACCCAGGCCCAGGTCCTGCCGTCGGAGACCACGGACCGGATGTCCCGCAGCGCGGCCAGGGGCGCGGGCAGCGCGGCGGGCCGCCCGCCGGTGCGGGAGACGGCGGCCAGCCGTGTCCCCGTCCCCGCCGATTCGCGCCACACCAGCAGTCCGCCCGCGGCGAAGGGCGCGTCCATCACCCCCGTGCGCAGGGCACGGAGGGCGCCGCCGCCGGCCGCGGCCGCGTACACGGTCGCCTTGCCTCCGCCGACCCCCTGCGCCCAGTGGACCGTGCCGTCGCGGACGACGGGCTGGGGGAGCGGGCCCGGCTTGTCCACGCGGGCGAGCCGCCGGGAGCCGCCCGTCGTGGCGTCCCAGACGTACAGGCTCCAGGGGCTGTCCAGCGTGCGACCCTCCAGGACCGCGAACGCCGCCCACCGCCGGCCGTCGAAGTCGGCCGCGAGGAGCTGGTGTTCGACGGGGTCGGCGAGGGTGAGCAGGGTGCGGGGCGCCCCGGTGCCCCGCACCAGGGCGGCCCGCCGCTGCCCGGCGCCCGTGAGCTGTACGGCGGTCCAGCCGGGGCCGGTGTCGGTGAGCACCGCCCGTTCGCCGGTCGGCACCCTCAGTTCGCCCGCCGCCAGCGCGGAGCTCCAGGCGGTCGGCAGGCGCACCTCGCAGGCGGCGGCGAGCGCGGTGGGGCGCGGTGCCGGGGCGGACGTCCGGCGAGGAGTCGGATCCGGGGCGGGCCGCGCCGACGAGCACCCCGCGACCAGGATGCCCGTCAGCAGCAGGACCAGGACCGCACGGGCGCCGGCCGGGGAGGGGGACCTACCAGACGTACCCACGGCCGCCCATGATGGTGGTGATGGTGTCGGACGAGATGCGCGCCGACTTGGGGACGGAGCCCGCCCAGGAGATGACGCCGGTGCTCACGCCGCCCACCGGGTCCAGGTAGTTGACCTGGCCGGCGGCGGTGTCCGTGTTGTACCCGTCGATCGAGACCCAGTGGAATATCTCGATGTTGGGGTGGCCGACGAGGTGCGGGCCGCCCGGTACCTCCCAGGCGTTGCCCGCTATGGCGTAGTCGTTGTCGGTGTTGTGGGTGATGTGCTGCTTGAAGTTCGCCTTGTCGGTCGCGGTCGGGGTGTACGGCAGCGCCTTCGGGACGTAACCGGCGCCCGGGAGGCGGTGGTTCAGGGCGTCGGCCATCGGGTAGCCCGTGGGGCTGGGGACGTTGATGTTGATGCCGTACCAAGCGGTCCCGTTGGAGGTGGTTCTGAGCAGGGTCGCGGCGTCCTGCTGCGACCGGCCCGCGACCTCGTCGCGCGCGGACTGGGTGATCACGAGGGTGGCCGGGCCGCACCAGTAGGAGGTCTTCTGCGACTGGTGGATTCCGCCGGAGAGCTTGTACCCGGCCAGCGGGGCGCGGGTGCGCACACCGTCGTACGTTCTGGCGGCCTCCGCCTGCTTGGCGGCGGCGAGTCTCCGCTGGGCCGGGGTGAGGCGCTGGGGGCCGAGGGTGTCGTACGCGGCCTTGTAGTCGGCTCCGGGGGCCACGGGCCCGGCGGCGACGGCCGCGGGGGCGGCCAGGGCGGTCGCGAGCAGCGCGGCGGCGGTGAGGGCCGTGGTCGTCAGGGCGGCGGTGCGGGGGAGGAAGGCTGACGCGGACATCGCACTCTCCTGTCGGAGGTGGGGGAGGAGTTCAGGGGGAGTTTGACGCGCGCACGCCAGGCTTGACAGGGGGCTCGGCGGATTGTCTCCGACCAACATTGGGCGCACCAAAGGCGCCGCTCGTGACCAGCGGCGACCTCTGTCGGCAACCCGTCCCGCCGGCTCGGTTTCCGGCCGTGCGGCGCCTTCGCGCCGTACTCCGTGGTGCGTGCCTATGAGCGGTTCCGCCCCCGAAGGGGCCGAGGTGTCCATTCGTCACTTCTACGACGGTCTCGGGGTCGACCACGAGATGATTACGCCGACCGGGGGGCGGGCGCCCCGGCGCCTGCGGAATCGGTACTCGGCGCCCGTGCGAGGCAGCCGCTACGATCCTTCGGCGCCACCGCCGGTGCCCATGACCTCCCCGACTCTCCCCCGAAGCGGTGCTTCGGATTCCGTCGCCGTCTCCGAACACGCGGAAGTTGCCTGGTCGGAGGCGAAACGGAGTGCGATCTTCCGACCTGTCCCGGCGGTGGAACGGTCTCCGGCCCCCGTTACAGTCACCGCCCATGACGACACACGACCAGCCCTCCTTCGCCGTCCACATCCCCGATGCGGAACTGGAGCCGGAGCCGCTCGACCCCGAACAGATCGTCTCCGGGACGCCCGAGGTGACCGGCAAGGTCCTCTGGGAGTCCGCCGACGGCAAGCAGGTGCGCGGCCTCTGGCAGATCACGCCCGGAGTCGTGACCGACACCGAGGCGAACGAGCTCTTCGTCGTCGTCAGCGGCCGCGCGACCGTCGCCGTCGAGGGCGGCGCCACGCTGGAGATCGGGCCCGGCGACGCGTGCGTGCTCCGGGAGGGGGACCGGACCACCTGGACGGTCCACGAGACCCTGCGGAAGGCGTATCACATCAGCCTCTAGGAAAAGGCGGGTCGGGAGTCTGGTAGGAAACTTTCCTACCAACTACCATCCCGGGCAGCGGCTTGGCGCGGCGCCCGGACCCGAGGCGTGACGCGCTCAGCGAGAGCTCTGACCCGGCCGCCGTGCACGGCCCTGCCCCCTTGCGGGGCGGTGTGCGGTGCTCCGCGCCAGTGCCCAGCTCTCGCCCCCTCTCAGGCCAGGGAGTCCAGGTATGCGCCTGTACGCCACCGCCCCACCACGCCGCACCACGACCCTCCTTCTCACCACCGTCCTGCTCCTGGTCGGCGGCCTCCTGCTCGCCCACCCCGGCCGGGCCGGAGCCGCCGCCGACCCCCTCATCTCCCGTGGCAAGCCCGCCACCTCCTCCTCCGTGGAGGACTCCACCTTCGTCCCCGCCAAGGCGTTCGACGGCGACCCGGCCACCCGCTGGGCCAGCGCCGAGGGCTCCGATCCGCAGTGGATCAAGGTCGACCTCGGCTCCACCGCCGCCGTCTCGCGCGTACGGCTCTCCTGGGAGGTCGCCTACGCCAAGGCGTACCGCGTGGAGATCTCGGCCGACAACGCCACCTGGACCCGGCTCGCCACCGAGACCGCCGGCAACGGCGGCACGGACGAATGGACCGGACTCACCGGCAAAGGCCGCTTCCTGCGCGTCTACGGGACCGCGCGCGGCACCTCGTACGGCTACTCCCTCTACGAAGTAGAGGTCTACGGCACCGTCGACACCGGGCCCCCGTCCACCGACGCCTTCACCGTCGTCGCGGCCGGCGACATCGCCGCCCAGTGCACGGCCTCCAGCAGTTCCTGCGCCCACCCCAGGACCGCCGCCCAGGCTCAGCGGATCAACCCGAAGTTCTATCTGACGATGGGCGACAACCAGTACGACGACGCCCTCCTCTCCGATTTCCGCGCTTACTACGACAAGACCTGGGGCGCCTTCAAGGACAGGACGCGTCCCGTCCCCGGGAACCACGAGACCTACGACCCGGCCGGCCCGCTGGCCGGCTACAAGGCGTACTTCGGGGCCATCGCCTACCCCCAGGGCAAGCCGTACTACAGCTACGACGAGGGCAACTGGCACTTCGTCGCCCTCGACTCCAACTCCTTCGACGACCCCGCCCAGATCCAGTGGCTCAAGGACGACCTCGCCCGGAACACCAAGGGCTGCGTGGCCGCCTACTTCCACCACCCGCTGTACTCCTCCGGCGGCCACGGCAACGACCCCGTCTCCAAGCCCGTCTGGCAGATCCTCTACGCGGCCAGGGCCGACCTCGTCCTCAACGGCCACGACCACCACTACGAGCGGTTCGCCCCGCAGGACCCCTCGGGCCGTGCCACCCCCGACGGCATCGTCGAGATCGTCGGCGGCATGGGCGGAGCCGAGCCGTACCCGATCGAGACCGTCCAGCCCCACAGCCAGAAGCGCATCAGCGGCACCTACGGTGTCCTGAAGCTGGACTTCACCGACACGACGTACACCTGGCAGTACGTCGCCACCGACGGCCAGGTCAAGGACTCCGGCCCGACCTACTCCTGCCACTGATGTACCTGGCGACCACCGGTCGCCCGGACGCGCCGCCGCCTCGCTCCTCAGGGACGCGGCGGCGCGTCTCCGGCACCGTCCTCGCGCTCGGCACGGTCAGCCTGGTCACCGACGTCTCCTCGGAGATGGTGACGGCCGTGCTGCCCCTGTACCTCGTCGTCGGACTCGGCCTCACACCGCTCCAGTTCGGCTTCCTGGACGGCCTGTTCAACGGCGCCACCGCCCTCGTACGGCTCCTCGGCGGACACGCGGCCGACCGCGGCGGCCGCCACAAACGCGTCGCCGGAATCGGCTACGCCCTGTCCGCCTGTTCCCGCCTCGGTCTGCTGCTGGCCGGCGCCGCGACCGGCTGGATCGCGGCGGCGCTCGCGGGCGACCGGCTCGGCAAAGGCATCCGTACCGCCCCGCGCGACGCCCTGATCACCTTCGGCAGCCCACCGGAGGACCTGGGCCGCGCCTTCGGCGTGCACAGGGCGATGGACACGACCGGCGCCCTGCTCGGCCCGCTGGCGGCGTTCGCGCTGCTGTGGGCGACGGCGGACGCGTACGACGCGGTGTTCGTCGTGAGCTTCTGCACCGGAGTGCTCGGCGTGCTGCTCCTGGTGGTGCTCGTGCCCGGCGGACAGGCGGCCCGCCCCGCTACGGGCGACGGCGCCCGCCCCCGGGCGCGCACCCTGCTCGCCCCGCTGCGATCTCCCGCGTACCGGCGGATCCTCGGCGCCACCGCGCTCCTCGGAGCCGTCACCGTGGGAGACGCGTTCGTCTATCTGCTGCTCCAGCGGCGACTCGACCTGGCCGTCACCTGGTTCCCGTTCCTGCCGCTGGGCGCCGCCGCCGGCTATCTGCTGCTCGCGGTCCCCGCCGGACGGCTCGCCGACCGGATCGGACGCCGCAAGCCCTTCCTGTACGGGCACGGGGCCCTGCTCCTCGCGTACGCCCTGCTGCTCGCCCCCCGCCCCGGGCCGCTCCTCCTCGGGCTCGTCCTCGGGATGCTCGGGGTCTTCTACGCCGCCACCGACGGGGTCCTGATGGCGCTGACCGGCCCTCTCCTGCCGGCCGGCCGCCGGGCGAGCGGACTCGCGCTCGTGCAGACCGTCCAGGCCCTGGCCCGACTGGTCGCGGCCACCGGATTCGGCGCGGCCTGGACGCTGTGGGGGCCGACTGCCGCCCTCGTCCTGGCCCTCACGGGGCTCGCGGCCGCCCTCGGAGGGGCCTGGCGCCTGCTGCCGGAAACACCGGCTCCCGTCACCGCTCCCGGTTCCGCCGTCGATCCAGATCGCGAAGGGTCTTCGTCATGACCACCCGTGCGCGCCTCTGTGTGCTCGTCCTCGCCGTCCTCCTGCTCGGCGGCGGAGCCACCGCCTACACCCTCCGCGCCGCCGAGCGGACCGTCACGTCGGGAGGCGCCCCGGGTCTCGTCCTCGACCCGGCTCCCGGCCACCTCTACGTCCGCGACACCGCGAGCGGGCGCGTCGGCCGCCGGAGCGTGGACGCACCGGAAGCCGGTACGACCGGCGGGCCGCTCTGCGACCGCTTCCACGCCGCCGGCCCCACCGCGCTGTGCCTGCGGCGACGGCCGGGCGTGCCCGCCCGCTCGTACGCGCTCGTGCTCGACCGGCGACTGGGCGAACTGCGCCGGATCGCGCTGCCCGGCATCCCCAACCGCGCCCGCGTCTCGGCCTCGGGGCACATGCTCTCCTGGACGCTGTTCGCCACGGGCGACTCGTACGCCGCCTCCGCGTTCTCGACCCGGACCTCGATCCTCGACCTGCGCACCGGCTATCTCGTGAAGAACATGGAGCAGATCCCGCTCACCCTCCACGGCCGCCGGTACCACGCCCCGGACGTCAACTACTGGGGCGTCACCTTCGCCCGGGACGACAACCGCTTCTACGCCACCGTCGCGACCAAGGGGCGCACCTACCTCGTCGAGGGCGACATGAGGAAGTGGTCCGCGAGGGCACTGCGGGAGAACGTCGAATGCCCGTCCCTGTCACCGGACAACACCCGGATCGCCTTCAAGAAGAAGGTCTCCGACGATCCGAAGGCGCCCTGGCGGCTGCACGTCCTCGATCTGCGGACCCTGAGCGAGCATCCGGTCGCCGAGCGCCGGAGCATCGACGACCAGGTGGTATGGACGGACGACGCGACCCTCGCGTACGCCCACGAAGGTGCGGTGTGGGGCGTGCCGGCCGACGGCACGGGCGAGGCACGGCTGCTGGCACGCGGGGCCACGTCACCGACGGTCCTGCGCTGAGGCGCCCAGGGGATGGGACATCGGATCAGGGATGTCGGATCCAATATCCGACATCCCTGCTCCGCCCGGACCCGACAGCCGACAGCCGACACCGCAGAGGGTCAGGCGGGCCGCAGCGATCCCCGCACCGCCAGCGCGGCCATCGGCAGGAGCAGGCACGCGCCCACCAGGTTCAGCCAGCCGTAGCCCGCCTGGGAGACGATCAGTCCCGCCGCGAGGCCGCCGACGCCGGCCGCGGTGTTCATGGTGAAGTCCGACAGGCCCTGGACCGCCGCCCTGGCGGCCTGCGGAACCGAGTCCGTCAGCAGTGCGGAGCCCGACACCAGGCCCGCCGACCAGCCGAGCCCCAGCACGAACAGACCGGCCGCGGTCTGCCCGTGGCTCGCCCCCGCCGTGCCCGCGAGCAGCGCCGCGACCGCCAGGAGCCCGACGGCCAGGCCGATCACCGAGAGCCGGCCCAGCCGGTCCGACAGCCAGCCCATCACGGGCGAGAAGGCGTACATGCCGGCGATGTGCCCGCTGATGACCAGCCCGATGAGCTGGATGCCCGCTCCGTGATGGCTCAACGCGACCGGGGTCATCGACATGATCGAGACCATCGCGGTGTGGGACACGGCCACGGTCACCAGGGCGAGACGGGCGCGGGAGGACTTCCGTACCGCCCGCATCCCCGCCCGGAGGGAGCGCCCCTCGGCCCCCTGGTTCTCCTCGGGGCCCGACAGGACACGGGCCGTCAGCAGCGGGTCGGGGCGCAGCAGCAGCGCCACCACGGCCGCGGAGAGCAGGAACACCCCGGCCGCCCAGACGAACGGCCCGGCCGTCGCCGGGATGCCGAGACCCGCCACGCTCGCGCCGGCCGGGGCGGCGACGTTGGGCCCGAGGACCGCGCCGATCGTAGTCGCCCACACCACCGTGGAGATGGCCCGCCCCCGGCGGTCCGGCTCGGCCAGGTCCGCGGCCGCGAACCGGGCGGCGAGGTTGGCGGAGGACCCGGCGCCGAACCCGACCAGCCCCGCGAGGAGCAGCGGGAAGCTGTCGACGACCGCCCCGAGGACCACGACCCCGGCACCCAGCGCTCCCAGCAGATAGGCGAGCACGAGTCCGGGCCGCCGCCCACGGGAGCCCATCAGGGACGCCAGCGGCATGGCGAGCAGCGCGGGACCGGCGACCATGGCCGTCGAGGCGAGGCCCGACAGCGCCTCCGTACCGCTGACGTCCTTGGCCAGGACCGCGGCGAGAGCGACGCCGATGGCGATACCGAGCCCACCGAGGATCTGGCTGACGATCAGCACGGCTTGGATGCGTCGCCGCAGCGCCGGGAGCTCGCCGGCGGTGACAGCGGTGGGTATCTCCGCCGGAGCGGTGGCGTCAGGGGCGCTGGGGGTGTGGGTCACTTACGTGAGTGTGCCAGCCGTCCCACCGGATGGGAACGCCCACGGGCCCGTACCCCGAGGGCACCTGCCGAGTGCCCTCAGAAGAGCGGCTGGGGCAGCACGCCCTCCAGCGCCAAGAGGATCCGCTTGGTCTGCAGACCGCCACCGAAACCGCCGATCCCGCCGTCGCTCTCCACCACCCGGTGGCACGGAACGACCACCGGCAGGGGATTGGCGCCCATGGCCGCCCCCACCGCCTGGGCCGCGCCAGGCTGCCCCACCCGCCGTGCGAGGTCCCCGTACCCCACGACCGTCCCGAACGGCACTCCCTCCGCCAGCTCGCGCAGCACCTGACGGTTGAACCCGGTCGTCAGCGTCCAGTCGAAGGCGAGGTCGAAGGCCCGGCGCCCGCCCGCGAAGTACTCACCGAGCTGACGCACCGGCTCGGCGAGACGGCCCGAGTCGCTCCGCACCGGCTCCGCGCCGAGCCGCTCCGCCAGGCGTCCGAGCGCCGCCTCCCGTACCGCCCCGTCGGCGTGGAAGACCACGCTCACGAGGCCGCGGTCGGTCGCCGCGAGCAGCAGCGGGCCGATGTCGCTCGCCACGACCGTCCATTCCACCGTGGAGTCCATGGAGATCACGGTACGACCACCCACCGACATCGCGGCCATCGCCGACATCGCGGCCATCGCCGTCGTCGCGGCGGCCCGGTCTCGGTCCGGTCTCGGCTCGGTCTCGCCGAGGCCAAATCCCGGACCGCATGGTCGTGCGCCCCGCCGCGCGCCATAATCTCGCCCGACAGGACTACTCAGCGGTACCGACTGTTTTCGGACGACGTTGCACCACGGGTGGAGGGCACACGCTCATGCAGGGCACGGTCGACGGATTCAGCTACGGTCTCGTCACCCCGGTCGCCGCCTACCTCATGGCCTGCCTCGGCAGCGCCCTGGGCCTTCGCTGCACCATCAGATCGCTGCGCCACCGCGACACCTTCAAGGCGGGCTGGCTGGCCCTGGGGGCCACCTCGATAGGCACGGGCATCTGGACGATGCACTTCATCGCGATGATGGGCTTCTCCGTGCACCAGGCACCCATCAGTTACGACCGGCCCCTCACCTTCGCCAGCCTGGGCGTCGCCGTCGTGATGGTCGGCATCGGCATCTTCATCGTCGGATACCGCGGGGCGACCCCGCTCGCCCTGGTCACCGGCGGCACCATCACCGGCCTCGGCATCGCCACCATGCACTACCTCGGCATGGCCGGCATGCGCCTCCAGGGGCGCATCGAGTACGACACCCTCACCGTCGCCCTCTCCGTGGTGATCGCCGTCGTCGCCGCCACCACCGCCCTCTGGGCGGCCGTCTCCGTACACGGATTTCTGGCCAGCCTCGGCGCGAGCCTCGTGATGGGCCTCGCGGTCAGTGGTATGCACTACACCGCCATGGCGGCCGTCAACGTCCACCTGCACGGCGACGGGGCCGCCGCCGTCGGCTCCGGCGACTCCGCCACCTCGCTGCTCCTGCCCATGCTGATCGGGCCCGCCGTCTTCCTCCTGCTGGCCGCCGTCGTCGTCATGTTCGACCCGCTTCTCGTGATGGGCGACCCGGACTGGCAGCGCCCCGCCGCCCAGAGCACGCACCGATCCGGCATCCCCACGCCGCGCCGGGCCCCCGCCTACGGCGAGCCCGCGAACTGGTCGGCCCGGCAGCCCTCCGGCCGCGCCGGTCGCCGGGCGGCGAGCCGGGGCGGCCACCGCTCCCAGGACTGGTGAGGGGCGGGCCGCCCGGCGGCCGGTGAGCCGTTCACGGCCCGTCTGTCAGTGGGGGGTCGTACGGTGGTTGCATGCGGCCCGTTTCCAAGATCGAACGTACGGTGGCGCCTTTCGAGGTCGTCAGTCCCTACCAGCCCAGCGGCGACCAGCCCACGGCCATCGCCGACCTCGAGCGGCGCATCCGCGCGGGCGAGAAGGACGTCGTCCTCCTCGGCGCCACCGGCACCGGCAAGTCGGCGACCACCGCCTGGATGATCGAGAAGCTGCAGCGCCCCACGCTGGTGATGGCGCCGAACAAGACGCTGGCCGCCCAGCTGGCGAACGAGTTCCGCGAGCTCCTGCCGAACAACGCGGTCGAGTACTTCGTCTCGTACTACGACTACTACCAGCCCGAGGCGTACGTCCCGCAGTCGGACACCTACATCGAGAAGGACTCCTCGATCAACGAGGAGGTCGAGCGGCTGCGCCACTCCGCGACCAACTCCCTGCTCACCCGGCGCGACGTCGTCGTGGTCGCCTCCGTCTCCTGCATCTACGGCCTGGGGACGCCGCAGGAGTACGTGGACCGGATGGTCCCGCTCAAGGTCGGCGAGGAGATCGACCGGGACCAGCTGCTGCGCCGCTTCGTCGACATCCAGTACACCCGTAACGACGTGGCCTTCGCCCGCGGCACCTTCCGGGTCCGCGGCGACACCATCGAGATCTTCCCGGTCTACGAGGAGCTCGCCGTCCGCATCGAGATGTTCGGTGACGAGATCGAGGCGCTCTCCACGCTCCACCCCCTCACCGGCGAGGTCATCAGCGAGGACCGCGAGCTGTACGTCTTCCCCGCCAGCCACTACGTGGCGGGTCCGGAGCGCATGGAGAAGGCGATCAACGGCATCGAGCGCGAGCTCGAGAGCCGGCTCGCCGAGCTGGACAAGCAGGGCAAGATGCTGGAGTCCCAGCGCCTGCGGATGCGCACCACGTACGACATCGAGATGATGCGCCAGATCGGCTCCTGCTCGGGCATCGAGAACTACTCGATGCACTTCGACGACCGCGAGCCCGGCTCCGCCCCCAACACGCTCCTCGACTACTTCCCCGAGGACTTCCTCCTCGTCATCGACGAGTCGCACGTCACCGTCCCGCAGATCGGCGCGATGTACGAGGGTGACGCCTCCCGCAAGCGGACCCTGGTCGACCACGGCTTCCGGCTGCCCTCCGCCCTGGACAACCGCCCGCTGAAGTGGGAGGAGTTCCAGCAGCGGATCGGCCAGACCGTGTACCTCTCCGCCACCCCCGGCACGTACGAGCTGTCGCGCGGCGACGGTTTCGTCGAGCAGATCATCCGCCCCACCGGCCTCGTCGACCCCCAGGTCGTCGTCAAGCCGACCGAGGGGCAGATCGACGACCTGGTCCACGAGATCCGGCTGCGCACCGAGAAGGACGAGCGGGTGCTGGTCACCACGCTCACGAAGAAGATGGCCGAGGACCTCACCGAGTACTTCCTGGAGCTCGGCATCCAGGTCCGCTATCTGCACAGCGACGTCGACACCCTGCGCCGGATCGAGCTGCTGCGCGAGCTGCGGGCCGGCGAGTACGACGTCCTGGTCGGCATCAACCTGCTCCGCGAGGGCCTGGACCTGCCCGAGGTCTCCCTCGTCGCCATCCTCGACGCCGACAAGCAGGGCTTCCTGCGCTCCGGCACCTCCCTGATCCAGACGATCGGCCGCGCGGCGCGCAACGTCTCCGGGCAGGTCCACATGTACGCGGACACGATCACGCCCGCGATGGAGAAGGCGATCGACGAGACCAACCGGCGCCGCGAGAAGCAGATCGCGTACAACACGGCCCACGGCATCGACCCGCAGCCGCTGCGCAAGAAGATCAACGACATCGTCGCCACCATCGCGCGCGAGGAGGTCGACACCGAGCAGCTCCTCGGCAGCGGCTACCGGCAGGCGAAGGACGGCAAGGGCGCCAAGGCGCCCGTGCCCTCCCTCGCCGCGCACTCCACCAAGGGCAAGGGGAAGGCCGGCAAGGCGGGCGCCGTCGATCTCGGCGACCGGCCGGCCACCGAACTCGCCGCGATCATCGAGGAGATGACCGACCGGATGCGAGCCGCGGCGGCGGAGCTCCAGTTCGAGGTGGCCGCCCGGCTGCGTGACGAAGTGGGAGAGCTGAAGAAGGAGTTGCGCCAGATGAAGGAGGCGGGAATCGCCTGACGGCGGCGGTCCCCGGATCCGCCGGGTGTGTTGCAAGACCGACACAAAACGCGACCGCGTCTGCTGCGTTGTCGGTGCCCCTGCGTAGGGTGCTGCACAACCGCACGCACACCAGAGACGGCCGCGGGGAACGACGGAGAGGGGACAGCGCGTGACGGTCAACATGACCAAGGGTCAGGCCATCAACCTGGAGAAGCAGGGCGGGGGCACGCTCACCTCGGTACGGATGGGGCTCGGCTGGCAGGCGGCTCCGCGCCGTGGCCTGTTCGGCTCGCGCACCCGCGAGGTCGATCTCGACGCCTCCGCGGTGCTCTTCGCCGACAAGCAGCCGGTGGACGTGGTCTTCTTCCGTCACCTGGTCAGTGACGACGGCTCCGTCCGGCACACCGGTGACAACCTGGTGGGCGGCGCCGGCCAGGGCGGCGACGACGAGTCGATCCTGGTCGACCTCCAGCGCGTCCCCGTCCACATCGACCAGATCGTCTTCACGGTGAACTCCTTCACCGGACAGACGTTCCAGGAGGTGCAGAACGCGTTCTGCCGGATCGTCGACGAGACCAACGGCCAGGAGCTCGCGCGCTACACCCTGGACGGCGGCGGCCAGTACACCGCGCAGATCATGGCGAAGGTGCACCGGGCCGGTTCCGGCTGGCAGATGACCGCCCTGGGCAACCCGGCCAACGGCCGGACGTTCCAGGACCTCATGCCCGCGATCCTGCCGCAGCTGTAGGACGGCACCGCAGGCGCACCCACAGCTCCCGGAGGCAGCAGGCCGCCGGGAGCTGTCCCACATGATCCGCCATGGATCATCCGTGAATCAGTCACGAAACAGCCATGATCCGCCCGCGATGCGCACGGAACGAAGCCGAGGGGACAGAGTCGATGACGGCCGAGCTGGTCCGGGGGCAGAACCACCCCCTCCCCGACACCCGACTGGAGATCCGGGTCTCGGCCGGCCATCCGGTCGTCGCCGGAGCCACCCTCGCCGACGAACGGGGCACCGTCCCCGGCGTCGAGTGGATCGCCCACCCCGGCTCGCCCTCGCTGCCCGGCGTCGAGGTCTCCCAGCAGGCCGCCGCCGACCACCGTCTCGCCGTCGACCTGGAAGCGGTCCCGGCCGCCGTGCACCGCGTCTCTGTCCTCCTCGCGCTTCCCGTCGGCGTCGGCGGCCCGACCCGCTTCGGTGCCCTCCCCGCTCCCTTCGTCGCCGTCACGGGCCTCGACGGCACCGAGATCGCCGGGTACACGGTCACCGGACTCGACAGGGAGTCCGCCGTCGTCGCCCTGGAGCTGTACCGCCGCCAGGGCGCCTGGAAGGTCCGCGCCATGGGCCAGGGATACGAGGGCGGCCTGGCCGCCATGCTCGGCGACCAGGGTCTCGAGCGCCCCGCCGACCTGGCCGCGTCGATCCTCGAGGCCGTGGCCCGCGGGCTGGCGCGCTCGGTCTCCTCGCCGCCTCCGCGCGTCCCCGAGACGGAGCGGGTGCGCCACACGGCGCCGACGACCGCCGCCGATCAGGCGTCCGGACCCGAGCCGGCCCGCGCGCCCGACCCGGCCCGCGCGCCCGAGCCGACCCGAACGCCCGAGCCGGCGCCCGGACCCGACCCCGCGCCGACCGTGCCGGTGACACCGCCGCCCGCTCCCGCGGCGGGCACCGGAGGGCCGATCAGCTACGCCCACCCCCGTCGCCGGACCCCCGACCCCGAGCCGCGGCAGGCGCCTCCCGTTCCCGTCGCGGGCGACGCAAGCGGCTGGTCCATGGAGGAGCGGCTCTACAACCAGGTGTGGGGCATGTTCGAGGACCTGGCGCGCAGCACCGCCGCGTACCGCAGCGCCTGCGACTTCGCCGAATCCCGCCTCGACCAGGAACTCGACCGCGCGCTCTCCGACCCGCGCAGCCGCATCGGCGGCGCGGGGGACGCCGCCCGCGAGGCCGCGCGCGCCAAGCACGACGAGCTCACGGCGCGCGCTCAGGAGGCCCTCGACCGGGACCTCGCCCAGCTCGCCGCCGAATCCGAGGTCGTCGAACCGGCGCTGCCCGCCGCCTTCGCCCGCTGGGACAACCCCGTCTGGCAGGCCTACCGTGTCCCCATGGAGGTGCCGATGGCGGTGCGCCTGGGCGACCTCCATCTGCCCGAGCGCACCGACCTGCGCATCCCGATGCTGGTCCGGCTCCCGCTGGAGCGCGGCCTGTGGGTGGACAGCGGCCGGGGGCGTTCCGAGGCGGCGGGGCTCCTGGACGAGGCCGAGCTGCGCCGGCTCGCCATGGACACGGCGGTCGCCCACGCGGCCCGGCTCCTCGCCGTGTACCCGTCCGGTGAGATCGCCGTCCATGTCGTCGACCCGGCGGGTTCGGGAGCCGCCGCGCTCGCCCCGCTCGTCGAGGCGGGCGTCCTGGCCGGGCCGCCGGCCTCCGGGGCGGCCGGGGTCTCCGCGGTCCTCGCGCGGCTGACCGAGCGCGTGGACCTGGTCCAGATGGCGCTGCGCGCGGGCGCCCCCGACGCCCTGCCGCCCGGCATGGACACCGCCGAGCAGCTGCTGATCGTGCACGACTTCCCGCACGGTTTCGACGACCGGGCGGTCACCCAGCTCCGCTACCTGGCGGACGAGGGACCGGCCGTCGGGGTGCACCTCATGATGGTCGCGGACCGCGAGGACGCCTCCGCGTACGGTCCGGTGCTCGATCCGCTGTGGCGTTCGCTGCTGCGGATCACCCCCGTGGCGGACGACCACCTCGCCGATCCGTGGGTCGGCCACGCTTGGACGTACGAGCCGCCCCGCTTCCCGCCGGGCAGCGGGGTGCTCCGTCAGGTCCTCGCCCAGGTGGCCGAGGCCCGGCGCCAGTGGGGCCGCTGACCTGCCCACTTGGGGTCTCTTTACCCTGGCCTTTACCTTCTCTTGGTTTTTCGGGTAGTCTTCTCGGTGCGGAGGGGAGTACTCCCCATGTGCGGCGTTCCCGTCAATACGGACGGACCCAGAGCGGTTCGATCCCGGGGCGTCGGCCCGACCCGTCACATGCGTGACCCGGGTGGAAGAGACCTCCGGCAGCGACGACGCTGATCAGTAGCCGTACGACGCCGGAGGCGCAGTGGACGTTTCAATGACCCTGTGGGTGCTGACCATTCTCGGTCTGTCCGCCCTGATCGCTATCGACTTCTTCATCGGGCGCAAGCCCCATGACGTGTCGATCAAGGAAGCCGGTACCTGGTCGATCGTCTGGATCGTCCTCGCCGTGCTCTTCGGCCTGGGACTGCTGTTCTTCGGCAACAGCCAGGCGTCCGGCGAGTTCTTCGCCGGGTTCATCACCGAGAAGTCGCTCAGCGTCGACAACCTCTTCGTCTTCGTCCTGATCATGGCGAAGTTCTCGGTGCCCTCCCACCTCCAGCAGCGCGTGCTGCTGATCGGTGTGCTGATCGCCCTCGTCCTGCGCGCGATCTTCATCGCCGCCGGCGCCGCGATCATCGCCAGCTTTTCGTGGGTCTTCTACATCTTCGGCGCGTTCCTGATCTACACCGCCTGGAAGCTCATCCAGGAGGCGCGCTCAGACGACGAGGAGGACGAGTTCGAGGAGAACCGTCTCCTCAAGACCATCGAGAAGAAGTTCGGCGTCGCGGACAAGTACCACGGCACGAAGCTCTTCATCAAGGTCAACGGCAAGCGGGTGCTGACGCCGCTGATGGTCGTCATGCTCGCCATCGGCACCACCGACGTGCTCTTCGCCCTCGACTCGATCCCGGCGATCTTCGGCCTGACCCAGGACCCGTACATCGTCTTCACCGCCAACGCCTTCGCCCTGATGGGTCTGCGTCAGCTGTACTTCCTGATCGGCGGCCTGCTCAAGAAGCTGGTCCACCTCAGCTACGGCCTGTCGGTGATCCTCGGCTTCATCGGTGTGAAGCTGGTGCTGCACGCCCTGCACGAGTCCGGGGTGCACGTCCCCGAGATCTCCATCCCCGTCTCGCTCGCGGTCATCTGCGGTGTCCTGGTCATCACCACGATCACCAGCCTCATCGCCTCCAAGAAGCAGGCCGAGCGCGAGGCCGCGGAGTCCGCGGCCGCCGAGCGTCCCGCGGCGGAGGCCGGCGAGTCCGAGAAGGACAGCGTCGACGCCTGACGGCGTACGTCACGGTAGGAACGCACCGCGGCCGGTGCGGGCGGCTCATCACCGCCCGCACCGGCCGCGTCGCGTTCGCCGCGGGGCCCGCCCTGCGGTCGGACGGCGCTACTTCCGCAACGCGCCCTCGGCGGGAACCCGCTCCGGCGCCTCCGCCCGGTCCGGCCGGGTCTCCGGCAGCAGTGCGAAGCAGCCCAGGCTCAGCAGCGCCACCGCCGTCAGATACGCCGCGACACCCCAGGGCGGCCCCGAGCCGCCCGACAGGGCCGTCGCCACGATCGGCGTCAGCGCCCCGCCAAGGACGCCCGCCAGGTTGTAGCCGACCGCCGCGCCCGTGCAGCGCACCCTCGGCTCGTACAGCTCGGGGAGGTACGCGGCGATCACCGCGAACATCGTGATGAAGGCCAGCAGCGCACCGACGAACCCGAGGAACATCAGCAGCGGCCGCCCCGTGTGGAGCAACGCGACCATCGGGAACATCCACACCGCCGAGGCCGCGCATCCGAGCAGGCAGAGCGGGCGGCGGCCGTAACGGTCGCCCAGCATCGCCGCCGGGGGCGTCACGATCCCCGAGATCGCCACCGCCGCCATGATGCAGACCAGCATGGTCGTACGGCCGACCCCCAGTCGTTCGGTGCCGTAGGCCAGGGCCCACGTGGAGACCGTGTAGAAGACCGCGTAGCCGACGGCGAGCGCCCCGGCCGTGAGCAGGACCAGCCGCCAGTGGTCGCGCGCCACCTCGGCGAGCGGGGCGTCCGCCCGTCGGCCGTTCGCGCTCAGCTCCTCGAACTGCGGGGTCTCGGCCAGCGAGGAACGCAGCAGCAGCCCGCCCGCCGCGAGCAGCCCGGCCGCCCAGAACGGCACGCGCCAGCCCCACTCGCGGAACTGGGCGTCCGTGAGGGTCGCCGACAGAGCCAGCATCACGCCGTTCGCCAGGAGGAAGCCGACCGGCGGGCCGATCTGCGGGAAGCTCGCCCACAGTCCTCGCCGCCGTTCCGGCGCGTGCTCGGCGGTGAGCAGGACGGCCCCGCCCCACTCGCCGCCCAGGCCGAGCCCCTGCAGGAAGCGCAGGACGAGCAGCAGGGCGGGGGCGGCGATACCGAGGGTCGCGTACGTCGGGACGAGGCCGACCGCCACCGTCGCGCAGCCCGTGAGCACCAGCGAGGCGAACATGACCGGGCGCCGGCCGTACCGGTCGCCGATGTGGCCGAAGAGCGCGGAGCCGAGCGGCCGGGCGACGAAACCGACGGCGAAGGTGCCGAAGGCGGCCAGGGTCCCGGCCAGCGGGGAGAACGTGGGGAAGAAGAGCGGTCCGAGGACGAGCGCGGCGGCGGTCCCGTAGACGAAGAAGTCGAAGAACTCGATGGCCGTGCCGACGAGCGAGGCGGCGGCGAGCCGCGCCATGGAGGGGGCGGCGGGGGCGGCCTTGCCGCCCGCGGAGCCGACGGCGTCGGGGCCGTCCGGGCCGTCCGGGGCGTCCGGACCGCCGGGACCGTTCGAAGCGTGTGGACCGTCCGGAGCGGGCGGGGCCGGGGGACCGGCCGGTGTGTCCGGAGCGGCCAGTGCCGGGGTGGAGGCCGGGGCCGGCGGAGAGTCCGGATCCGGGGACGGACGCGGAGAGTGACTGTGGCGCATGTCGCGCCAACTACCCGGCCTCCCCCGGAGTTACGGGGGCGTGCGGAAGCTCACGGTGATCGACCGTGCGCCTCCGCCGGTCAGCGCCCCCGCGAGGGCGTCACCAGCCGCGCGCGTGCCACTCGGGCAGATGAGGGCGTTCGTCACCGAGCGTGGTGTCCCGGCCGTGGCCCGGATAGACCCAGCTCTCGTCCGGCAGGACCGCGAAGAGCTTGGTCTCCACGTCCTGGATCAGGCTCGCGAAGGCCTTCGGGTCCTTCCAGGTGTTGCCCACGCCGCCGGGGAAGAGGCAGTCGCCGGTGAAGACGTGCGGGTGCCCGTGCGGGTCGTCGTAGATCAGGGCGATCGAGCCGGGGGTGTGCCCGACCAGCCGGCGGGCGGTCAGCTCGACCCGGCCGACCGTGATCGTGTCGCCGTCCTCGACCTTCACGTCCGTCGGGACGGGGATGCCCTCGGCGTCGTACGCGCCCGCGTGCGTCCGCGCACCGGTCGCTCCCACCACCTCTGCGAGAGCCTGCCAGTGGTCGCCGTGCCGGTGGGTGGTGACGACGGACGCGATGCCGTCGTCACCGATCAGCGTCAGGAGGGTGCCGGCGTCGTTGGCCGCGTCGATCAGCAACTGCTCACCGGTCGCCCGGCAGCGCAGCAGATACGCGTTGTTGTCCATCGGGCCGACCGCGACCTTCGAGATCATCAGGTCCGTCAGCTCGTGCACATCGGCCGGTCCGCCGACCTTCACCGTTCCGCTGTACGTCATGGGCTCAGCCTATAGCGGGGGGAGGTCGGGGAGCCCGTCGCCGGCGAGGACGGCGAGGTGGGCGCCCTTGTCACCGCGGCCGGACAGCCAGCCGAGCAGCTCGGCGCCGGTGCCGCCGAGGACGACCGGTTCCCCCTTGTCCCCGCCGGTGCGCCAGGCCGGGGCGTCCTCGTCGTACCCGAGGCGCAGCGTCACCGGCGGGACCTCCGGGCGTCCCGACCAGCGGTCGGCGAGGAACTCGATCTCCCGGGTCACGAACTCGTCGGGGAGGTCCCCCAGCTCGTATCCGGCCCCCAGGTCGACATGGTGCAGGGCCACCTCGACCCAGCGGCGGAAGGGGACACGGGCCGCCCGGTCCGTGACGCCGTTGCGCAGCTCCACGATCCGCTCCCAGTCGGCGAACTCGGCGGTCACCGCCTGGAAGCGCTCGGCGCTCTCGCGCACGTCGGCGAGGTGCACGGCGAGCGGGCGCGGGGCGTCCCGCTCGATGTCGGCGTCGCGGGTCGCGGCGTCCGGGTACATGGGCCGGCCCTGGAAGACGTTCACGAGGGCGTCGGCGTTGCGGGCGAGGTGGGCCAGGACATGTCCACGGGTCCAGCCGGGAAGCCGTGACGGCTGGGCGACCGCCGCGTTGTCCCAGGAGGCGGCTGCGTCGAGGAGCCGCTCGGTCGCTTCACGTACAGATGCCAGGTCACGCACATGGTCGATCATGGCCCCGACCCTAGCGCCGCCACTCGTTCGGGTGAAGTGGGTGCCGTGCGGCCGGAAATCGAATGTGCGTGCTATAAGCTCGATGGAAGCATCCGGCATCCTTGGTTGTTGGGTATTCAGGTTCATCCAGACATCCCCAGGCATATCTGCGACCCGCATTCCTGTGCCTCCGCTCTCTCAAGAAAGGTGCGGACCGGCGTGGCCGACCGTCTCATCGTTCGTGGCGCTCGCGAGCACAATCTCAAGAACGTCTCGCTCGACCTCCCGCGTGACTCCCTCATCGTCTTCACCGGGCTGTCCGGGTCGGGCAAGTCCTCCCTCGCGTTCGACACGATCTTCGCGGAGGGGCAGCGCCGGTACGTCGAGTCGCTCTCGTCGTACGCCCGGCAGTTCCTCGGCCAGATGGACAAGCCGGACGTCGACTTCATCGAGGGTCTCTCGCCGGCCGTCTCCATCGACCAGAAGTCGACCTCGCGCAACCCGCGCTCGACGGTCGGCACCATCACGGAGGTCTACGACTACCTCCGCCTGCTCTTCGCCCGCATCGGCAAGCCGCACTGTCCCGAGTGCCGCCGACCGATCTCCCGGCAGTCGCCCCAGGCCATCGTCGACAGGGTCCTGGAGCTGCCCGAGGGCAGCCGTTTCCAGGTCCTCTCCCCGCTCGTGCGCGAGCGCAAGGGCGAGTTCGTCGACCTCTTCGCCGACCTCCAGACCAAGGGCTACAGCCGGGCGCGGGTGGACGGGCAGACGATCCAGCTCAGCGAACCGCCGACCCTGAAGAAGCAGGAGAAGCACACGATCGAGGTGGTCGTCGACCGCCTCACCGTGAAGGACAGCGCCAAGCGCCGGCTCACCGACTCGATCGAGACCGCGCTCGGACTGTCCGGCGGCATGGTCGTGCTCGACTTCGTCGACCTCGCCGAGGACGACCCCGAGCGCGAGCGGATGTACTCGGAGCACCTGTACTGCCCGTACGACGACCTTTCCTTCGAGGAGCTGGAGCCCCGCTCCTTCTCCTTCAACTCGCCCTTCGGCGCCTGCCCGGACTGCACCGGCATCGGCACCCGCATGGAGGTCGACCCCGAGCTGATCGTCCCGGACGAGGACCGGTCCCTCGACGAGGGCGCCATCCACCCCTGGTCGCACGGACACACCAAGGAGTACTTCGGCCGGCTCATCGGCGGACTCGCCCAGGCGCTCGGCTTCCGTACGGACATCCCGTACGCCGGGCTTCCGGCGCGGGCCAAGAAGGCCCTGATGTACGGCCACAAGACCCAGGTCGAGGTCCGCTACCGGAACCGGTACGGACGCGAGCGGGCGTACACCACGCCGGCCTTCGAGGGCGCCGTCTCCTTCGTCAAGCGGCGTCACAGCGAGGCCGAGAGCGACTCCAGCCGTGAGCGCTTCGAGGGCTACATGCGCGAGGTGCCCTGCCCCACCTGTGAGGGCACCCGCCTCAAGCCGATCGTCCTCGCCGTCACCGTCATGGAGCGGTCGATCGCCGAGGTCTCCGCGATGTCGATCAGCGAGTGCGCGGACTTCCTCGGCCGACTGAAGCTCAACGCCCGGGACAAGAAGATCGCCGAGCGGGTCCTGAAGGAGGTCAACGAGCGGCTGCGCTTCCTCGTCGACGTCGGCCTCGACTACCTCTCGCTCAACCGCGCCGCCGGTACGCTCTCCGGCGGCGAGGCCCAGCGCATCCGGCTCGCCACGCAGATCGGCTCCGGTCTGGTCGGCGTGCTGTACGTCCTGGACGAGCCGTCCATCGGTCTGCATCAGCGCGACAACCACCGCCTCATCGAGACCCTGGTCCGGCTGCGGGACATGGGCAACACCCTGATCGTCGTCGAGCACGACGAGGACACCATCAAGGTCGCCGACTGGGTCGTCGACATCGGCCCCGGCGCCGGCGAGCACGGCGGCAAGGTCGTCCACTCCGGACCCCTCGCCGAGCTGCTCTCCAACAAGGAGTCGATGACCGGGCAGTACCTCTCGGGGCGCAGGGCCATCGGGACACCGGACATCCGGCGCCCGGTCGACCCCTCACGCCGGCTCACCGTGCACGGCGCCCGGGAGAACAACCTGCGGGACATCGACGTCTCCTTCCCGCTGGGCGTCCTCACGGCCGTCACCGGCGTCTCCGGCTCCGGCAAGTCGACGCTGGTCAACGACATCCTCTACACCCACCTGGCGCGCGAGCTGAACGGCGCCAAGTCGGTGCCCGGGCGGCACACGCGCGTGGACGGCGACGACCTCGTCGACAAGGTCGTGCACGTGGACCAGTCGCCGATCGGCCGCACCCCGCGGTCGAACCCGGCGACGTACACCGGCGTCTTCGACCACGTCCGCAAGCTCTTCGCCGAGACGATGGAGGCCAAGGTCCGCGGCTATCTGCCGGGCCGGTTCTCCTTCAACGTCAAGGGCGGCCGCTGCGAGAACTGCTCCGGCGACGGCACGATCAAGATCGAGATGAACTTCCTCCCGGACGTCTACGTCCCGTGCGAGGTCTGCCACGGCGCCCGGTACAACCGGGAGACCCTGGAGGTCCACTACAAGGGCAAGTCCATCGCCGAGGTCCTGGACATGCCGATCGAGGAGGCCCTGGACTTCTTCGAGGCCGTCCCGACGATCGCGCGCCACCTGCGCACGCTCAACGAGGTCGGTCTCGGGTACGTCCGGCTCGGCCAGTCCGCGCCGACGCTCTCGGGCGGTGAGGCGCAGCGCGTGAAGCTCGCCTCCGAGCTGCAGAAGCGGTCGACGGGCCGCACGGTCTACGTCCTGGACGAGCCGACCACGGGTCTGCACTTCGAGGACATCTCGAAGCTGATCAAGGTCCTGTCCGGCCTGGTCGACAAGGGCAACTCGGTGATCGTCATCGAGCACAACCTCGATGTCATCAAGACCGCCGACTGGGTCATCGACATGGGCCCGGAGGGCGGCAGCGGCGGCGGACTGGTCGTCGCCGAGGGCACGCCGGAGGAGGTCGCCTCCGTTCCGGCGAGCCACACCGGCAAGTTCCTCCGCGAGATCCTGGGCGCGGACCGGATCAGCGACGCGAGCGTGCCGGCGGCGCGCAAGGCGTCCGGCTCCGGGAAGCGGGCCCCCGCGAAGAAGGCCGCCGCGACGGCCCCGGCCAAGAAGGCGCCCGCCAAGAAGACGGCCGCGAGGGCACGCAAGGCGTGACCACGAGGCGGGGACGGCTGCCGCTTCGGCGGCCGTCCCGCCTCTCCGTGACCGGACCCTCTCCGTGACCGGACCCCCCTCCGGGGGTGCCGGATGCCGTCAGGCCGTCAGACGGTCCATCCGCTCGCCCTCAGCTCGTCCGCGTACGGAGGCTCCGCGCCCGGACGGGTGCAGGTCAGGGCCGCCGCTTCCGCCGCGTACGACAGCAGGGCGGACCAGGCGCCGGCGTCCAGCGCCCCCACCGGACGGTCGCCGAGGCCGTGCAGCAGCGCCGCGTTCACCGTGTCGCCCGCGCCGATCGTGTCCACCACCTCCACGCGCACCGCCTCCACGGCCACCTCGCACGACGGGGTGAAGACCGTCAGCCCCGCACCGCCACGGGTCAGCACCACCGCCGACGGTCCGCGCTCCAGCCACGCGGCCGGGGAGCCGCCCAGCCAGGCGGCGTCCTCCTCCGAGAGCTTCAGGATCGAGACGTACGGCAGCCAGCCCGCGAAGCGCTCGCGATAGGCGGCGGCGTCCGGGATCAAACCCGGCCGGATGTTGGGATCCAGCAGCGTGAGTGCGCCGCGCTCCGCCTCGCGCCGCAGCAGCGCCTCGTACGCCCCGGCGCCCGGCTCCAGAGCCAGCGAGCAGGTGCCGAACGCCACCGCCCGCACCCCCTCCGGCAGCCGCTCCGGCAGGGTGAAGAGCCGGTCGGCCGTGCCCTCGACGTAGAAGCCGTACTTCGCCGAACCGTCCGCGCCCACCGAGGCGACCGCCAGGGTCGTCGGCTCCGGGCCGCGCTGGACGAGCCGGTCCGAGACCCCCGCCGCCCGCAGCCCGGACACCAGGACCTCCCCGAAGGCGTCCGTGGAGACCCGTGAGCAGAACGCCGCCTCGGCGCCCAGCCGGCCGAGCGCCACGGCCGTGTTGTACGGGCCGCCGCCCGGCCGGGGCGTCAGCGGGGACAGGGGAGTGGCGGCGGGCCCCTCCGGGACCAGATCGATCAGGGACTCACCGGCGACGACGATCACGCCCGTGAACGTAACCCATGCCCGAGCGGCCACGACAGCCCCCGCGAAGGCGGCCCGGAGCCCGCCGGTATCGTCGGTTCGGTCACCTCTTGCCCCGATCCCACCGTGGAGCGCTCATGTCCGGCCAGTCCACCCGCCGCACCGTACTGAAGGGCGCCGCGCTCGCCGGGGCCGCCGGGCTGGGTGTCGCGGCCTGCTCCACGGAGTCCAAGCTCGGACACGCCCAGGTCCCCACGCCGACCGCACCCGTCACCCTCGGCGCGCCCGAGGAGGTTCCGGTCGGCGGCTCCAAGCTCTACCGCGAGCAGCGGGTCCTGGTGAGCTGCCCCGCCGCGGGCCAGTACAAGGCGTTCAGCGCCCAGTGCACCCACGCCGGCTGCGTCCTCGACAAGATCGAGAACAACGAGGGCAACTGCCCCTGCCACGGCAGCCGCTTCGACGTGACCACCGGCAAGGCACTCCAGGGCCCGGCGACGGTTCCACTTCCCGAGGTCCCGGTCCGGGTCGAGGGCGGAAAGCTGGTCGCGGGCCCGGAGGCGTAAAGGCCCGCGGGCACCCCGAGGCCCCCGACCACCCCGAGCCCCGAAGCGCCGGCCTGTGAGAGCCGGCCCCAGGCCCCCGGCCCCCCCGGGCCCCTCGGCCCCGGGCCCCATGCCCCTCGGCCCTCGGGCCCCATGCCCCTCGGCTCCAGGGCGCCGGCCCGCTACGCCCAGTCCCAGTCGATCCCCAGGATCCCCGGCCGTACCCCCTGCTCCACCAGGTGCACCGTGCGGTGCCGCCCGCTCAGCGTCAGATCCGAGCGGCCGCCGCGTGGCGCACCGGCCGAGGACTGCGTGAAGCGCCGGCACCGCACCGGCAGGGCCGCCTCGTCGAACCGCACCTGAAGCACGTACTGCCCGCCGGCGAAGCTGAACCCCCGGACGTACTCCCCGCTGGGGCCGCCCGTCCCGTCCTCGAAGCCGTACCCGAAGAGGTACGTCTCCCCGGCCCGCAGCCGCGCGTCGAACAGCAGCTCCGCGACGAGCACGCCCGTCTCGCGGTGCCATCGCACCCGCCCCGGACGGCAGTTGTCGAGGGCACGCACCTCCACCCGGGAAGGGTCGCAGCCGGGATCGCCGTGGTGGATCGCGAGATAGCGGTCGGTCCCGTCCCGGTGCGCCCGCACCACGTGCTGGGAATCGCGCCCCACCAGCTCCCGCCCGGGGCCGATCCGCACCCGCTCGTGGTGGCCGACCGTGTGCAGCCCGCCGTCCACCGGCGACTCCAGCTCGGCGAGCAGCTCCTCCACCACACCCGACGCCTCCACCAGCGAGCGGTACGAGCGGCCCGCCGGCCGCTCCACGTCACCCCGCGCCCCCGCGCCCTCCACGAGAAGCCGGATCAGCGAGTCCCCCGGCAGCTGAAGGACCTCCTCCAGGGCGCGCACGGCCTTCATCGACTCGGGCCGTTGCGGCCGACGGGCGCCCTGCTGCCAGTAACTGAGGCTCGTGACGCCCACCTTGATGCCCCGGTGGGCGAGATGGTGCTGCACCCGCTGGAGCGGCAGACCGCGCACGGCGAGCGCCGTGCGCAGCGCCAGATGGAACGGTCCGGTGTGCAGCAACTGCGCCAGATCGGCCTCGGTGTGCCCCACGGGGACTCCTCAGTGAATGTTCACGACGAAGGGACGGGGCGCCGTCCCGCCGACGGCGGGCCCGCAGGTGACGGACGGCGCGTGTTCACCTCGGGGGGCACATCGTTCACAGCCGGCCGTCACCCCGCATTGAAGCGTGTTGACCCGTTCCGGACAACGCTCGATGCTCCTCGACAGCGTCCGGACGCGCTCCTCCACTCCCCACATCCCCACACCCCCCGCTTCGGGAGGAACGCGATGCGCAGTAGAAAGCTGTCCCTGGCGGCACTCGCCGCTGCCGCCCTCTTCCTGCTCCCCATGACGTCGGCGTCCGCCGCGCCGACGAGCGAGGACGCCTCCGCCCTCGCGTACAAGCGACTGAACATCACCATGCAGGCGCAACAGAAGACCAACTGGTGCTGGGCCGCCGGCGGCAACACCATCGCGACCTGGTTCGGCCGCTCCTACACCCAGAACCAGTTCTGCAACGCCGCCTTCAACCGCCAGCAGGGCTACGACTGCCCCAACAACCAGGCCACGCTCGGCAACGTCCAGACCGGCCTGCGCTGGGCGGGCGTCAGCCCCGGCTCGTACGTCAACGGCTGGCTGCGCTACCCGACCGTGCAGACCGAGATCAACGCCGACCGCCCGATCGAGACGCGGATCCAGTGGTCCAGCGGGGGTGGGCACATGCATGTGATCTACGGGTACGACGACGCGAACAGCTGGGTCTACTGGGGCGACCCCTGGCCCTCCAGCGACCGCTACAACTGGGCCTCCCACGCCTGGTACGTCGGCAACGGCTCCTTCTCCTGGACGCACTCGCTCTACCGGATAGGGGCGTGAGTACGATGCGCGCACGCGTACGTGCCATCAGCGCCGGGTTCCTGTCCGCCGCCGCACTCGTCGTCCTCGGCGCGATGCCGGCCGACGCGACCACCGCCACCGCCGCCTCCGCCGGCGGCGCACCGCCGCACGCGGCGAGCCCCGAGAAGGCGGCGTCCGCCCCCGGGACCCTGGACACCCTCTCCCGGTTCTTCTCCCGGGACGGCGCCCTGGCCCGCTCGGCGGCCGCGCCCCGCATCGAGGGCGCGTCCGTCCCCGTACGGATCCTGTCCCCGGACTTCGTCGCGGGGAGGGCGGGCGCACCGGTCGCCCGGGTCGAGTTCCACGCGAGCAAGGCGGTCGCCTCGGACGGGCGGACGGCCTCGCTGTGGACGGTGCGCCGGGCGGACGGCGGCTGGCAGGTGGTCAACATCGCCACCGGCGACGACGAGACCCGTTACGCCGCGCAGGGCGCACGGGCGCTGCCGGGCGGGGTGGTGTTCCGCGAACCGCAGATCGACGCCTGGTACGTCCACAGGGACGCGAAGGTCCTCCCGCTGGACGAGGACGCCGAGCGGGCCGTGGGAAGGAACGGGACGACCCTGGCCGCGTACCGGGAGCGGGTCGTGAAGGCGTACGGGGACAAGCTCCCCGGCTCGGTCTACGCGAGGAAGGGCGCGGCCGGCGGGTACGCCGGGCCGTCCGCCACCGCGGCGGAGGAATCCCTGGTCACGGCCGCCTCGGCCACGGCGGCGGCGGGCGCGGCCCTCGCCCTCGCCCTGATCGGGACCGCCGCGTGGCGCCGCCGCCGCAGCGCGCCGGCCGGGCAGCCCACGGCCTGACGGCCGGTATCGGAGGGTGGCCGGACCCCGCGAGCCAGGGGCTCCGGCCGCCTCACCCCCTCGCCGCCCCCGCCGACCGTCCTGTCAGCCGCGCCCCCGCCCGCGCGCCCCGCTTCCGCCGCCCGTCAGCCGTCCCGGCCAACGCGCGCGGCCGGTCGGAGTGTCGGTCACCGCCAGTAGGGTGGGGAACATGGCCGACCCCTCCAGCTACCGTCCCAAGCCGGGACAGATCCCCGACACTCCGGGGGTCTACAAATTCCGCGACGAGCACCGCCGGGTGATCTACGTCGGGAAGGCGAAGTCCCTGCGCCAGCGGCTGGCCAACTACTTCCAGCCGCTGGCGAGCCTGCACCCGCGCACGGCCACGATGGTCACCACCGCCGCCTCCGTGGAGTGGACCGTCGTCTCGACCGAGGTCGAGGCGCTGCAGCTGGAGTACTCCTGGATCAAGGAGTACGACCCCCGGTTCAACGTCAAGTACCGCGACGACAAGAGCTATCCCTATCTCGCGGTCACCCTGAACGAGGATTTCCCGCGCGTCCAGGTCATGCGCGGCCACAAGAAGAAGGGCGTGCGCTACTTCGGGCCGTACGCCCACGCGTGGGCCATCCGCGAGACCGTCGACCTGATGCTCCGCGTCTTCCCGGTCCGCACGTGCTCCGCCGGCGTCTTCCGCAACGCCGCCTCCGCCGGCCGCCCCTGCCTCCTCGGCTACATCGGCAAGTGCTCCGCCCCGTGCGTGGGCCGGGTCAGCCCCGACGAGCACCGCGAACTGGCCGACGAGTTCTGCGACTTCATGGCCGGCCGCACCGGCACGTACATCCGCCGCCTGGAGAAGCAGATGATGGCGGCGGCCGAGGAGATGGAGTACGAGAAGGCGGCACGGCTCCGCGACGACATAGAGGCGCTCCGGCGCGCGATGGAGAAGAACGCCGTCGTCCTCGCCGACGCCACCGACGCCGACCTGATCGCGCTCGCCGAGGACGAGCTGGAGGCCGCCGTCCAGATCTTCCACGTCCGCGGCGGCCGCGTGCGCGGCCAGCGCGGCTGGGTCACCGACAAGGTCGAGGCCGTCTCCACGGCCGACCTCGTCGAGCACGCGCTGCAGCAGCTGTACGGGGAGGAGAGCGGCGACGCCGTCCCCAAGGAGGTCCTCGTCCCGGCCGTCCCCGAGGACGCCGACGCCGTCACCCAGTGGCTGAGCGGCCGCCGGGGCTCCCAGGTCTCCCTGCGCGTCCCGCAGCGCGGTGACAAGAAGGACCTGATGGAGACCGTCGCGCGCAACGCGCAGCAGGCGCTCGTGCTGCACAAGACCAAGCGCGCGAGCGACCTCACCACCCGCTCGCGGGCGCTGGAGGAGATCGCCGAGGCCCTCGACCTGGACTCCGCGCCGCTGCGGATCGAGTGTTTCGACATCTCCCACCTCCAGGGCGAGGACGTCGTGGCCTCCATGGTCGTCTTCGAGGACGGGCTGCCCCGCAAGAGCGAGTACCGCCGCTTCCAGATCAAGGGCTTCGAGGGCCAGGACGATGTCCGCTCGATGCACGAGGTGATCAGCCGCCGCTTCAAGCGCTACCTCGCCGAGAAGGAGCGGACGGGGGAGTGGGACCAGGAGGGCGTGGCCGTGGACGCCGCGGGCGACGCGATGGACGCGGTGAACGGCTCCGGACCCGCCGTCCCCGGAGGGGCCGGTGCCGCTCCCGGGGAGCTGATCACCGGCTCCGGGGGGCCGGCCACCGGCTCGGGGGAGCTGATCACCGGCTCCGGGGAGGTCCCCGTCGACGACGGCCGCCCCAAGCGCTTCGCCTACCCGCCCCAGCTCGTCGTCGTCGACGGCGGGCAGCCCCAGGTCGCCGCCGCCCGGCGCGCCCTGGACGAGCTCGGCATCGACGACATCGCCGTCTGCGGCCTCGCCAAGCGCCTGGAGGAGGTCTGGCTGCCCGGCGACGACGATCCCGTGGTGCTGCCCCGCTCCAGCGAGGGTCTGTACCTCCTCCAGCGGGTACGTGACACGGCTCACGACTTCGCCATCCGCTACCAGCGCTCGAAGCGGAACAAGCGCATCAGGACAAGCCCGCTGGACGCGATCCCCGGGCTCGGCGACACCCGTAAGCAGGCGCTCATCAAGCATTTCGGCTCGGTGAAACGGCTGCGACAGGCGACAATCGAGCAGATCTGCGAGGTCCCCGGCATGGGGCGCAAGACGGCCGAGGCCGTGGCGGTGGCCCTCGCGCAGGCGGCCCCGGCCGCACCCGCCGTGAACACGGCGACAGGAGAGATCATGGAAGACGACGGGGGCACCACCGCATGACCGCGCACGACCGGGACGACCGGCACGATGAGCAAGAGAAGCACCGAGAAGACGGAGCAGGACACGTGAGTACGGGCACGAAGGAGGCCGGTGAGGCCGCCGACGCGGCGGCCATCCCCGAGCTGGTGATCATCTCCGGCATGTCCGGCGCCGGCCGGTCCACCGCGGCGAAGTGCCTGGAGGACCTCGGCTGGTTCGTCGTCGACAATCTGCCGCCCGCGCTGATCCCCACCATGGTGGACCTCGGCGCCCGCTCCCAGGGCAACGTGGCCCGGATCGCCGTCGTCGTCGACGTCCGAGGCCGCCAGTTCTTCGACGCCCTGCGGGAGTCCCTCGCCGCCCTCGACGCCCAGCAGGTCACCCGCCGGATCGTTTTCCTGGAGTCCTCCGACGAGGCCCTGGTCAGGCGGTTCGAGTCGGTCCGCCGGCCGCACCCGCTGCAGGGGGACGGCCGCATCACCGACGGCATCGCAGCCGAGCGGGACCTGCTGCGCGAGCTGCGCGGCGACGCCGACCTGGTGATCGACACCTCCAGCCTCAACGTCCACGAGCTGCGCGCCAAGATGGACGCCCAGTTCGCCGGGGACGAGGAGCCGGAGCTGCGGGCGACGGTCATGTCGTTCGGATTCAAGTACGGGCTGCCCGTCGACGCCGACCTCGTCGTCGACATGCGCTTCCTGCCCAACCCGCACTGGGTCCCCGAGCTGCGCCCCTTCACCGGCCTCAACGAGGAGGTGTCTGCCTATGTCTTCAACCAGCCCGGGGCCAAGGAGTTCCTCGACCGCTACACCGAGCTGCTCCAGCTGATCGCCGCGGGCTACCGCCGCGAGGGCAAGCGGTACGTGACCATCGCCGTCGGCTGCACGGGCGGCAAGCACCGCTCCGTCGCCACGTCCGAGAAGCTCGCCGCCCGCCTCGCCTCGGAAGGGGTCGAGACCGTCGTCGTCCACCGGGACATGGGGCGCGAGTGAAGCCGTACCGCCGGCGTACGTCCACCCTCTCGGTGCGTACGCTCCGCCGACGCGGCGCCCAGCCCAAGGTCGTCGCACTCGGCGGGGGCATGGGTCTGTCGGCCTCCCTCGCCGCCCTGCGCCGCATCACCGGTGACCTCACCGCCGTCGTCACCGTCGCCGACGACGGCGGCTCCAGCGGCCGGCTCCGGGAGGAGCTGGGCGTCCTGCCGCCCGGTGACCTGCGCAAGGCGCTCGCCGCGCTCTGCGGGGACGACGACTGGGGCCAGACCTGGGCCCGGGTCATCCAGCACCGCTTCCAGTCCAAGGGCGACCTGCACGAGCATGCCGTCGGCAACCTGCTGATCGTCGCCCTCTGGGAGCAGCTCGGCGACCACGTCCTCGCCCTGGACCTGGTCGGCAAGCTGCTCGGGGCGCACGGCCGGGTGCTGCCGATGTCCGCCGTGCCGCTGGAGCTCCAGGCCCTGGTGCGGGGGCACGACCCGGCGCGCCCGGACGACGTGGACACGGTCCGTGGCCAGGCCACGGTGGCGCTCACGCCCGGTGAGGTGCAGTCCGTCCACCTCGTGCCGCACGACCCGCCCGCCGTGCCCGAGGCCGTCGCCGCGGTCCGCGACGCCGACTGGGTGGTGCTGGGGCCCGGCTCCTGGTTCTCCTCGGTGATCCCGCACCTGCTGGTCCCCGAGCTGCTCGACGCGCTGACCGAGACCAAGGCCCGCAAGGTGCTCTCCCTCAACCTCGCGCCGCAGCCCGGAGAAACCGAGGGGTTCTCTCCGCAGCGTCATTTGGAGGTTTTGGGACGACACGCCCCTAAACTCGCCCTGGACGTGGTGCTGGCCGACGAGGCCGCCGTGCCCGACCGCGAGTCTCTCTCCGACGCCGCCAAGCGGCTCGGCGCCGCGGTCGAGCTGGCGCCGGTGGCCCGTGCTGGGGGTCCCTCCCATGCCGAAGGTCATGGGGGAGGGCAACCGCGGCACGACCCGGAGCTGTTGGCCGCCGCGTACGACCGTATTTTTCGGATGCATGGAAGGATCGGCCCATGGCGATGACGGCAGCGGTGAAGGACGAGATCTCCCGGCTTCCCGTCACCCGGACCTGCTGCAGGAAGGCAGAGGTCTCGTCGATCCTGCGGTTCGCCGGCGGTCTGCACCTGGTGAGCGGGCGGATCGTGATCGAGGCGGAGCTGGACACCGCGATGGCGGCCCGCCGGCTCAAGCGGGACATCCTGGAGATCTTCGGGCACAGCTCGGAGCTGATCGTGATGGCCCCCGGTGGTCTGCGGCGCGGCTCGCGCTTCGTCGTACGGGTGGTGGCGGGCGGCGACCAGCTGGCCCGGCAGACCGGTCTGGTCGACGGCCGGGGACGCCCGATCCGCGGGCTGCCCCCGCAGGTCGTCTCGGGTGCCACCTGCGACGCCGAGGCGGCCTGGCGGGGCGCCTTCCTGGCCCACGGCTCGCTGACCGAGCCCGGGCGCTCCTCCTCCCTGGAGGTGACCTGCCCCGGCCCGGAGGCCGCCCTCGCCCTGGTGGGTGCGGCGCGCCGGCTGAGCATCGCCGCGAAGGCCCGTGAGGTACGGGGCGTGGACCGTGTGGTCGTCCGGGACGGTGACGCCATCGGCGCCCTGCTGACCCGGCTGGGCGCGCACGAGTCGGTGCTGGCCTGGGAGGAGCGGCGGATGCGCCGCGAGGTCCGCGCCACCGCGAACCGGCTGGCGAACTTCGACGACGCCAACCTGCGCCGCTCGGCGCGCGCGGCCGTGGCGGCCGGAGCCCGGGTGCAGCGCGCCCTGGAGATCCTCGGTGAGGAGGTGCCCGAGCACCTCGCCGCCGCGGGCCGGCTCCGCATGGAGCACAAGCAGGCATCCCTGGAGGAGCTCGGCGCGCTCGCCGACCCGCCGCTGACCAAGGACGCCGTCGCCGGCCGGATCCGACGGCTGCTGGCCATGGCCGACAAGCGGGCGCAGGACCTGGGCATCCCCGGCACGGAGTCGAGTCTCAGCGAAGAGCTGGACGACAGCCTCGTCGGCTGACCCGCGCCTCTCGCCAACTTCCCGCTGCCGGTGCCTTTCTGAGGCACCGGCAGCACTCGTTCGGCCGGAGGGGCACCCTTGACATGATCATGAATGATCATGAGCCTGGCGTCTGTTCACTTTCGTGGCAGACAACAGCAAGGGGGGCTTATGAGACGCAGAGCGAGATCGATCCTCGCCGCGGCTTCACTGCTGATCGCGGGCCTGGCGGCGGCACCCGTCGCCGGAGCGGAACCCCGGAACGGGAGCGATGGCGGCGACGCCCTCTCCGTATGGCGCGCCGAGGTCGGCAAGGAACAGGTGCCGCTCCTTCTCGAAGCCGGCACCGACGGCCACGAGCTGACCGAGCAGGTGCCCGACGAGGGCTCCGCCACGCTCGAGCTGTACCTCACGGACAAGCAGGCCGGGCAGCTGCGCGGCAAGGGCGTCGAACTCGCGAAGCACACCCTTTCCCCCCAGGCCGAGAAGCGGGTCGCCGGAGCCGGGGACGGCGTCTTCCGGCCGTACGGCGGCAGCGGCGGGCTCAAGCAGGAGATCCTGGCCACCTCCCAGGCCCACCCGGACCTCACGAAGGTCGTCTCCATCGGCAAGACCGTGAAGGGCCAGGACATCCTCGCCGTCAAGGTCACCAAGGGCGCCAGGAAGGCGCGGGACGGCAGCCGCCCCGCCGCGCTCTACCTGTCCAACCAGCACGCCCGCGAGTGGATCACCCCCGAGATGACGAGGCGGCTGCTCCACCACTACCTCGACGGTTACGGCACGGACCGGCGGATCACGAAGATCGTCGACTCCACCGAGCTGTGGTTCGTGCTCTCCGCCAACCCCGACGGCTACGACTTCACCCACGCCGACCCCGCCAACCGCCAGTGGCGCAAGAACCTCCGCGACAACAACGGCGACGGGCGGGTCGAGCCCGGCGACGGCGTCGACCTCAACCGCAACTTCGCCTACAAGTGGGGTTACGACAACGAGGGCTCGTCGCCCGACCCGGCCGACGAGACCTATCGCGGCACGGGCCCGATGTCCGAGCCCGAGACCAGGGCCCTCCACGCCTTCCAGAAGCGCATCGGCTTCCAGTACGGCATCAACTACCACTCCGCCGCCCAGCTGCTGCTCTACGGCGTCGGCTGGCAGGTCGCCACCGACACCCCCGACGACGTGGCGCTCCGGTCGCTCGCGGGCACCCCGCAGAAGTCCGCCGTGCCCGGCTACCGGCCGCAGGTCTCCTCCGAGCTCTACACGACCAACGGCGAGGCGGACGGACACGCCGCCAACGTCAACGGGATGCAGATGTTCACCCCGGAGATGTCGACCTGCGCCACCGTCTCCCGGATCGATCCGAACGACGCCTGGGAGCCCGGCGACTGCGCCTCCGTCTTCACCTTCCCCGACGACGAGAAGCTGATCCAGGCGGAGTTCGCCAAGAACATCCCGTTCGCGCTCGCCGTCGCCGAGTCCGCCCTCCACCCGGACCGGCCCGTCTCCGTCACCGGCCTCGACGCGCCCGACTTCACCCCGGACACCTTCACCACCTCCTACGCCCGCGGCGGCGGCCAGCAGGTCTCCGTGACCGCCCGGAAGTCGCTGCGCGGCAAGGAGCTCAGGTACCGGATCAACGGTGGCCGGACGCAGACCGAGCGCCTGGAGGCATGGCAGGGCGGCGAGACCTACGGCGGCGAGGACAACCTCTTCTTCGACCACTACCGGGCCGAGGTCGAGGGCGCCGCACCGGGCGACACCGTCGAGGTGTGGTTCACCGCCCGTACCCACGAGGGCGGGGCGACCTCGTCCACCCCCTTCACCTACACCGTGGCCGACCGGCCCCGCGGCGACGTGCTCGTCCTCGCCGAGGAGGGCGGCACCACCGCGGCGCGGCACGCCGCCGCCTATGTGCGGGCGCTCGCCGGCAGCGGCCGCGCGGCCGCGGTCTGGGACGTCGCCACGCAGGGGGTCCCGGACGCCCTCGGCGTGCTGAGTCACTTCCGTACGGTCGTCTGGTACACCGGCGCCGAGCAGCCCTCCGGGCCCGTCACGCTGGCCGTGCGGGACTACCTCAACGAGGGCGGCAAGCTGATCAACGCCGGGGAGAAGGCGGGCGGCCTCGTCGACATCGGCCGGGCGACGTCCAACGACTTCGCCCAGTACTTCCTCGGCGCCTACCACCGGACCGGGCTCCAGTCACCGCCCGCCTTCGCCGGTTCCGGCGGATTCGCGGGCCGCACGGCGGGCCTGGGCGGCACGGCGGACAACCCGCTGGACAACGCCGGCGCGTACACCGTCACCTCGGACACGCTCGATCCGCGGCGGTTCCCGCAGTTCCGCGGCAGCGCGCCCGCGGGTGACTACCCGGGCGTCCGTACCCCCTTCGAGCCCTACGGAGGCAGCCACTTCGCGGCCGCCCGCCACACCGACAACACCTGGACCCGCCTCAGCCGCACCGTCGACCTGACCGGTGTCGACGCCGCCGCCGGGCCGAGCCTGCGGTTCCAGGTCAGCCACGACACGGAGCCCGGCTACGACAACCTCGTCGTCGAGGCCCACACCGTCGGCCAGGACGACTGGACCACGCTGCCCGACGCCAACGGCGGCACCTCCACCGCCGCCCCGGCCGACTGCGGCGCGGGCTACTACGTCCGCGGCCACCCCTTCCTCGCCCGCTACCTGACCGTCGGCGAGGACAGCTGCGCCACCACCGGCACCACCGGCTCCTGGAACGCCTTCACCGGACCCTCCAACGGCTGGCGCCAGGCGTCGATCGACCTGAGCGCGTACGCGGGCAAGCGGGTCGAGCTGTCGATCTCGTACATCACCGACCCCGGCACCGGCGAGATGGGCGCCTTCGTCGACGACACCGCGCTCGTCGTCGGCGGCACACCGGGCCGGAACGAGGGGTTCGAGACCGCCCTGGGCGACTGGTCCGTAGCGGGTCCGCCGGCCGGCAGCCCGGGCAACGGCAGCGACTGGGCGCGCTCCCCGGGGCTCTTCCACTCGCAGGCCGCCGTCACGACGCGTGACACCGTGCTCCTCGGTTTCGGCCTGGAGCACGTGCGCACCGAGGCGGAGCGGAGCGCCCTCGTCCGGAAGGCGCTCCGTACGGTGCACGGCTGAGCGGACACCCGCCCTTTTGATCACAGTCAGTGATCGGGGCGAAAGGTACACCGTGGCTCGAACCCGTCGGTAGCAACGGGCCACGGCGCATTTATCGGTCTTACGGCTGCACACGATGTCACTCTGAGCCGATGGGAGAGGTAGGGTCGTAAGCGGTCGGGGACATCCCTAAAAGAATCTCGCCGGCGTCGAAACCGGCGTACCTAACGAGGAGATCGGTTCGTGACGATCCGCGTAGGCATCAACGGCTTTGGCCGCATCGGTCGCAACTACTTCCGCGCGCTCCTTGAGCAGGGTGCCGACATCGAGATCGTGGCTGTCAACGACCTGGGTGACACCGCGACCACTGCTCACCTGCTGAAGTACGACACGATCCTGGGGCGCCTCAAGGCCGAGGTCACCCACACCGCCGACACCATCACCGTCGACGGCCACACCATCAAGGTGCTCTCCGAGCGCAACCCGGCCGACATCCCCTGGGGCGAGCTGGGCGTCGACATCGTCATCGAGTCGACCGGCATCTTCACCAAGAAGGCGGACGCCGAGAAGCACATCGCGGGTGGCGCGAAGAAGGTCCTCATCTCGGCTCCGGCCAAGGACGAGGACATCACCATCGTCATGGGCGTCAACCAGGACAAGTACGACGCGGCCAACCACCACGTCATCTCCAACGCCTCCTGCACCACCAACTGCGTGGCGCCGATGGCCAAGGTCCTCGACGAGAACTTCGGCATCGTCAAGGGCCTGATGACGACGGTCCACGCGTACACCAACGACCAGCGCATCCTGGACTTCCCGCACTCCGACCTGCGTCGCGCCCGCGCCGCCGCGGAGAACATCATCCCGACCACCACCGGTGCCGCGAAGGCGACCGCCCTGGTCCTCCCGCAGCTCAAGGGCAAGCTGGACGGCATCGCCATGCGCGTCCCGGTCCCGACCGGCTCGGCCACCGACCTGGTCGTCACGCTGCAGCGCGAGGTCACCAAGGACGAGGTCAACGCCGCGTTCAAGAAGGCCGCCGACGACGGCGACCTGAAGGGCATCCTCTTCTACACCGAGGACCCGATCGTCTCCTCGGACATCGTCAGCGACCCGGCCTCCTGCACCTTCGACTCCTCCCTGACCATGGTCCAGGAGGGCAACTCGGTGAAGATCCTCGGCTGGTACGACAACGAGTGGGGCTACTCCAACCGCCTCGTCGACCTCACGGTCTTCGTCGGCAACCAGCTCTGAGCCTCCGGAACCGGCACCTCGATGTGAGCACAGGGCTCGGACAGCGCGATGATGCGCTGTACGAGCCCTGTCTCGTGTGCTTCACCGCGTACCAAGGAGTCAGTAGAAGATGAAGACCATCGACGAGCTTCTCGCCGAAGGCGTCGCCGGCAAGCGGGTATTCGTCCGCGCCGACCTGAACGTGCCGCTGGACGGCACCACCATCACCGACGACGGCCGTATCCGCGCCGTCGTTCCCACGGTCGAGGCACTGGCGGACGCCGGCGCCCGCGTCGTCGTCGCCTCGCACCTGGGCCGCCCGAAGGGCGCCCCGGACCCGGCCTTCTCCCTCGCCCCGGCCGCCGCGCGCCTCGGTGAACTGCTCGGTGCCGACGTGGCCTTCGCGACCGACACCGTCGGCGAGTCGGCCACGTCGACCGTCGAGGGCCTCACCGACGGCCGCGTGGCCGTCATCGAGAACCTCCGCTTCAACGCCGGCGAGACCTCCAAGGACGACGCCGAGCGCGGCGCCTTCGCGGACCAGCTCGCCGCTCTCGCCGACCTCTACGTCGGCGACGGCTTCGGCGCCGTGCACCGCAAGCACGCCTCGGTCTTCGACCTCCCGGCCCGCCTGCCGCACGCCGCCGGCCACCTCATCGCCACCGAGGTCGGCGTCCTGAAGAAGCTGACCGACGAGGTCAAGCGTCCGTACGTGGTCGTCCTGGGCGGCGCCAAGGTCTCCGACAAGCTCGCCGTCATCGACGAGCTGCTCGGCAAGGCCGACCGCCTCCTGATCGGCGGCGGCATGGCGTACACCTTCCTCAAGGCCAAGGGCCACGAGGTCGGCATCTCGCTCCTCCAGGAGGACCAGCTGCCGAAGGTCACGGAGTACATGGAGCGCGCCGAGAAGAACGGTGTCGAGCTCGTCCTCCCGGTCGACGTGCTCGTCTCCACGGAGTTCCCGGACCTGAAGACCAAGGCCCCGGCCACCTTCGACACCGTCGACGCCGACAGCATCCCGTCGACGAAGGAGGGCCTGGACATCGGCCCCAAGACGCGTGAGCTGTACGCGTCGAAGCTCGCCGACGCCGAGACCGTGTTCTGGAACGGCCCGCTGGGCGTCTTCGAGCACCCCGACTACGCCGGCGGAACCAAGGCCATCGCGCAGGCCCTGCTCGACAGCCCCGGCTTCACCGTGGTCGGCGGCGGCGACAGTGCCGCCGCGGTCCGCACCCTGGGCTTCGACGAGAATGCCTTCGGCCACATTTCGACCGGCGGCGGCGCCTCCCTCGAGTACCTCGAGGGCAAGACGCTCCCCGGCCTCGCCGCACTGGAGGACTGACCCTTAATGAGCACCCGCACCCCGCTGATGGCGGGCAACTGGAAGATGAACCTCAACCACCTCGAGGCCATCGCCCACGTCCAGAAGCTCGCCTTCGCGCTGACCGACAAGGACTACGACGCCTGTGAGGTCGCGGTCCTGGTCCCCTTCACCGACCTGCGGTCCGTCCAGACCCTGGTCGACGGCGACAAGCTGAAGATCAAGTACGGCGCCCAGGACCTCTCGGCGCACGACTCCGGTGCCTACACCGGTGAGATCTCGGGCTCGATGCTGGCCAAGTTCAAGTGCGCCTACGTGGCCGTCGGCCACTCCGAGCGCCGGCAGTACCACGCCGAGACGGACGAGATCTGCAACGCCAAGGTGAAGGCCGCGTTCAAGCACGGCGTGACCCCGATCCTCTGTGTCGGCGAGGGCCTGGACATCCGCAAGGCCGGCGAGCAGGTCCAGTACACCCTGAACCAGCTCGACGGCGGCCTGAAGGACATCCCGGCCGAGCAGGCCGAGTCCATCGTGATCGCCTACGAGCCGGTGTGGGCCATCGGCACCGGCGAGGTCGCCACCCCCGAGGACGCGCAGGAGGTCTGCGGGGCGATCCGCGGCCGGCTCGCGGAGCTCTACTCGCAGGAGCTGGCCGACAAGGTCCGCATCCAGTACGGCGGCTCGGTCAAGGCCGGCAACGTCGCCGCGATCATGGCGCAGCCCGACGTCGACGGTGCCCTGGTCGGCGGCGCCGCGCTGGACGCCGACGAGTTCGTCAAGATCGTTCGCTTCCGCGACCAGTGATGTGATCGGTGAGTAGGCGGTAGCGACGATCCGTCGTACCCTTGCGGGGGTCGGGCAGGACCTGCCCGACCCCCGTCCGTATAAGTCCGAGGAAGTTGGTCCAGCCGTGGTTATGGGGTTCTCGATCGCCCTGATCGTCTTCAGCGCGCTGCTGATGCTGCTGGTGCTGATGCACAAGGGGAAGGGCGGCGGCCTCTCCGACATGTTCGGTGGCGGTATGCAGTCGTCCGTCGGTGGCTCCTCGGTCGCCGAGCGCAACCTGGACCGCATCACCATCGTGGTCGGTCTGATGTGGTTCGCGTGCATTGTCGTACTTGCGCTTCTGATGAAGTTGGACGTGTAACTCCAATCACTGGACGCGCGTTGGGCCTTACGTAGACTGGGGCATCTTCGAGCACCATCACGCAGGGAGTTACGACCGTGGCAAGTGGCAACGCGATCCGGGGAAGCCGGGTCGGAGCGGGGCCGATGGGGGAGGCCGAGCGGGGCGAGTCGGCGCCGCGCCTCCGCATCTCCTTCTGGTGCTCGAACGGGCACGAGACGCAGCCGAGCTTCGCCAGTGACGCACAGGTTCCGGAGACGTGGGACTGCCCGCGCTGCGGCTTCCCGGCCGGTCAGGACCGGGACAACCCGCCGGACCCGCCGCGCACGGAGCCGTACAAGACGCACCTCGCGTACGTGCGCGAGCGGCGCAGCGACGCGGACGGCGAGGCGATCCTCGCCGAGGCGCTCGCCAAACTGCGCGGCGAGATCTGAGCGTGGTGTGACGGTGTGACGAACGGGCCCTGCCCGCGAAGCGATTCGCGGGCAGGGCCCGTTCGCGTGCGCCAGCCCGTGCGCGGTGCTCGGAGCGAGGAGTCGAGCAGGGTCGCCAGGGCCGTCGCGCAGGCGGCCGTCGTGCGCTCGCGACGCGGGAAATCCCCCACCGTGAAGGACCAGTTGGTCAGAGGTGATCACTCTGCCCCGGCCAGTCGCACGGGCCGGAAAGCATGCTCCGGCGCAGCGATCAATTAGGTTGGAGGAGCAGCGGGGCAAGCAGGCAGGAAGAGAAGAAGTAGGCGATGTCCGAGATGAAGACCGAAGGCTCGATGAGGCTCAACCAGCTGCCCGAATGGGCCGCCCTCGGCAAGCACCGCGAACAGCTGGGGGAGACCACCCTGCGCGAGCTGTTCGCCGCCGATCCGAACCGGGGCACCGCATACGCCCTGCGGGTCGGCGACCTCTATCTGGACTACTCCAAGCACCTGGTGACCGACGAGACGCTCGCGCTGCTGCGCGAGCTGGCCGCCGCGACCGGCGTGGCCGAGCTGCGCGACGCCATGTTCCGCGGGGAGAAGATCAACACCACCGAGGACCGGGCGGTCCTGCACACCGCGCTGCGCGCCCCGCGCGATGCCGTGATCGAGGTCGACGGCGAGAACGTCGTCCCGGGCGTGCACGCCGTGCTCGACAAGATGGCCGCCTTCGCGGACAAGGTCCGCGCCGGCGAGTGGACCGGCCACACCGGCAAGCCGGTCAAGAACATCGTCAACATCGGCATCGGCGGCTCCGACCTCGGGCCCGCGATGGCCTACGAGGTCCTGCGCTCCTACACCCAGCGGAATGTGACGTTCCGTTTCGTCTCCAACGTCGACGGCGCCGACCTCCACGAGGCGATCCACGACCTCGACCCGGCCGAGACGCTCTTCATCGTCGCCTCGAAGACCTTCACCACCATCGAGACGATCACCAACGCCACCTCCGCGCGCGACTGGCTCCTCACCGGGCTGCGCGCCGACCAGGGCGCCGTCGCCCGGCACTTCGTTGCCCTGTCGACCAACGCCGCGAAGGTCGAGGACTTCGGCATCGACACGGCCAACATGTTCGAGTTCTGGGACTGGGTCGGCGGCCGCTACTCGTACGACTCCGCCATCGGCCTCTCCCTGATGATCGCCATCGGCCCGGACCGCTTCCGCGAGATGCTCGACGGCTTCCACCTCGTCGACGAGCACTTCCGCACCGCACCCGCCGAGGAGAACGCGCCGCTGCTCCTCGGCCTCCTCGGTGTCTGGTACGGCGCGTTCTTCGACGCCCAGTCGCACGCCGTCCTGCCGTACTCGCACTACCTGTCGAAGTTCACCGCCTACCTCCAGCAGCTCGACATGGAGTCCAACGGCAAGTCCGTCGACCGCGACGGCAACCCCGTCGACTGGCAGACCGGACCGGTCGTCTGGGGCACGCCCGGCACCAACGGGCAGCACGCCTATTACCAGTTGATCCACCAGGGCACCAAGGTCATCCCGGCCGACTTCATCGGCTTCGCCGAGCCCGTCGCCGACCTGCTCCCCGGCCTCGTCGCCCAGCACGACCTGCTGATGGCGAACTTCTTCGCCCAGACCCAGGCACTGGCCTTCGGCAAGACGCCCGAGGAGGTACGGGCCGAGGGCGTGCCCGAGGAGCTCGTCCCGCACAAGACCTTCCGGGGCAACCACCCCACGACCACCCTCCTCGCCAAGGAGCTCACGCCCTCGGTCCTCGGCCAGCTCGTCGCGCTCTACGAGCACAAGGTGTTCGTCCAGGGCGCGATCTGGAACATCGACTCCTTCGACCAGTGGGGCGTGGAACTCGGCAAGGTCCTCGCCAAGAAGATCGAGCCGGTGCTGACCCGCGGAGAGGGCGGTGACGAGCTCGACGGCTCCACCGCAGAGCTCGTCGCCACCTACCGCTCGCTGCGCGGACGGTAGGGACCGATGGCGGGGGAGAACGCGGTGACGGGCGAGGTCCGGCTGCGGCCGCCGCGCAACACGCTGGACGGCCGGGCCGTCGGCTGGTGGCGGACGCAGCTGCTGCTGACCACCGCCGTACCCGCGGCCGTCCTCGCGGTGCTCGGCGCGTTCATCGCGCCCGCCCGGTTCTGGCTGCTGCTCGCCGCCGGGGCCGTGGCGGTCGTCGGGCTGGCAGGCACCGCGTTCCTCCCCGCCTGGTGGTTCAGGGTGCACCGCTGGGAGGTCACCGAGGACGCCGTCTACGTCCGTACGGGGGCCTTCTGGCAGGAGTGGCGGATCGCTCCGATGTCCAGGATCCAGACCGTCGACACCGTACGGGGGCCGCTGGAGCAGGTCTTCGGGCTCGCCACCGTGACCGTCACCACCGCCTCCTCCAAGGGCGCCATCCGGATCGAGGGGCTCGACCACGGCCTCGCCGCCGACCTCGCCGAGCGCCTGACGGCCATCACCGGGGCGACGTCCGGGGACGCGACATGACCGAGGACTGGCGGCGCCTCGACCGGCGTACGGTCCTGGTCACCGCCGCCGTCCTCGCGGGCGTCGCCGGTGGCGCCGCACTGCCCACCTTCTTCGGCCTCACCGGCGCCATGCCCGCCCGGCAGGCCATCGGCTGGATCCTCGCCGGGGCCGTCCTCCTCGTCGGCGGCGGCTCGGCCGCCGACTACGTCCGCTGGCGCCGCACCCGCTACCGCGTCGGTGCCGAGCGGAGCGAGACCGGGGCGCCCCCGGCCGAAGGCGGAGGGAGGGTCGAACTCCACACCGGGCTCCTCCTGGTCAAGCGCCGCTCCCTGGCCCGCGAGCGCATCCGCAGCGTCGACCTGACGGCCAACCCGCTCCAGCGCGTCCTCGGCCTCGTCAAGGTCCGCATCGGGACCGGGGAGAGCAGCGGCGGCGAGTCCACCCTCGAACTCGACCCGGTCACCCGGGCCGAGGGCGAACGCCTCCGCCGCGAACTCCTCGCCCGCACCGCCTCCACGGCCGGGGACACGACCCACGACGGTTCCCTGGCCGCGCTCGACCCCCGCTGGATCCGCTACGCCCCGGTCTCCTTCGTCGCCCCGCTGCTCGGCGGCGCGGCGGCCGGTGCCGTGCTGCAGGTCAGCGAGTGGTTCGGGGCCCAGGCCGAGGTCGTCGACTGGATAGGGGACCGCTTCCAGGACACCTCCCTCGTCTCGATGATCCTCACGCTCGTCCTGCTCGCCGTCCTCGTCGGTACCGTCGCCGCCCTCGGCCTCTGGGTCGAGATGTGGTGGAACTACCGCCTGGAGCGCGAGCCCGGCGGCACCCTGCGGGTTCGCCGCGGACTGCTCACCGCCCGCTCGATCTCCATCGAGGAACGACGCCTGCGCGGTGTCGAGCTGGTCGAGCCGCTGGGCGTGCGGATGTGCGGGGCCGCCCGCGTCGACGCCGTGGCGACGGGACTCGTCGAGCGCGGCGAGGACGAGCGCACCGACCACAAGACGCTGCTGCCGCCCGCGCCCCGCCCGTTCGCCGACCGGCTCGCCGCCCAGGTCCTGCGCGAGCCCGAGCCGCCCACGAGCGCTCGGCTGACCGTCCACCCCCGCGCCGCCCGCACCCGGCGCCTGCGCTGGGCCCTCGCGGCCGTGCTCGCCCCGGTCGTGGCCCTCGCCGTCCTCGGAGCCCTCCTCACCCCGGTCCTGCTGTACGTCGCGGCCGGCTGCGCCCTCGTCCTGACCCCGCTCGCCGTGCTGCTCGCCCTCGACGCCTACCGCAATCTCGGGCACGGCATCACCGGCGGCTATCTGGTGGCCCGTTCCGGCACGATCCGCCGGTCCACGGTCGCCCTCCAGCGGGGCGGCGTCATCGGATGGACCGTCAAGCAGTCCTACGCCCAGCGCCGGGCCGGCCTGCTGACCCTGACCGCGACGACCGCGGCGGGCGAGGGCGCGTACGCCGTCCACGACGCCGGCGAGAACGAGGGCCTGGCCTTCGCCGCCGAAGCGGTGCCCGACCTCCTCGCACCCTTCCTGGAGTCCGTACCGGAAACGCGACAGGCCCGGTCCACCGTGCGGTGAACCGGGCCCGAGTGACCGTCCGTCAGGGCGAAGCCGGCGGATACAGGTCGCGCGGCAGCTCCGAGGCGGCCGCCGCGTCGAGCAGCCACAGCGTGCGGGAACGGCCGTAGGCACCCGCGGCCGGGGCCTGGACCTCGCCCGCGCCCGACAGTGCGATCGCCGCCGCCTTCGCCTTGTCCTCGCCCGCCGCGAGCAGCCACACCTCGCGCGCGGCACGGATCGCCGGCAGCGTCAGCGAGATCCGGACCGGCGGCGGCTTCGGCGCACCGTGCACGCCCACCACCGTGCGCTCGGTCTCGCGGACCGCCGGGAGCTCCGGGAACAACGAGGCCACATGGGTGTCGGGCCCGACACCCAGCATCAGCACGTCGAACGTCGGCACCGCCCCATGGTCCTCGGGACGGGCTGCCGCGGCCAGTTCGGCCGCGTACGCGGCGGCTGCCGCCTCGACGTCACCGCCGTGCGGTCCGTCCGCGGCCGGCATCGCGTGCACCCTCGCAGGGTCCAGCGGGACGCTGTCGAGCAGCGCCTCACGGGCCTGGGTGACATTGCGCTCCGGGTCGCCGTCGGGCAGGAACCGCTCGTCGCCCCACCACAGATCGAGCCGTGACCAGTCGATCGCGTCCCGGGCGGGGGCCGAACGCAGCGCCGCGAGCAGTCCGTTGCCGTTGCGGCCGCCCGTGAGGACCACGGACGCCGAGCCGCGCGCGGCCTGGGCGTCCACGATCCGCGTGATCAGCCGGGCGGCCGCGGCCTGGGCCATCAGCTCCTTGTCGCGGTGCACGACGAGCTGCGGAGCGCTCACTTGGCCGCCGCCTTCTTGGCCGCGGTCTTCCTGGCGGCCGGCTCCTTCACGGACGAGGGAGCGGGATCGGCCGCCGGAGCCGCCGCCACCGGGGTCTCCCCGACGGGATCGGGGGCGGTCACCGCCGCCTTCTCGTCGAGCCGGTCGAGCCCGTACCGCAACGCCGAGGCGTAGGTGTCGTCCGGGTCGAGCCGGCGCAGCTCCTCCGCGATCAGATCGGACGTCTCGCGGCGCTTGAGCGCCACGGCACGGTCCGGCTGGCCCTGGATGGAGAGCGTCGCCAGCGATCCGTCCGGCCGGTCGAGCACGATCGGCCCGCAGGTGGACTCCATCCGTACGGACGTGAGCCCGGGGCCCGCCGAGGTGGCGCGCCGGACCGGTACCTTCAGCCGGTCCGCCAGCCACATGGCCAGCAGCTCGACGCTCGGGTTGAACTCCTCGCCCTCGACCTCGGCCGAGGTGACCTCGCACACGACCTGGTCGAGCGCGGCGGCCAGCATCGAACGCCACGGGGTGATCCGGGACCAGGCCAGGTCCGTGTCGCCCGGGGAGTAGGTGGCCGCCCGGCCGGTCAGCTCGTGGATCGGCTGCTCGGCGGCGTACGTGTCGGTCACCCGGCGCTGGGCGAGCGCGCCCAGCGGGTCGTTCGCCAGGTCGGCCGGTGCGTTGACCGGCCACCAGACGACGACGGGCGCGTCCGGCAGGAGCAGCGGGAGGACCACCGACTGGGCGTGGTCCGCGACCTCGCCGTACAGCCGGAGGACAACCGTTTCGCCGGTGCTGGCGTCGGCGCCGAGGCGGACCTCGGCGTCGAGTCGCGCCTTCGCGCGGTCACGCGGCGAGCGCGCGGCCCGCTTGATGACCACCAGCGTCCGCGAGGGGTGCTCGCGGGACGCGTCGTTGGCCGCCTTGAGCGCGTCGTAGGCGTTCTCCTCGTCGGTGACGATGACGAGGGTGAGCACCATGCCGACGGCAGGTGTGCCGATGGCCCGCCGCCCGAGCACCAGCGCCTTGTTGATCTTGCTGGACGTGGTGTCCGTCAGGTCGGTCTTCATGGCCGGCGCCAGCTCCGTCCGTCTCGTGCGAGCATCTCGTCCGCCTCGACCGGACCCCACGTGCCCGCCTGGTACTGGGCGGGCTTGCCGTGCTTGTCCCAGTACTGCTCGATCGGGTCGAGGATCTTCCAGGACAGCTCGACCTCCTCGACCCGCGGGAAGAGGTTCGAGTCGCCGAGCAGCACATCGAGGATGAGCCGCTCGTACGCCTCCGGGCTGGACTCCGTGAAGGACTCGCCGTAGGCGAAGTCCATCGACACGTCCCGGATCTCCATCTGCGTGCCCGGCACCTTGGAGCCGAACCGCACCGTCACGCCCTCGTCCGGCTGGACGCGGATCACGATGGCGTTGCGGCCGAGTTCCTCGGTCGCCGTGTGGTCGAAGGGGGAGTGCGGGGCGCGCTGGAAGACGACCGCGATCTCGGTGACGCGGCGGCCGAGGCGCTTGCCGGTGCGGAGGTAGAACGGGACGCCCGCCCAGCGGCGGTTGTCGATCTCCAGCTTGATGGCCGCGTAGGTGTCGGTCTTCGACTTGGGGTCGATCCCGTCCTCCTGCAGATAGCCGACGGCCTTGGCGCCGCCCTGCCATCCGGCGGCGTACTGGGCGCGCACGGTCGAGGAACCCAGGTCCTTCGGCAGCTTCACCGCGCCGAGCACCTTGGTCTTCTCGGCCGCGAGCGCGTCCGCGTCGAAGGAGCCGGGCTCCTCCATCGCGGTCAGCGCGAGCAGCTGGAGGAGGTGGTTCTGGATGACGTCACGGGCGGCGCCGATGCCGTCGTAATAGCCGGCGCGGCCGCCGATGCCGATGTCCTCGGCCATGGTGATCTGCACGTGGTCGACGTACGACCGGTTCCAGATCGGCTCGAAGAGGGTGTTGGCGAAGCGGAGCGCCAGGATGTTCTGGACGGTCTCCTTGCCGAGGTAGTGGTCGATCCGGAAGACCTCGTCGGGCGGGAAGACCTCGTGGACGACCTCGTTGAGCTCCTTGGCGGAGGCCAGGTCGTGCCCGAAGGGCTTCTCGATGACCGCGCGGCGCCAGGAGCCGTTCTTCTGGTCGGCCAGACCGTGCTTCTTCAGCTGCTGGACGACCTTGGGGAAGAACTTCGGCGGCACGGACAGGTAGAAGGCGAAGTTACCGCCGGTGCCCTGCGCCTTGTCCAGCTCCTCGACGGTGGTCTTCAGCTGGTCGAAGGCGTCGTCGTCGTCGAAGTCGCCCTGGACGAAACGCATCCCCTGGATCAGCTGCTGCCACACCTCCTCGCGGAACGGCGTACGGGCGTGCTGCTTGACGGCCTCGTAGACCTCCTGCGCGAAGTCCTCGTCCTGCCACTCGCGGCGGGCGAAGCCGATGAGCGAGAAGCCCGGCGGCAGAAGACCGCGATTGGCCAGGTCGTAGACGGCAGGCATCAGCTTCTTACGGGACAAATCGCCCGTGACGCCGAAGATCACCAGACCCGACGGCCCCGCGATACGCGGGAGCCGTCGGTCTGCGGCGTCACGGAGCGGGTTGGCTCCGTGGACTGCGCTCAAGGTGCTTACGCCTCCGAAGGTGCGAGGCGCTGCAGCTCCGCCTCGGTCGACTTGAGCAGGTCGTTCCAGGACGCCTCGAACTTCTCGACGCCCTCGTCCTCGAGCAGCTGCACCACGTCGTCGTACGCGATGCCGAGCTTCTCGACGGCGGCCAGTTCGGCGCGGGACTGCTCGTAGGTGCCGCGCACGGTGTCACCGGCGACCTCGCCGTGGTCGGCGGTGGCCTCCAGGGTGGCCTCGGGCATGGTGTTGACCGTGCCCGGGGCGACCAGGTCGACGACGTAGAGGGTGTCCTTGTACGCCGGGTCCTTCACACCGGTCGAGGCCCACAGCGGACGCTGCTTGTTGGCCTGCGCCCGGTCCAGAGCCGCCCAGCGCTCCGAGGAGAAGACCTCCTCGTACGCCTCGTAGGCCAGACGCGCGTTGGCGAGCGCGGCCTTGCCCTTGAGGGACTTGGCCTCGTCCGTGCCGATGGCGTTCAGGCGCTTGTCGATCTCCGAGTCCACGCGGGAGACGAAGAAGGAGGCAACGGAGTGGATCTTGGAGAGGTCCAGGCCGCGCTCCTTCGCCTTCTCCAGGCCCGCCAGGTAGGCGTCCATGACCGCGCGGTAGCGCTCCAGCGAGAAGATCAGCGTCACATTGACGCTGATGCCGAGGCCGATGACCTCGGTGATCGCCGGCAGACCCGCCTGGGTGGCCGGGATCTTGATGAGCGTGTTGGGGCGGTCCACCAGCCAGGCCAGCTGCTTGGCCTCGGCGATGGTCGCCGCCGTGTCGTGGGCCAGGCGCGGGTCCACCTCGATGGAGACCCGGCCGTCCTGACCGTCGGTCGCGTCGAAGACCGGGCGCAGGATGTCGGCGGCGTCCCTCACGTCCGCCGTCGTGATCATGCGGATGGCTTCTTCCACGGTGACCTTGCGGGCGGCGAGGTCGGCGAGCTGCTGGTCGTAACCGTGGCCCTCCGAGATCGCCTTCTGGAAGATGGACGGGTTGGTGGTGACACCGACCACGTGCTGCTGGTCGATCAGCTCGGCCAGGTTGCCGGATGTGATCCGCTGACGCGAGAGGTCGTCCAGCCAGATCGCGACGCCTTCGTCGGAGAGGCGCTTGAGAGCGTCTGTCATGAGAGGTTCTCCAAAAGTCGTGTCTATGGGCGTCAGCGCGCGGCGGCGGCGAGAGATTCCCGGGCCGCGGCGGCGATGGCCTCGGGCGTGAAGCCGAACTCGCGGAAGAGGACCTTGGCGTCGGCCGAGGCACCGAAGTGCTCCAGCGAGACGATCCGGCCGGCGTCGCCGACGTACTTGTGCCAGGTCAGACCGACACCCGCCTCGACCGCGACGCGCGCCCTCACGGACGGCGGCAGGACCGAGTCCTTGTACCCCTGGTCCTGCTCCTCGAACCACTCGACGGACGGCATCGAGACCACGCGCGTCGGGACACCGGCCGCCTGGAGCTGCTCCCGGGCCTCCACGGCCAGGTGCACCTCGGAGCCCGTGCCGATCAGCACGACCTGCGGCTCGCCACCGTCGGCCTCGAAGAGCACGTACCCGCCCTTGGCGGTGTCCTCGTTCGGCGCGTACGTCGGCACACCCTGACGGGTGAGGGCCAGACCGTGCGGGGCGCCCTTCCCGAACTCGCGGGTGTGACGCTTGACGATCTCGCGCCAGGCGATGGCGGTCTCGTTGGCGTCCGCCGGGCGGACGACGTTCAGACCCGGGATCGCGCGCAGCGACGCCAGGTGCTCCACCGGCTGGTGGGTCGGACCGTCCTCGCCCAGACCGATCGAGTCGTGGGTCCAGACGTACGTCACCGGCAGGTGCATCAGGGCCGACAGACGGACGGCGTTGCGCATGTAGTCGGAGAACACCAGGAAGGTGCCGCCGTAGATACGGGTGTTGCCGTGCAGCGCGATGCCGTTCATCTCCGCGGCCATGGAGTGCTCGCGGATGCCGAAGTGGATCGTGCGGCCGTACGGGTCGGCCTCCGGCAGCGGGTTGCCCTCGGGCAGGAACGACGAGGTCTTGTCGATCGTCGTGTTGTTCGAGCCGGCGAGGTCGGCCGAGCCGCCCCACAGCTCCGGGAGGACCGAGCCGAGCGACTGCAGGACCTTGCCGGACGCGGCGCGGGTGGCGACACCCTTGCCCGCCTCGAACACCGGGATCTTCGACTCCCAGCCCTCGGGCAGCTCGTTCGCCTGGATGCGGTCGAACTCCGCGGCCCGCTCCGGGTTGGCCGTACGCCACTCGGCGAGGGACTTCTCCCAGGCGGCGCGGGCCTCACGGCCGCGGTCGCCCAGGGCGCGGGTGTGACCGATGACCTCGTCGGTGACCTCGAAGGTCTGCTCCGGGTCGAAGCCGAGGACGCGCTTGGTGGCCGCGATCTCCTCGTCGCCGAGCGCCGAGCCGTGCGCGGCCTCGGTGTTCTGCGCGTTCGGGGCGGGCCAGGCGATGATCGAGCGCATCGCGATGAACGACGGACGCTCGGTCTCGGCCTCGGCGGCCTTGATCGCCGCGAACAGGGCGGCCGGGTCCAGGTCGCCGTTCGCCTGCGGCTCGACCCGCTGGACGTGCCAGCCGTAGGCCTCGTACCGCTTCATCGTGTCCTCGGACACGGCGGTCTCGGTGTCGCCCTCGATCGAGATGTGGTTGTCGTCCCACAGCAGGATCAGGTTGCCCAGCTTCTGGTGACCGGCCAGCGAGGACGCCTCGGCGGAGATGCCCTCCTGGAGGCAGCCGTCACCGGCGATCACGTAGACGTGGTGGTCGAACGGGGAGGTGCCGGGGGCCGCCTCCGGGTCGAACAGACCGCGCTCGTAGCGGGCGGCCATCGCCATGCCCACGGCGTTGGCGACGCCCTGGCCCAGCGGGCCGGTCGTCGTCTCCACACCGGCGGTGTGTCCGTACTCGGGGTGGCCCGGGGTCTTCGAGCCCCAGGTGCGGAAGGCCTTCAGATCGTCCAGCTCGAGCCCGAAGCCACCCAGGTACAGCTGGGTGTAGAGCGTGAGGGACGAGTGGCCGGCCGAGAGCACGAAACGGTCGCGCCCGACCCAGTCCGGCTGTGCCGGGTCGTGCCGCATCACCTTCTGGAAGAGGGTGTACGCGGCGGGTGCCAGGCTCATGGCCGTACCGGGATGGCCGTTGCCGACCTTCTGTACGGCGTCCGCGGCCAGGATGCGGGCGGTGTCCACGGCCCGCTGGTCCAATTCGGTCCACTCGAGGTCTGTGGTGGTCGGCTTAGTGCTCACCCTGAGTCAGGGCTCCTCTCCACATGTACTGGAAAGCCGGTGACTGAGGGTGTACCGGCGGTGTCGAGCCTACCCCCGACACAACCCCCTCTTTTCGATAATCGGCCCCTCAAATGAGCGGACACATCAAGAGTGCGGGCGAGTCCGTCACTTCGCCTCCCGAGCCCTGTCCACGCCTTGGGACACACCCCCTCAACACGACCCCACCCCCGCGAAGATCGCGCTATGGGCAACGTCTAGAGTGGCGTGGTACGCGCAAGTCTTCACCCCGTCTTCATCCGGGGAGCTTGCTGGGATTTCTCTGTCAGGGGTGTGCGTGACGGCCGTCGAGTCCCGACCCGCAGGGGTCGTCTTGACTCCCAGCCCGGGGGGCCATCGGCCGTTCGGGGCCCGCGTCAAGGCATTCGTGGCGCTGACCAAGCCGCGGATCATCGAGCTTCTGCTCATCACCACCGTTCCGGTGATGTTCCTCGCCGAGCAGGGCGTGCCGAACCTGTGGCTGGTCCTGGCCACCTGCTTCGGCGGCTACCTGTCGGCGGGCGGCGCGAACGCGCTGAACATGTACATCGACCGCGACATCGACGCCCTGATGGACCGCACCTCCCAGCGTCCGCTGGTCACCGGCGTCCTCACCCCGCGCGAGGGCCTGGTCTTCGGCCTCACCCTCGCCGTGGTCTCCACGCTCTGGTTCGGCCTCCTGGTCAACTGGCTCTCCGCCGCCCTCTCGCTCGGCGCGCTCCTCTTCTACGTCGTGGTCTACACGATGATCCTGAAGCGGCGCACCGCGCAGAACATCGTCTGGGGCGGCATCGCCGGCTGTCTGCCGGTGCTGATCGGCTGGTCCGCCGTCACCAACTCGATGTCGTGGGCCGCGATCATCCTCTTCCTCGTCATCTTCTTCTGGACGCCGCCGCACTACTGGCCGCTGTCGATGAAGGTGAAGGACGACTACGCCCGCGCCGGCGTGCCCATGCTCCCGGTCCTCGCCTCCAACAAGGTCGTGGCCCGGCAGATCGTCGCGTACAGCTGGGTCATGGTCGCCGTCTCGCTGCTGCTGACGCCGCTCGGCTACACCGGCTGGTTCTACACGGCCGTGGCGCTGCTCACCGGCGGCTGGTGGCTCTGGGAGGCGCACGCGCTGCTCAACCGGGCGAAGAACGGCGCGACCGGCGCGAAGCTCAAGGAGATGCGCCTCTTCCACTGGTCGATCACCTATGTGTCGCTGCTCTTCGTGGCGGTCGCGGTCGACCCCTTCCTCCGCTAGTACACGGACAGCGGCAGGACAGCGGCAACACACCCGGACGACGGCCGGGGCGCGTGGGACAGCCCACACGCCCCGGCCGTCGCCAGTGGATCTACCGCTGGGTAGCATCCTTCTCATGGCAGACACCACGCAGGCGGACACCAAGACGGAGCGCAAGGCGGCCAAGCTCGCCCGGCAGATCCAGGCGTTCTCCAAGAAGCACGGCGGCGCCGAGGGGCAGCTCGCCTACACCGGCCAGATGGGCACCCGCATCGTGCTCGTCGGCGAGGACGGCGGCTGGGGCGACCTGGTGGCCCCCTCGTACGCCGCCGCCAAGCAGGCCGCCGAGAAGGCGGGGCTGACCCTCCACGACGAGTTCGACGGCGAGTTCGCCGCGAAGGTCGTCACCGGCCCGTACGAGTGGACCCGCATGGCCGGGATCCAGGTCGGCGGCCCGTCGAACGGCTGAGGCGAGGCAACAACCTCGGGTGGGGCTCACCCGTTAGGACGGGTGGAAGCACGTCCACGCAGGGAGCCCCCCGAATGATCGAGACCCCGAGCCTGGTGGACCAGTACTGCCACGGGGTGCTCCGCACGGAGCTCGGCCTCGGCACCTTCGAGGCCCACCTCGGCAGGCCCGTCGGAGCGGGGGCCGCGCAGCCCGCGCCGGGCACGACCTTCTTCGACACCCAGACGGGCTTCGCGGTACGCCGCTGGTGCCCGCCGCTGCTCGGCCTGGAACCGCACTGCCCGCCGGCCCGCTATCTCGCCCGCCGCCGGGAGCTGGGCGTCCTGGAGTCCGGCCGCAGACTGCTGCGGGCCTCGGGGATCTCCACCTACCTCGTGGACACCGGCCTCCCCGGCGACCTGACGGGCCCCGCCGAGATCGCCTCCGCCGGCGCCGCCGACGCCCACGAGATCGTCCGGCTCGAACCGCTCGCCGAGCAGGTCGCCGACACCTCGGGAACGGTCGAGGGGCTCCTCGCCAACCTCGCGGAGGCCGTCCACGGCGCCGCCGCGACCGCCGTCGCCTTCACCTCCGTGGCGGGGGTCTCCCGCGGGCTCGCGCACGCGCCAGAACCGCCGGGCCCCGGCGAGGTGCGCGGCGCCGCCGGCCGCTGGCTGGCCCGCCGCGGAGCCGGCGGCCGGCTCACCGACCCCGTCCTGCTGCGCCATCTCCTGTGGATCGCCGTCGCCTCCGGGCGCCCGCTCCAGCTGCACGTGGGCAGCGAGGACCCGGACACGCTCGCCGGCTTCGCCGCGTCCACCAGCGGACTCGGCACCGCGCTGGTGCTCCTGCACGGATACCCGCACCACCGGCGGACGGCCCAGCTGACGGGGGCCTTCCCGCATGTGTACGCCGACCTCGGCTCCGTCCTCGGCAGGACCGGTACCCGCGCGGCGGCGGTCCTCGCCGAACTCCTGGAGCTCGCCCCCTTCGGCAAGCTGCTCTTCTCCAGCGGCGCCCACGCCCTGCCCGAGCTGCACGTCGTCGCGGCGAGCGTCTTCCGGGGCGCGGTGAGCCGGGTGCTGGGCGAATGGGTCGGCGACGGGGCCTGGTCCCTGCACGACGCGCAGCGCGTCGCGACGATGATCGCGTCGGGCAACGCGCGCCGGGTGTACGGGCTGGCCTGACCTTCGGGCCGGCCGGCCGGTGCCGCTACGCCGGTGCCGTTACGCCGTGGCCAGGGCCGCGTCGCTCGGGGCCGGGACCGCGGGCGTCGCCACCGGGCGCTCGCGCAGGCTCAGGGCGAGGCGCAGCACGGCGATCCACATCAGCGCGGAGCCGAGCATGTGCGCGCCGACCAGAATCTCGGGCACTCCGGTGAAGTACTGGAGGTAGCCGATCCCGCCCTGTGCGAGCAGCACGATCAGCAGGTCCCGGGCGCGGGCGCGGGTGTCGTCGGGGGCGTCCACCACCCGCAGCACCAGCCACATCGCGAGCGCGAGCGCGCAGACGACCCAGGCGGCGATGGCGTGCAGATGGGCGGCGGCGGTCCAGTCCCACGGCATCCGCGGGACGTCGCTGCTGTCGCCGGCGTGCTTGCCCGAGCCGGTGACGCCGGTGCCGAGGACGATCACGAGCGCCGAGGCCGCGATGATCGCCCAGGAGAGCTTGCGCACCGGGCCCGGCACCCGCGGCCGGGGCGGCGTGTCGCCCTCGCGGGTCCGCTGCCAGGTGATCACGGCGACGGTCAGGAGCGTGGTGGCGGCGAGGAAGTGGCCGGCGACCGTCCACGGGTTCAGGCCCATCCACACGGTGATGCCGCCGAGGACCGCGTTGCTCGCGACGATCCAGAACTGCGCCCAGCCGAGCCGGGTCAGGCCGCGCCGCCACGGCTTGGTGGAGCGGGCGGCGACGATGGCCCAGCCGACCGCGGCCGACAGGACGTACGTCAGCAGCCGGTTGCCGAACTCGATGACGCCGCGGTAGCCCTGCTCGGGCGTCACGATGAGGCTGTCGTCGGTGCACTTGGGCCAGGTGTCGCAGCCGAGACCTGAGCCGGTCAGCCGGACCGCGCCTCCCGTGACGATGATGAGCACGCTCATCACGACGGCGGAGAGCGCGGCGCGCCGGAGCGTCCGGGGGGACGGGGTCCAGCGCCGGGCGATGAAGGCGAGGGGGGTCAGCACGCGCTCTATCGTAGGACGGGGCTTGTGCGCGCTTTCACGAGGGGGTGGGTACGCGGAGGAATGTCCCTGAACGTCACCCTCCGACTACTCCCAGCGGAAGAACCTCGCCGCGGCGCCGAGCCCGAGCACCGCCCACACGGCGAGGACCAGCGCCTGGCCCCACGGCATCCCGGCGCCGCCCTGCAGCACGTCCCGCAGGCCGTCCGAGAGCGCCGAGATCGGCAGCAGCTCGAGCACCGGGCGCGCCGCGTCCGGGAACTTCTCCAGGGGCACGATCACTCCGCCGCCGACCAGGAGCAGCAGGAAGACCAGGTTCGCGGCCGCCAGCGTGGCCTCCGCTCGCAGTGTGCCGGCCATCAGCAGGCCGAGGCCCGAGAAGGCGGCCGTGCCGAGGATCAGCAGGAGCGCCACCGAGGCGACGCCGCCCCGCGGGGACCAGCCGAGCCCCAACGCGATCGCGGTCAGGAGCGCGACCTGGAGCACCTCGGTGACCAGCACGGACAGCGTCTTGGCGGTCATCAGCGCCCAGCGGGGGAGCGGTGAGGCGCCGAGCCGCTTGAGCACCCCGTAACGGCGCTCGAAGCCGGTCGCGATGGCCTGGCCGGTGAAGGCGGTGGACAGGACGGCGAGCGCGAGGACGCCGGGGGCGAGGAAGTCGACGGCCTTGTCGGAGCCCGTGTCGACGATGTCGACGGTGGAGAAGAGCACCAGGAGCAGGGACGGGATGATCACCGTGAGGAGCAGCTGCTCGCCGTTGCGCAGCAGCATCTTCGTCTCCAGCGCCGTCTGTGCCGCGATCATCCGGCCGACGGGGGCGGCTCCCGGCTTCGGCGCGTACGTACCGGTGCTCATGCGCGCAGCTCCTTGCCGGTCAGCTGAAGAAAGACGTCTTCGAGGGTGTGGCGCTCCACCGAGATGCCGGAGGGCATCACGCCGTGCTGGGCGCACCAGCTGGTGACGGTGGCGAGCAGCTGCGGGTCCACCTCGCCGCTGATGCGGTACGCGCCCGGGGTCAGCTCCGCGGCCGCCGTGCCGTCGGGCAGGGCCTTCAGCAGGGAGCCGATGTCGAGCCCGGGGCGGCCGGTGAAGCGCAGGGTGTTCTCGGCGCCGCCGCGGCACAGCTCCTCGGGGCTGCCCTGCGTGACGACCCGGCCGCCGTCGACGATGGCGACGTCGTCCGCCAGCTCCTCGGCCTCGTTCATGAAGTGCGTGGTGAGGACCACGGTGGCGCCGTCGGCGCGCAGCTCGCGGACGAGGTCCCAGGTGGCGTGACGGGCCTGCGGGTCGAGTCCGGCGGTGGGCTCGTCGAGGAAGACCAGCTCGGGGCGGCCGACGACGGCCATGGCGAGCGCGAGGCGCTGCTGCTGGCCGCCGGAGAGCCGGCGGTAGGTGGTCCGGCCGCAGGAGGCGAGCCCGAGGCGCTCGATCAGGGCGTCCACGTCCAGGGGATGGGCGTGGAGCTTCGCCATGTGGCGGAGCATCTCGTCGGCGCGGGCGCCGGAGTAGACGCCGCCCGACTGGAGCATCACGCCGATCCGCGGGCGCAGGGCGGCCGCGTCGGCGACCGGGTCGAGGCCGAGGACGTGGACGGTGCCGGCGTCCGCCTTCCGGTAGCCCTCGCAGGTCTCGATCGTGGTGGTCTTCCCGGCCCCGTTGGGGCCGAGGACGGCGGTCACGGTGCCCGCCCGCACGTCGAGGTCCAGGCCGTCGACGGCGGTCTTGGTCCCGTACCGCTTGACCAGGCCGCGTACCCGGACGGCGGTGTCGACGGACTCGTTTCGCATGCCGGGAAGTCTAGGTCCCCGTTCGGCGGAGCTGTCCGGGGCCCTGGACCGGCACCGACCTGCCCGGTCCCGGCCCGGGTGAGCCGCCCCGTACGGGGAAGGCGCGGGGTATGCCCGTGTTCGTCGGCACCTCCGGGTGGCAGTACCGGGACTGGCGCGGAGTCCTCTATCCCGAGGGCGTGCCCCAGCGGCTCTGGCTGGAGGAGTACGCCCGCCGGTTCGTCACCGTGGAGAACAACAACGCCTTCTACCGGCTGCCCGAGCGCCGCACCTTCGCCGAGTGGCGGGATCGCACGCCCGACGGGTTCGTGATGGCGGTGAAGGCCAGCCGCTTCCTCACCCACGTCAAGAGGCTGAAGGATCCCGAGGAGCCCGTCGAGCGGCTGATGGGCCGCGCCGAGGCGCTCGGTGACCGTCTCGGGCCCGTCCTCCTCCAGCTGCCGCCCACGCTCCGCGCCGACGCCGGACTGCTGGACGCCGTGCTCGCATGCTTTCCCCGCCGGGTGCGGGTCGCGGTCGAACCGCGGCACGACTCGTGGTGGACGGAGGAGATCGCGTCGCTCCTGGCGGCCCGGGGCGCCGCCCTGTGCTGGGCGGACCGGGAGTCGCGGCCGGTGACACCGCTGTGGCGCACGGCGGACTGGGGCTATGTGCGGCTGCACGAGGGGCGGGCGAAACCCTGGCCGGCCTATGGGCCCCAGGCGCTCGCGACCTGGGCGGACCGGCTCGCCGCGACCTGGCCGGACGCGGCGGACGTGTACGTGTTCCTCAACAACGATCCGGGGGGCGCGGCCGTCCGGAACGCGGTCTCGTTCTCCCGTGCGGTGGTCGCCGCGGGCCGGTCGGCGGTGCCTCCGGCGGGGGCCGGGAGCGCGGGGGAGTGATCGTTTTCCCAGGTCAGGTAAGCCTTACCTGCGTGATGCACGGCACCGCGCCCGCCACGGGCGTCGCTTGTCACTCCCGAAGGAATTACGCAACAATGGCGTTGTGAAAAACGTCGACGCGGCTCCTGTGGAGGAACTCGCGACCGGTGAGCGATCCACGCGCAACCGGGTCGCGCGGTCCATCCTGGACCACGGTCCGTCGACGGTCGCCGATCTCGCGCAGCGGCTCCGCCTCACCCAGGCGGCCGTGCGCAGGCATCTCGACTCGCTCGTCGCCGAGAACGTCGTGGAGGCCCGCGAGAAGCGCGTGTACGGCGCCCGTACCCGTGGTCGCCCCGCGAAGGTCTTCGCGCTGACCGACTGCGGCCGGGACGCCTTCGACCAGTCGTACGACTCGCTGGCCGTGGACGCGCTGCGCTGGATCGAGAAGAACGCCGGGGGCGAGGCGGCCGTCGCCGCCTTCGCCCGCGACCGGCTGGAGGCCCAGGCGGAGACGTACCGCGAGGCCGTCGAATCGGCGGACCCCGACCAGCGCACCGAGGCGCTTGCCAAGGCCCTCAGTGCCGACGGGTACGCTGCCACTGCGCGGAACGCGCCGGTCGGCCAGCAGCTCTGCCAGCACCACTGCCCGGTCGCCCACGTCGCCGAGCAGTACCCCCAGCTGTGCGAGGCGGAGACGGAGATCTTCTCCCGCCTCCTGGGAACGCACGTCCAGCGTCTGGCCACCATCGCGCATGGTGACGGCGTCTGCACCACGTTCATCCCGCACAGCGCCCCACAGACCACCCCATCAGAAGCATCCGCAAGCACGGCCGGGAGGAACCCCGCATGACCACCGAGATCAGCCACCCCGAGCTCGAGGGCCTGGGTCGGTACGAGTACGGCTGGGCCGACTCGGACGCGGCCGGTGCCACCGCCAAGCGCGGTCTCTCCGAGGCCGTCGTCCGCGACATCTCCGAGAAGAAGAACGAGCCGGAGTGGATGCTCAAGCTGCGGCTGAAGGGTCTGCGCCTCTTCGACAAGAAGCCCATGCCGAGCTGGGGCTCCGACCTGTCGGGCATCGACTTCGACAACATCAAGTACTTCGTGCGCTCCACCGAGAAGCAGGCCGCTTCGTGGGAGGAACTGCCCGAGGACATCAAGAACACGTACGACAAGCTCGGCATCCCCGAGGCGGAGAAGCAGCGCCTCGTCGCCGGTGTCGCGGCCCAGTACGAGTCCGAGGTCGTCTACCACCAGATCCGTGAGGACCTGGAGGAGCAGGGCGTCATCTTCGTCGACACCGACACCGCGCTGAAGGAGCACGAGGAGCTCTTCCGCGAGTACTTCGGCACGGTCATCCCGGTCGGCGACAACAAGTTCGCCTCGCTGAACACGGCCGTGTGGTCCGGCGGATCGTTCATCTACGTGCCGAAGGGCGTGCACGTCGAGATCCCGCTGCAGGCCTACTTCCGTATCAACACGGAGAACATGGGCCAGTTCGAGCGGACGCTGATCATCGTCGACGAGGACGCCTACGTCCACTACGTCGAGGGCTGCACCGCCCCGATCTACTCCTCCGACTCGCTGCACTCCGCGGTCGTCGAGATCATCGTGAAGAAGGGCGGCCGCTGCCGCTACACGACGATCCAGAACTGGTCGAACAACGTCTACAACCTGGTCACCAAGCGTGCCGTGGCCTACGAGGGCGCGACCATGGAGTGGGTCGACGGCAACATCGGCTCCAAGGTCACCATGAAGTACCCGGCCGTCTACCTGATGGGCGAGCACGCCAAGGGCGAGACCCTGTCCATCGCCTTCGCCGGCGAGGGCCAGCACCAGGACGCCGGCGCCAAGATGGTCCACATGGCCCCGAACACCTCCTCCAACATCGTCTCCAAGTCGGTGGCGCGAGGCGGCGGCCGCACCTCCTACCGCGGTCTCATCGAGATCGGCGAGGGCGCGCCCGGGTCCAAGTCGAACGTGCTCTGCGACGCGCTGCTCGTCGACACGATCTCCCGCTCGGACACGTACCCGTACGTCGACGTCCGCGAGGACGACGTCTCCATGGGTCACGAGGCCACCGTCTCCAAGGTCTCCGAGGACCAGCTCTTCTACCTGATGAGCCGCGGTCTGACCGAGTTCGAGGCCATGGCGATGATCGTGCGCGGCTTCGTCGAGCCCATCGCCAAGGAGCTGCCGATGGAGTACGCCCTCGAGCTCAACCGGCTGATCGAGCTGCAGATGGAAGGCGCGGTGGGCTAGCGAGCCCGGCCGCCTGGTCACCACCCTCGCGGAGGCCCGCCCGTCGGGCCCCCGCGAGTCGTCCCGCAGCGCACGCACCGAACGCAGAAAGTGAGCACACCGACAGCCATGGCTGAGGCTCAGAACATCCCGGCGGGCTCCACCACCGCCGGCTCGATCGCGGTGGCCGCCGAGTCCACCGTCGCCACGCGCATGAGCGCGCCCCCGTCCTTCGACGTCGCGGACTTCCCCGTCCCGCACGGTCGTGAGGAGGAGTGGCGGTTCACGCCGCTGGACCGCCTGCGCGGTCTGCACGACGGCACCGCCGTCGCGTCCGGCGAGGGCGTCAAGGTCGAGATCGAGGCCCCCGAGGGCGTCACCGTGGAGACCGTCGGCCGTGACGACGCGCGCCTCGGCAAGGCGGGCACGCCCGTCGACCGCGTCGCCGCCCAGGCGTACTCGTCCTTCGAGAAGGCCTCGGTCGTCACCGTCGCCAAGGAGGCCGTCCTCACCGAGCCGATCCGCATCGCGGTGCACGGCCAGGGCGGGGTCGCCTTCGGCCACCAGGTGATCGAGCTCGGTGCCTTCGCCGAGGCCGTCGTGGTCATCGACCACACCGGCGACGCGGTGCTCGCGGCCAACGTCGACTTCCTCCTCGGCGACGGCGCCAAGCTCACCGTCGTCTCCGTCCAGGACTGGGACGAGAAGGCCGTGCACGTCGCCCAGCAGAACGCGCTGGTCGGCCGTGACGCCTCCTTCAAGTCCGTCGTGGTCACCTTCGGCGGCGACGTCGTCCGGATCCACCCGCGGGTGCGGTACGCGGCCCCCGGCGGCGAGGCCGAGCTGTTCGGTCTGTACTTCACCGACGCCGGTCAGCACCAGGAGCACCGCCTCCTGGTCGACCACAACACCCCGCACTGCAAGTCCAACGTGGCCTACAAGGGCGCGCTGCAGGGCCAGGACGCGCACGCCGTCTGGATCGGTGACGTCCTCATCCAGGCCGCCGCCGAGGGCACGGACACGTACGAGCTCAACCGGAACCTGGTCCTGACGGACGGCGCCCGCGTCGACTCCGTGCCGAACCTGGAGATCGAGACCGGTGAGATCGCCGGCGCCGGTCACGCCTCGGCCACCGGCCGCTTCGACGACGAGCAGCTCTTCTACCTGATGGCTCGCGGCATCCCGGAGTACGAGGCCCGCCGCCTCGTCGTCCGCGGCTTCTTCGCCGAGCTGGTCCAGCAGATCGGTCTGCCGGACGTCGAGGAGCGCCTCATCGCCAAGATCGAGGCCGAGCTGGAGGCTTCCGTCTGATGTCCTTCGTCCGAGTCTGCGCACTGAGCGAGCTGGAGGCCGACACCCCGAAGCGGGTCGAGGTCGACGGCACGCCGGTGTCGGTCGTGCGCACCGAGGGCGAGGTGTTCGCGATCAACGACATCTGCTCGCACGCGAACGTCTCCCTCTCGGAGGGCGAGGTCGAGGACTGCGCCATCGAGTGCTGGCTGCACGGCTCCAGCTTCGACCTCCGCACCGGTAAGCCGTCCGGCCTTCCCGCGACGCGCCCCGTCCCCGTATACCCCGTAAAGATCGAAGGGGACGATGTGCTCGTCTCCGTCACCCAGGAGTCCTGAGTCACCCATGGCAACGCTTGAAATCCGCGACCTGCACGTCTCCGTCGAGGCCGAGAACGGCCCCCGTGAGATCCTCAAGGGCGTCGACCTGACCGTGAAGCAGGGCGAGACCCACGCCATCATGGGCCCCAACGGCTCCGGCAAGTCGACCCTGGCGTACTCCCTCGCGGGCCACCCGAAGTACACGATCACCGGTGGCACCGTGACCCTGGACGGCGAGGACGTCCTGGAGATGTCGGTCGACGAGCGCGCCCGCGCCGGCGTCTTCCTGGCCATGCAGTACCCGGTCGAGGTCCCCGGCGTCTCGGTCTCCAACTTCCTGCGCACCTCCGCCACCGCCGTCCGCGGCGAGGCCCCCAAGCTGCGTACCTGGGTGAAGGAGGTCAAGGAGGCCATGGAGAAGCTCCAGATGGACCCGGCCTTCGCCGAGCGCAACGTCAACGAGGGCTTCTCCGGCGGTGAGAAGAAGCGCCACGAGATCCTGCAGCTGGAGCTTCTCAAGCCGAAGATCGCGATCCTCGACGAGACCGACTCCGGCCTGGACGTCGACGCCCTGCGCGTCGTGTCCGAGGGCGTCAACCGCGTCCGTGAGACCGGTGAGGTCGGCACCCTGCTGATCACGCACTACACGCGGATCCTCCGCTACATCAAGCCCGACTTCGTGCACGTCTTCTCCGGCGGCCGCATCGTCGAGTCCGGCGGCGCCGAGCTCGCCGACAAGCTGGAGAACGAGGGTTACGAGGCCTACAGCACGAAGGGTGGCGCATCCGCGTGACATCTGCCCATCAGGGGCTCTCCGGCCTCCTCGACACCGAGGCGATCCGCAAGGACTTCCCGCTCCTGGATCGCGTGGTCCACGACGGCAAGAAGATCGTGTACCTGGACTCCGCGGCGACCTCGCAGAAGCCGCGCCAGGTGCTCGACGCGCTCAACACGTACTACGAGCGTCACAACGCCAATGTCCACCGCGGCGTCTACACGGTCGCCGAGGAGGCGACGGCGCTGTACGAGGGCGCCCGTGACAAGGTCGCGGCGTTCATCAACGCGCCGAGCCGCGACGAGGTGATCTTCACCAAGAACGCCTCCGAGTCGCTCAACCTCGTGGCCAACATGCTGGGCTGGGCCGACGAGCCCTACCGCGTGGACCACGAGACCGAGATCGCCATCACGGAGATGGAGCACCACTCCAACATCGTGCCGTGGCAGCTGCTCTCGCAGCGCACCGGCGCGAAGCTGAAGTGGTTCGGCCTCACCGATGACGGTCGTCTCGACCTGTCGAACATCGAAGAGGTCATCACCGAGAAGACCAAGATCGTCTCCTTCACGCTGGTCTCGAACCTGCTGGGCACGGTCAACCCGGTCGAGACGATCATCCGCCGCGCCCAGGAGGTCGGTGCGCTCGTCTGCATCGACGCCTCGCAGGCCGCCCCGCACATGGTGCTCGACGTGCAGGCGCTGCAGGCCGACTTCGTGGCCTTCACCGGCCACAAGATGGTCGGCCCGACCGGCATCGGCGTGCTCTGGGGACGGCAGGAGCTCCTGGAGGACCTGCCTCCGTTCCTCGGCGGCGGCGAGATGATCGAGACCGTGTCGATGCACTCCTCGACGTACGCGCCGGCCCCGCACAAGTTCGAGGCGGGTACGCCCCCGATCGCGCAGGCCGTCGGCCTCGGCGCGGCCGTGGACTACCTCTCGGCGATCGGCATGGAGAACATCGCGCGCCACGAGCACGCGATCACCGAGTACGCCGTCCGCCGCCTCCAGGAGGTGCCGGACCTGCGGATCATCGGCCCGACCACGGCCGAGGACCGCGGCGCGGCGATCTCCTTCGTGCTCGGCGACATCCACCCGCACGACGTGGGCCAGGTGCTCGACGAGCAGGGCATCGCCGTCCGGGTCGGCCACCACTGCGCGCGGCCGGTCTGCCTGCGGTACGGAATTCCTGCGACCACGCGAGCGTCGTTCTATCTGTACTCCACCCCGGCCGAGGTAGACGCCCTGGTCGATGGTCTGGAGCACGTACGGAACTTCTTCGGCTAGGGGATCTCGTGAAGCTCGATTCGATGTACCAGGACGTCATCCTGGACCATTACAAGCACCCGCACGGGCGCGGTCTTCGGGACGGCGACGCCGAGGTGCACCACGTCAACCCGACGTGCGGCGACGAGATCACGCTCCGTGTGAAGTACGACGGATCGCGGATCGCGGACGTCTCGTACGAGGGGCAGGGCTGCTCGATCAGCCAGGCTTCGGCCTCGGTCCTGAACGAGCTGCTCGTCGGCAAGGAGCTGGCCGAGGCGCAGAAGATCCAGGGCACGTTCCTGGAGCTGATGCAGTCCAAGGGCCAGCTCGAGCCGGACGACGCGATGGAGGAGATCCTGGAGGACGCCGTCGCGTTCGCCGGTGTCTCCAAGTACCCGGCCCGGGTGAAGTGCGCGCTGCTCAGCTGGATGGCGTGGAAGGACGCGACGGCCCAGGCTCTGGGTGACGCGGAAAGGAAGTCGGCATGACCGAGAACGCCGAGGCCACGATGAAGCCGGCCTCCGAAGAAGAAGTCCGCGAGGCGCTGTACGACGTCGTCGACCCCGAGCTGGGCATCGACGTGGTCAACCTCGGTCTGATCTACGGCATCCACATCGACGACTCCAACGTCGCGACGCTGGACATGACCCTGACGTCCGCGGCCTGCCCGCTGACCGATGTGATCGAGGACCAGGCGAAGGCCGCCACCGACGGCATCGTCAACGAGCTGAAGATCAACTGGGTCTGGATGCCGCCGTGGGGCCCGGACAAGATCACGGACGACGGACGCGAGCAGCTGCGCGCGCTCGGATTCAACGTCTGACCGTTTCGCGCTTCTGAACGGCCATGCCCGCCAGGCACACTGGCGGGCATGGCCGTTCGCATGTACCACCTCGCCGTCGACTGCCACGACCTCCCGGCCCAGGCCCGGTTCTGGGCACAGGTCCTGGACTGGAAGATCCTCTTCGAGGCCGAGGACGAGATCGTCATCGGAGCCGACGAGCACGCCTGGCCCGGCATGTGCTTCCTGCCGGTGTCCGAGTCCAAGAGCGTCAAGAACCGGCTCCATCTCGACCTCTCGCCGGACGACCAGGAGGCGGAGGTCCGGCGGATCATCGGCCTCGGGGCCCGGCGGGTCGACGTCGGCCAGGGCGAGGACGTGACCTGGGTCGTCCTCGCCGACCCCGAGGGCAACGAGTTCTGCGTGCTGCGCCCGAAGCGCTCCCTCACCGAGTGAACGGGGGCGCCTCCGCCGCCGCCTCGACGAGCGCCGGGGCGAGGTTCTCCTTGCGGATGCGCTGGTCGACGTAGACCAGACCGGTCACCAGCGGCGGGAAGACCGAACAGACGACCTGCGCCAGCATCGAGCCGATCACGGCGACGGCCAGGATCGGTACGAGGGCGAGCAGGACGTCGCCCGGAGTCTCCATGCCGGCCGGGTCCGTGAACGAGGCGGGTACCGAGAGCAGCACGCCGAAGACCTGCTGCATCGCCCAGTTCACCATCCCGGCCAGCAGGCCCGCGACCAGCAGCGCACCGAAGATCCGCCACCAGGAGCCGCGGACCAGCCGGCTGGAGCGGCGCATCGAGGCCGTCGCGCCCTGGCCTTCGAACACGACCGCCGACGGTGCCAGGCTGAGCTTCACCCAGATCCAGGTGGCCACCGGCATGGTGGCCAGGGCGACGAGGAGGGCGACCACGGCCAGGCCCGGCGACACCTCCGCCGAGCCCGAACCGGTACTGGCGTTCGACAGGGCCTCGAAGAGGGCGATCATGAAGCCGACCATGGACAGCACGAACAGGCCGAGGGGGACCGCCAGGATCAGCGTGGTCAGGAAGACCGTGCCCACCACCGCGGGCATTGCCGACCAGGCGCGGCGCCAGATCGCGCCGAACGTGGTCCGGCGGCCGAGGACCGCCTCCTGGAGGACGGCCGGGCAGGCCGCGTACACGACGGCGCTCGCGACCAGCATCCCGATCACGGCGATCAGCCACACGCAGCCGAAGGCGATCAGCAGCGGCCGGCCGTCCTCCCAGCTGGGGTCCTGCCCGCTCGGCAGGTCGAAGACCCGGGGCACATGGTCGGCGACCGCCGCGTACGCGAGACCGGCGGCCGCCGCGAACAGCAGCATGACCGCGCCGTACGCGACCGCGGCGACGCCGAACAGCGGCTTCCAGTAGCGGCCGATCGTGGCGAAGGCACCGGTGAGGATCTGGCTGAGACCCATCGGTGCCAGGGGTATCACGCCGGGCTTCGGCGGAGGGGGCGGGGGAGCGTAGCCGTAGCCGTACGGCCCCGAGGGATACGTCATGCGGGACACCGTAGCGTCAGCCGTTGCGTACGCCCGTACATATCCCTGGGTACAGTCCTCACCATGGGATACGGACTGCTGGCGGGGGCCATCACGGCGGAGATCATCGCGACGGTCTCCATGAAGTACAGCGACGGCTTCTCGAAGCTCTGGCCCTCCGTCGTCACGGGCGCCGGCTATGTGATCGCCTTCGCGCTGCTCGCCCAGGCGCTCAAGACCCTCCAGGTCGGCACCGCGTACGCGATCTGGTCCGGGGTGGGCACCGCGGCCGTCGCCGTCATCGGCATCCTCTTCATGAACGAGACCCTCAGCCTCGCCAAGGTCGCCGGGGTGGTCTTGATCATCGCCGGCGTCCTCGTCCTCAACATGGGGGGAGCCCACTGATGGCCCGCCCCCGCCGCCACGACCCCGAGCGACGGCAGCGGATCGCCGACGCCGCGCTGCGGGTGATCGGTGCGCGGGGGATCGCCGGACTGAGCCACCGTACGGTCGCCGCGGAGGCCGACGTCCCGCTCGGCTCCACGACCTACCACTTCGCCTCCCTCGACGAACTGGTCGTGGCCGCGCTCCGCCGGGCCGACGCGGGATTCGGCCGCGCGCTGCGCGAGCGAGGCGGGCCCACCGACCTGGGGACCGACCCCGGGACCGACCTCGCCGCGGACCTCGCCCGGCTCCTGGGGGAGTGGATCGGCGGCGAGCGGACCGGGACCGAGCGCGAGTACGAGCTCTACCTCGCCGCCCTGCGCCGCCCCGCGCTGCGGCCGGTCGCCGCCGAGTGGACGGACGCCGTCACCGAGGCCCTGTCCCGGCGGACGGACCCGGCGACCGCACGGGCCGTCGTCGCCCTCATGGACGGGATCTGTCTGCGGGTGCTCCTGACGGGCGCCGCGTACGACCCGGCGTACGCCCGCGAGATGCTGGCCCGCCTCCTCGCCCCGACAGAACCGCCGAACCCGGCCCCCGCGACCTCGTCGGATTCGCCAGGTGACCCGACCGGCACCTGAGACCGGTTGGCCCGTACGGGGCCCCGAACGTTAGGTTTTCCGCATGACCACTGCTCCTCGCACCACCGGCGCCGTCGCCGCCGGCCTCGCCACCATCGCCGCTGACGGCACCGTTCTCGACACCTGGTTCCCCGCCCCCGAGCTCGCCGAGGCGCCCGGCCCCGCCGGGACCGAGCGGCTCACCCCCGACGCCGCCCGCGACGCCCTCGGTGAGGGCGCCGCCAAGGCCCTCGGCGTGGACGCCCGCCGTGGCGTCGAGGTGGTCGCCGTCCGCACCGTCCTCTCGTCCCTGGACGACAAGCCGCTCGACGCCCACGACGCCTACCTCCGCCTGCACCTGCTCAGCCACCGGCTGGTCAAGCCGCACGGTCTCAGCCTCGACGGCATGTTCGGCGTGCTCGCCAACGTCGCCTGGACCTCGCTCGGCCCCGTCGCCGTCGACGACGTCGAGAAGGTGCGCCTCAACGCGCGCGCCGAGGGCCTGCACCTCCAGGTCACCTCGATCGACAAGTTCCCGCGGATGACCGACTACGTCGCCCCCGCCGGCGTCCGGATCGCCGACGCCGACCGCGTCCGGCTCGGCGCGCACCTCGCCGCCGGCACGACCGTCATGCACGAGGGCTTCGTCAACTTCAACGCCGGAACCCTCGGCACCTCGATGGTCGAGGGCCGCATCTCCGCCGGTGTCGTCGTCGGCGACGGCTCCGACATCGGCGGCGGCGCCTCCACCATGGGCACCCTCTCCGGCGGCGGCAACGTGATCATCTCCATCGGCGAGCGCTGCCTCATCGGCGCCGAGGCGGGCGTCGGCATCGCGCTCGGTGACGAGTGCGTCGTCGAGGCCGGTCTGTACGTCACCGCCGGCACGCGCGTCACGATGCCCGACGGTGAGGTCGTCAAGGCCAGGGAGCTCTCCGGAGCCTCCCACATCCTCTTCCGCCGCAACTCGGTCACCGGCGCCGTCGAGGCCCGCCCGAACAACGCGGTGTGGGGCGGGCTCAACGAGATCCTCCACAGCCACAACTGAGCGTGACCTGATCGTGTGACGCTGCGTTAGCACGTCGACGCAAAGCACACGAACAGACAAGGCGAGGAGTCGATATGAGGACGAGGCCCACCATCGTCGGAGCGCTGACCGCGGCGGCGGTGCTCCTGCCGGCCGCGGCAGCCTCCGCCGACGAGACGCACACCCGGACCTACCACGGTCCGGTCGTCACGAACGGGCCCACCCTCATCCTCCACACCGGTCAGATCGACGACCCGCTGGAGGACGTCCTCGAGCACGCGGCGCTGCTGGGCACCACCTATGTGTTCGACTGAACCAGATCCTCGTACGCCGCCCGCAGCCCGTCGACCGCCTCCCGGTCGGCGGGCTGCAGCGGTTCCCGTACGTAGTCGCCGAGGAGCGCCTTCGCCGTCACCGTGCCCGGCAGGCCGGAGGCCATCATCAGCTCGGCGAGCGGCAGCGTGAGCGCGTTGAGCCGGGCCGCGCCGGCCGTGTCCCCGGCGTCGAAGGCGTCGAGGACGGCGCGCATCCGACGAGGGACCACGTTCGCCACCGTGCTGACGAAACCGGCGCCGCCCACGGCGTACAGCGGCAGGTTCATCTCCTCGCAGCCGGAGTAGTACGCGAGAGAGGTGCGGGCGATCACCTTGGCGGAGCCGAGCAGGTCGTAGGCACAGTCCTTGACCGCGACGATCCGGGGGTGCGCGGCGAGCCGCAGCATCGTCTCCGGCTCGACGCGGGTGCCGGTGCGGCCCGGGATGTCGTACAGCATCACCGGCAGGCCGGTCGCGTCGGCCACCCGCAGGAAGTGGGCCTCGACGGCGGCCTGCGGGGGCCTGCTGTAGTACGGGGTGACGACCAGGAGTCCGTCGGCGCCGGCCTCCTCGGCCTGCCGGGCCAGCGCGATCGTGTGCCGGGTGTCGGAGGTGCCGACGCCCGCGAGGACGGAGGGGCCCGGCCCGACGGCCTCGCGGACCGCCTCGATCAGGGCGGACTTCTCGGAGTCGGTGGTGGTCGGCGACTCGCCGGTGGTGCCGTTGAGGACGAGGCCGTCGCAGCCCTCGGCCACCAGGTGGGCGGCGTGCACGCGGGCCGCGTCGAGGTCGAGTCCGCCGGTGGCGGTGAAGGGGGTGATCATCGCGCAGAGGGCCCGGCCGAAGGGGCGTGCAGTGCTCATCGGGAAAGTCTGCGGGCCCGGATGGTGAAGGTCCACTTAGTTCTGCTTGGGGTGAGGGGTAAGCAGCACTGAAGTGTGGGCCGGTCTCTCCTCGCAGGCGGCGTCCGCCCCGGCGACAGCTCCGTTCCGTACGCCGTCTCCAAGGCTGCCGTCACCCACATGACGAAGCTGCTCGTCGACGGCGGGGGCCATCTGCTCGGGCAGGGCGGCCCACGTGCCCTCCGCCGAGGCCGTCGGCTCGTCAGAGCGCGAGCTTGAACCCGTCGTGGCTGCGCGCGAAGCCCAGCGAGGCGTAGAAGCGGTGGGCGTCGGTCCGCCGCTTGGAACTGGTCAACTGGACGAGCGCGCAGCCCCGTGCGCGCGCCCGCTCCACCGCCCCCTGCATGAGCTCGCGCCCGAGCCCGCCGCCGCGCCGGTCCGCCCGGATCCGCACCGCCTCGATGAGGGCGCGTTCGGCCCCGCCCTTGCCCAGGCCGGGGATGTACGTCGCTTGCAGGCACCCCACGACCAGCTCCCCGTCGACGAGCACCAGCAACTCGTTGCGCGGATCGCCGTCGATGTCCGCGAAGGCCCGCTCGTACGCCGCGGTGACGACGACCGAGGTGGGGTCCACGACCTTCTCCTCGTCGGTGAGCAGGGCGAGGACGGCGGGGAGTTCGGCACGGCCGGCGGGACGAAGGATCACGGCGGGGAGTCTCGCACGGGCAGCCGCGTCCCGCCCGTTGCCCGGCCTCGTCCAGGCACCCTGCGCACGCCCGCGCGGGCCTGCGCGGGCGTGCGGTGAGCGGCCGAGGCCGCCCGAGCGGTACTACGGGCGGAAGCGCAGCACCTGCGGGTCGTGGTCGCTGTCCTGGTCCGCGAACTCCGCGTTGATGTGGACGCTGTCGTACTCGAAGTGACGGATTCCCGGGCTCGTCAGGATCTGGTCGAGAACCTGGCTGTTGCCCTGGAAGACGTACGAGTAGCGCTCGCTGCGCGGCAGCGACTTCACGGCCGGGTAGAGCGCCCCGCCGTCCGTCAGCGCCCGCGTCGTCTCCGAGAACTCGAAGTCGTTGATGTCACCGACGACCAGGACGTCGGCGTTCTTCTCGATCGCGAGGACGTCCTTGACGAAGGTGTTGACGGCCTGCGCCTGGAGGAGGCGCTTCGCCTCGGAGGAACGGACCGGCGGCTGGTGGTGCGAGGTCAGGGACTCGTCGCCGCCCTTGGAGCCGAAGTGGTTGGCGATCACGAAGACCGTGCGGCCGCGGAAGGTGAACTCGCCCGCCAGCGGCTTGCGGCTGTTCTCCCAGGCCGCGTTCGCCGGGTCGATCCGGCCCGGGGAGTGCGTCAGCGCCGGGCCGCCGTCCTCGCCGCGCACCACGCCCGTCGCGGTCGCCGCGTCGCCGCCCACGCGGTCGGTGAAGGAGACCCGCTCCGGGTTGAAGAGGAAGACCTGGCGGATGTTGCCGCCGGGCTCGCCGCCGTCCTTGTTGTTCACCGGGTCGACCGAGCGCCACTCGTACGCCGGGCCGCCCGCGGCCGCGATCGCGTCCGTGAACTTCTTCAGCGTCTGGTCGGCGGCGACCGTACCGTCGTTCTTGGCGCCGTTGTTGTCCTGGATCTCCTCCAGGGCGACGATGTCGGGCGAGGCGAGGTTGTCCACCACGGCCGCGGCCAGCGCGTCGAACTTCTCCTGCGGGTCGGACGGGTCGAGGTTCTCGACGTTGTACGTCGCGACCGCCAGCTCGTTCTTGTGCTGCCGGTCCGTCGTCTCGCGCTCCAGGCCGCGGTCCACGACCGTGCCGAGGGTGCGCGCCGTCAGCGTGTAGCCGCCGAACTGGTTGAAGTCCAGCGGGCCCTCGGTCGTGCCGGAGAGCACGTCGCCGACGTTCGCCTTGGGGAACGGCTGCTGGGCGACGGGGGTCAGCGACTGGATCTGCAGCCGGCCGGTGTTCTGCGAGGTGTACGAGCCGTAGACCGTGCCGCCCCGCCCGGTGCGGTTCTCCCAGGGCTTCACCGTGACCCACAGCTCGTTGTAGGGGTCGGTGGCGCCCACCACGCGCGAGGTGCCGACGCGGACGTTGGTGCCCTCCAGCGACTCGTAGTAGTCCAGGGCGTACGACTCCGGGTCCAGGGGGAGGCCGTTGATCGAGCCGGCGGCCGCCGGGTCGCCCTCGGGGGCGTACGCGTCGGGGACCGAGAAGGCCGAGACGGTCACCGGGGCCGGGAGCGCGTTGCCCTTCGAGACCACGGTGACGGTCGGCCTGGAGATCTGGGTCAGCGACTGGTTGCCGGAGTTCAGGCCACCGGGGACGTACTCGCCGACGGTGCCGTTCACGCTGACCGCGTCGCCGACTGCGACGGTCGGGACGGAGCTGGTGAAGACGAACAGGCCCTCGCTGGTGGCCGGGTTGTCGTCGGCCTGCGGGTCCTGGATCCAGAATCCGCGCGAGCCGTACGTCCGGACACCGGTCACGATGCCCGTGACGCCGGTGACCTGCTGCCCGACGAGGGGCGAGACACGGGTGGTGCCCTGGATGTCGTGGACACGGACGCCGGCGGCGGTCTCCGCCGAGGTGTCCGCCGAGGCGGTCGAGCCCGCGAGGAGTCCGGCCGCGAGGGCGGCCGACACGACGGCGGCCATGGCCGCGGATCTCGGTATGGAGGAAGGCATCAAGGAGCTCCGGAGGCGCTTGGAGAATCGGTCGAATGTATCTACGCGCGTCAATCTCTTGGGTGAGCGGGTGCCTTGTCAAGGGTCGACGGGTGTACGAAGGCTGACGGCTCCGTGAACCGGAAGCCCGCCCCCGAAATGCGTCTACGCTGAATGCCGTTCGACCCGACGCGCCCTTCGAGGAGAAGACCTAGATGGCACCGGCCCGCCCCACCCTGCCCCCCGTTCAGCTGCACTCGGACGCGGAGCTGGCGCGGGCCGCCCTGGCCGCCCCCCTTCTGGCCCGCGCGGCCCGACTCGCCCGCTGGGCCGGGCCCGAGACGCCGGTCGGCCCGGGCGGAGAGCTCGACGACGACCGACTCCCGGCAGCGGCCGAGGTGTTGGGGCTGGCCGACGACGAGGACGGTGCGGCGTACGCGAGCGAGGCGTGGCGGCTGGCCGTCGACACCGGACTGGTGGACGTCGAGGACGGCGACGAGGACACCCCGGGCACGGTGACCACGGGCGAGAACCTCGCCGTGCTCACGGGTGGGGCGCCCCTCGACATCCTCGGCGTCTGGCTCGACGCCCTGGACGTGGTGTTCGCCGACGCGACGGCGCCGGTGCTCGACGACCTGGCCGAGGTCATCGGCGAGGACGGCGAGATCGACTTCGAGCGCCTCGACTGGAATCCCGAGGAGGAGGCGGAGTTCCTGGAGGGCGTGCTCGGCAACCTCTACCTGCTGACGGTGAGCGAGGGCGCGCCGGGAGAGGGCGCGGTGCCGCTGCCGGCGCTGGCCGCGTCGATGATCGTCCCGGACGACATGGGGGAGCCGACCGACGACGTGCTGGAGCAGGTCTCCGAGGCGATGATGCGCCTCGACGACCAGTTCCGGCTGCTCGAACCGATCGGGCTCGTCGAGTACCAGCCGGTCGACGAGGCGCTGATGGTGGACTCGGAGGAGAGCGAGGGGGCCGAGGAGCCCGCTTCGCCGGTCGACGAGGAGGACGTGACCCGGTACGGCATGGTCCGGCTGACGCCGCTCGGGCTCTACGGCGTACGTGCCCGGATGCTGGAGGCGGGCGTGGACGCGCCGGCCGTCGGCGAACTGGCGGACAAGGGAGCGGACGTGCTCCTCGACGGTCTGGCGTCCTACCCCGAGGCCGCGGCGCGCGCCGAGACGGTGACCTGGCTGGCCGGGCGGGACGAGCTGACCGCCGCACGCGAGCTGCTGGGCGCGGCGCGGGGCGCGGACACCGGCTCGCCGCTGCGGCGGCTGCACTGCCAGCAGGCGCTCTCGCTGGTGGGTGTGGCGGCGGAGCCGGCGGTACGCGAGGTGCTGGACGACGCCGAACTGGGCGGGCTCGCCCGGGTCTGGCTGGCGGAGCGGGGCGCGACGGACATTCCCGCGCCGCCGGAGTCGATGATCTTCTGGCTGGCGATCGACACGATCGCGGCGCAGCTGGACGCGGAGGGCGACCTGGAGGAGCTCCGGGAGCTGATCGAGGGCCTGACGGGCCGCCACAGCGGCTTCTTCGACGCGGCATGGCGGGTGGAGCACCCGGCGACGGCGGAGGTCCTGGAGGCGATGGGCCGCCTCCACCCCGAGAAGAGCGCGGCGAAGGACGCCCGCAAGGCGGCGTTCAAGGCGAGGTCGCGGTCGGGGGCGTAGGGGATCGCCGAGGGGCTGCGCCCCCGAGCCCTGGGCCGGGGCGAAAGGCTCCGGCCCGCCGCCTACGGGTGCACGAAGCGTCAGGTGCGGAGGTGTGACGCGCCGTTGAGGTCGAGGATCGTGCCCGAGGACCACTCCGCCTCGGGGGAGGCGAGCCAGAGGACCGCGTTCGCGATCTCCTCGGGGGCTGCCACGCGGTGGAACGGGCTCTGGGAGCGGATGGCGTCGCCCTCGGGGCCCGAGAGGCGCGGCGCCACGCGTTCCGTGGCGAAGAAGCCCGGGGCGACGGAGGCCACGCCGATACCGTACGGTGCCAGGGAGACCGCCAGGGACTGGCCCAGCGCGTGGACGGCCGCCTTCGTCGCACCGTAGGCCGGATGGTCCGGTTCGCCGCGGAACGCGCCCCGCGAGCCGATGTTGACGATCCTCCCGCCGCCACCCTGGTCGATCATGCGCCGCGCCGCCAGATGGCTCAGGTTCGCCGTGGCCAGCAGGTTCACGGCCACATGACGCTGCCAGACGGCGACCCACTCCTCGTACGGCGTCTCCGCCAGGGGGTGCCGTACATTCACCGCCGCGTTGTTCACCAGCACGTCGATCCCGCCGAGCCCCTCCGCGGCGGCCTCCGCGACCCCCGCCGCGCCCGCCGGGTCAGCGAGGTCGCCGCCCGTCAGGACGTGGCCCTCGCCCTCGAGCGAGTCCAGCGTCTCGCGGGCCTCGTCGGCGCGGGTGCCGTAGTGGACGGCGACCCGGTCGCCGTTGGCGGCGAACGCCCGCGCCACGGCGCGGCCGAGACCCCGGGACGCGCCGCTGACGAGCACGCGCCGGCCGGAAGGAAGCAGGTTCATGGAAGGACGCCTCTCTGTTCAACCTCCGTTTATACGTGGGCGGGACCGTGTGCCCCGACACCGGGCGACGAACAGGGAGACGACCACGCCATGCCCCTCGACCGCAGAGAGTTCGCCAAGCAGTCCGCCGCGACGGGCGTCGGGCTCGCCCTCACGGGAGCCGTCGGGGCGCTGGCCACCGCGCCCGAGGCGCTGGCCGCGGAGGACCCGGAGGGCCAGGCGCACGGACACGGGCACCAGCTCGGCTACGGTCCCCTCGTCGAGGACCCCGCGGGCCTCCTCGCCCTCCCCGCCGGGTTCTCGTACCGCGTCCTCACCCACAGCGGCGTCACCCGGCTGGAGTCCGGCGAGTTCACGCCGCAGAAGCACGACGGCTCGGGCACCTTCGCCGGCCCCCGTGGCACCACGCTCCTGGTGAACAACCACGAGCTCAAGGGCCCCCGCTCGAAGTGGCGGCACCCGGTCCCGCTCACCGAAGGGCTCGTCTACGACCCCGCCGCGTCCGGCGGCTGCACGGTCGTCGAGGTGCACCGGGGCGGCACCGTCGCCGAATGGGTGGGCATCGCCGGCACCTCCACCAACTGCGCGGGCGGCCGCACCCCGTGGGGCACGTGGCTCACCTGCGAGGAGAACTCCGACCTCGCCGGCGAGAACGGCATGACCAAGGACCACGGCTACGTCTTCGAGGTCGACCCGTACGACCGCCGCGCCAACCGCGACCCCCGGCCCATCAAGGCGTTCGGCCGCTACGACCACGAGGCCGTCGTCATCGACCCGAAGCGGGGCCACGCCTACCTCACCGAGGACGACTCCGCGCCCAACGGCCTCTTCTTCCGCTGGGTGCCCCCGGCCGGCTTCCAGCACGGCCGCGGCAGGCTCCGCACCCTCGCCGACGACGCCGGAGTCCTCCAGGCGCCCCGCTGCATCGACTCGGGCGGCCGGTTCGTCGACGACCTCTCCCGCGCCACGAGGATCGGCACGGTCTACGGCGTGGACTGGGTGGACGTCCCCGACCGCGACGCCCGGGAGGTCTCGGTCCGCGAGCAGTTCGGCCCCGGCGAGGTCACCCGCGGCCGCAAGCTGGAGGGCATGTGGTGGGGTGACGGGGGCGCCTACATCGTCTCCTCGTACGCCCGCGAGGAGAGCCCCGGCGCCGCGCACGACGGCCAGGTCTGGTTCTACGAGCCCAAGCGCCGCACCCTCACCCTGAAGGTCCTGCTGGGCGTCAACCCCGCCCCGGACGAGGACGGCGCCTACGACGGCCCGGACAACATCACCGTCTCCCCGTACGGCGGCCTCGTCATCGCCGAGGACGGCGAGGGAGTCTCGCACCTCTTCGGCGCCACCGAGCGCGGCCGGACCTACCCCATCGCCCGTAACGACCTGAACGACAGCGAGTTCGCCGGCGTCGTCTTCTCGCCCGACGGCGACACCCTCTTCGCCTGCGTCCAGGAGCCGGGCATCCTGCTCGCCATCACCGGCCCCTGGCGCCGCCAGCCCCGCCGCTGACCCCGCCCGTGAAGGCGCTCGAAAACCCTTGGCGGGTGGGCGTGCCGCCCGCCTAAGGTCGTCCTCATGCACCTCCCGGTGCGCCGGCTGCGGCTCCTTCTTCCACGAAATCACGCCGCCGCCCCTTTGATCTCGGGAGGCACAGCATGGACACGAGGGTGCCCGGTGCGCAGGCGACGGATACTTCATCGGGCACAGCGGGTTGCGGGTTCGAGTCCCGTCACGTCCCCGGGACGTGTAGCTCAATCGGTGAGAGCAGCTGTCATATGGACCGCCGCCGACTCCTGATCTCGGACACCCTCGTCGTCCGGACTTCTGTGTCTTCCCCGCACGCATGAATTCGGGGGAATTCACATGGCACGCTTCAACCTCCGCGGCGTCCGAGTCCGCACGACCTCGCCCGTGATCTCCACGGTCGCCGCCCGTACCCACCAGGGCGGCGCAGGAGTCCTGCGCGAGCCGAAATCCGAGCTCTTCCTGCTCGCGATCGCCAACTTCGTCACGCAGAAGACCTTCTACGAGAGCGGCGAGGAGCGCGACGACCGCTACGCCGCCCTCGTGCGGAAGCTCGCCGTCCAGGACCCGGAGTGGACCGCCGGACTGCTCGGCTGGCTGCGCCGCGACGCCCACCTGCGCACCGCCTCCCTCGTCGGCGCCGCCGAGTACGTCAAGGCGCGCCTCGACGCGGGCGTCGAGAGCGGCCCCTCCAACCGGCGGGTCGTCGACTCCGTCCTGCTCCGCGCGGACGAGCCCGGCGAACTGCTCGGCTACTGGACCTCCACCTATGGGCGGAACATCCCCAAGCCCGTCAAGCGTGGCATCGCCGACGCCGTACGCCGGCTGTACTCCGCGAAGTCCCTGCTGAAGTACGACACCGACTCCAAGGGCTACCGCTTCGGCGACGTCCTCAACCTGGTGCACGCCACCCCCGACCCCGCGAAGGCGTGGCAGGGCGAGCTGTTCCGGTACGCGCTCGACCGCCGCCACCACCCGGACTCCGCGGTGCCGCCCGAGTCCAGCCGCACCCTCGTCGCCCACCGGGCCCTGATGGAACTCCCCGTCGACGAGCGGCGCGCCGTGGTCACCTCAGCCGACGGGGCCCGGCGACTGGCCGAGGCGGGCATGACGTGGGAGGCGCTCGCGGGCTGGCTGCAGGGGCCGATGGACGCGGCGGCCTGGGAGGCCGTCGTCCCGTCCATGGGTGCCATGGCGCTGATGCGGAACCTGCGCAACTTCGACCAGGCCGGAGTCTCCGACGAGGTCGCGGCCCGGGTGGCGGCGAAGATCTCGGACCCCGAGGTCGTCGCCGGCGCGCGCCAGTTCCCGTTCCGCTATCTCGCCGCGTACCGGCACGCGCCGTCGCTGCGCTGGGCGTACCCGCTGGAGAAGGCGCTCGGCCACTCGCTGGCGAACGTGCCCGCGCTGCCCGGCCGCACGCTGATCCTGGTCGACCGCTCGGGTTCGATGTGGTCGCGGCTCTCCGACCGCTCGGAGCTCAACCGGGCCGACGCGGCCGCCGTGTTCGGCACCGCCCTGGCGCTGCGGGCCGCCGACGCGGACCTGGTGCAGTTCGGCACGAGCAGCGCGCCGGTCGCGTACCGCGGAGGCGAGTCCGTGCTGAAGGTCCTCGACCGCTTCGGGGATCTCGGCGGCACGAACACCACCGAGGCCGTGCGCACGCACTACAAGGGGCACGACCGGGTCCTGATCGTCACCGACGAGCAGGCGGCGCACAGCCGCCGCGGGGACCCGACCGCGCAGGTGCCGGACCATGTCCCGGTCTACACCTGGAACCTGGCGGGCCACCGGGTCGGCCACGCCCCGTCCGGCTCCGGCCGGCGCCACACCTTCGGCGGCCTGACCGACGCGGCGTTCCGGATGGTGTCCCTGCTGGAAGCCGGCCGGAAAGCCGACTGGCCCTGGGCGTGAGGAAGGGCCCGCCGGGCGACCGGCGGGCCCTTTCCGTACGCGGTACGGCGGATCAGAGGGCCTGGGCGGCCGGCTTCACCATGCCCCGGACCGTGCGGGACTTCACGAACTCGCCCATCGCCGTCATCTCCCACTCGCCGGAGAACTGCTTGATGAGCTTGGCCATCATCACGCCCGTCTGGGGCTCGGCCGTGGTCAGGTCGAAGCGGACCAGCTCCTCACCGGTCGCCGCGTCCATCAGCCGGCAGTACGCCTTGGCGACCTCGGTGAACTTCTGGCCCGAGAAGGAGTTGACCGTGAAGACCAGGCCCGTGGCGTCGGCGGGGAGACGGCCGAGGTCGACCACGATCACCTCGTCGTCGCCCGCGCCCTCCCCGGTCAGGTTGTCACCGGAGTGCTTGACGGAGCCGTTCAGGATGGAGAGCTTGCCGAAGTAGCAGCTGTCCAGGTGGTTGCGCTGCGGGCCGTACGCGATGACCGAGGCGTCGAGGTCGATGTCCTTGCCGCGGTACGCGGGCTCCCAGCCGAGGCCCATCTTGACCTGGGAGAGCAGCGGGCGGCCGCCCTTGACCAGGGACACGGTCTGGTTCTTCTGGAGGTTGACCCGGCCCTTGTCCAGGTTGATCTTCCCCGTGGAGACCGGGGCGGCGGCGGCCGCGGGAGCGGGCGGCGCGGACGGCGCGGGAGGCACCGGGGCGGCGATCCGCGGGTCGGCGGGGGCGGCTGCCGCGGGCGCCACGGGCGCGGCGGCCGGAGCGGCCGCCGCCGGCTCCTCGTCCACCGAGACGCCGAAGTCGGTGGCGATACCGGCCAGCCCGTCGGCGTACCCCTGGCCCACGGCCCGCGCCTTCCAGGCTCCGTTGCGGAGGTAGATCTCCACGACCACCAGCGCCGTCTCCGTACCGAGCTGCGGGGGAGTGAAGGTGGCGAGGACGCTGCCGTCGTCGGCGTTGCGGATCGTCGCCGTCGGTTCGACGCCCTGGAACGTCTGGCCCGCCGCGTCGGGGCTCGCGGTGACGACGATCTTCTCGATGCCGGACGGCACCGCGCCGGTGTCCACCACGATGGCGTCGGGTGCGGTGCCGCCGCCGGAGCGGTACGTCACACCGGGGCCGGACGGCTGGTTGTAGAAGATGAAGTCGGCGTCCGAGCGCACCTTGCCGTCGGCGCTGAGCAGGAGGCCCGAGACGTCGAGCCGCACCGGGGCGGCCACGTCCACCGCCACGCGCGCGGCGGAGAGAGGGATGTTCGAGCCGGGGGTCATAGCGGTCATGCCAGGGGTAACGAGCGAGACCGCTTTGCCGTTCCCTTACCTTCGCTACCTTCGGCCACTCCGGTGACGGGGGTGGTTGCGGGCCACGCGCTCGTTGCCGAACTTGTACGCGCCCGTCCATCGCGCCATGACGAGCTGCGCGTCCCCCGAGCCCACCTCCGCCAGGAACTTCTCCGCGCGTCCCCCGCGCAGGGTCCCCGCGGCGCGTCCGCGGTGGGTGAGGACGACCGAACCGTCGGCGCGCTGCTGGAAGCTGAATCCATGAGGCTGTGGCATGACGGGCATCCTGCCGCCACGGCGGGGGCTCGTCATATGAATATCCGGCCGGCGGCCCCGGTGGCGGTCCGGGCGCCGCTGCCGTAGCGGTCCGGCCGCCGCCGTAGCGGTCCGCCGGGGCCCGCGTGCCCCTCACTCGTCCCGGGCGTCCCCGGGCTCGAACCGCAGCAGGTCTCCCGGCTGGCATTCGAGCACCTCGCAGAGCGCGGCGAGCGTCGCGAACCGTACCGCCTTGGCGCGGCCGTTCTTGAGGACGGCCAGGTTGGCGGGGGTGATCCCGACGCGTTCCGCGAGTTCCCCCACGGACATCTTCCGCCGCGCCAGCATCACGTCGATGTCGACGGCGATCGCCATCAGATCACTTCCTTCAGCTCGGCCCGCATCTGCGCCGCCTCGACGTCGGTCGCGACGGCTTGGGCGAGCAGCATCCGCAGCACGAGCACGATGAGCGCGACCCCCAGGATCGCCAGGCCGAGCCCGCCCAGCAGCAGGACCACACCCGGCGCGACGGCCTCGCCCGGGGCCAGGACGACCCCGAGCGCGAAGACCAGCAGGGCGGCGGCCACGATCGCGCCGATCACGACATGGACGTACCGGAAGGCCGCCGGGGAGAAGACCGTGCCGCGCCGGACCATCGTCACCAGCCGCCACACGCAGACCAGGACGACCTGCACCGCCACGACGCCCAGGACCACGATCGCCAGGAACGGGGCGCGCAGGTACGCGTAGTCCGGGTCGAGCCCGTCCAGGTCCGAGGCGAGCAGCGGCACCATCACCGTCTGGACGAACAGCGAGCCACCCAGCAACACGACGAGCACGGCACGCAAAGCCTGCACGGTCAGCTTTCCCATGATCTCTCCCTCGATCGAGCCACGATGGAAATCTATCGATTCTCGATAGCTCGCGCAAGGGAGGGATGGGCCCGTCAGTACGGCCAGCGCGGCGGGTCGACGCAGAAGTGGCCGCCCAGGTACGCGTCCGCCGGATCGTCGTCCGCCGGGAGACCCTGCTCGGCGATGATCCGCTCCGCGAACGGCTCCGAGTCGTCCTGCGGCTCGTAGCCGAGGGCACGGGCCGAGGAGAGGTCCCACCACAGGCGGGTGTTGGCGGACGATCCGTACACCACGGTGTGGCCCACGTTCTCGGCGGTGAGCGCCGCGTGCAGGAGGCGTGCGCAGTCGTCCGGGCTCAGCCACATCGAGAGCATCCGGACCGAGGTCGGCTCGGGGAAGCACGATCCGATCCGCACGGAGACGGTCTCCATGCCGTGCAGGTCCCAGTAGAACTGGGCGAGGTCCTCGCCGAAGCACTTGGACAGCCCGTAGAGGGTGTCCGGCCGGTGCGGGGTGTCGACGGGGATCACCGGCTCGTCCCCGCGCGGGCGGGGGGTGAAGCCGACGGCGTGGTTGCTGGACGCGAAGACGATGCGGCCCACGCCCTCCTCGCGCGCGGCCTCGTAGAGGTGGTGCAGGCCGGTGATGTTCGCGGCGAGGATCTTCTCGAACGTCGACTCCAGGGAGATGCCCGCGAGATGGATGATCGCGTCGACCCCCCGGACGGCCTCGCGCAGCGCCTCGCGGTCGGTCAGGTCGGCGATGATCGCGTCGGGCGCGCCTTCGACGGGGGCCAGGTCGAGCAGCCGGAGCTCGTATCCGTACGCGGGCAGCAGCTCGCGCATCAGGGTGCCGACGCCGCCGGCGGCGCCGGTGAGCAGGACGGTGCGAGGTGTGGGCATGTACGTCAGTCTCCGTCCGTGGATCACATTCACAACCATGGACAAGGTAGGGAGCGGTCTCATGGACCGTCAAGACCGCGCGAGGAAGCGGGTTTGCGCCTTGACCGGCGCTTTGGCGCTGCTCTAGCGTGAAGCTGTTCAAGAATATGGACAACAATCAGAACTGTGCACGACGGACTTCTCAGGGAGCGCCCGTGACCTCAGCCCCGACCGCCGACTCGCCCGTCGCCCCGCTCGTCGACCGGCTCGACGGCCTGCTGTTCTTCCCCGTCACCGCCTTCGGACCGGACGGCGCCGTCGACCTCGACACCTTCCGCGCGCACGTACGGGACGGCATCGAGGCGGGCGCCGCCGCCGTCTTCGCGTGCTGCGGCACCGGCGAGTTCCACGCGCTCACCCCGGAGGAGTTCAGGGCCTGTGTCGCCGCCGCCGTCGAGGAGTCCGCCGGCCGGGTCCCCGTCGTCGCCGGCGCGGGCTACGGCACCGCCCTCGCGATCCGGTACGCCCGGCTCGCCGAGGAGGCCGGCGCCGACGGGCTCCTCGCCATGCCGCCGTACCTCGTCGTCGCCGACCAGGCGGGCCTGCTGCGCCACTACACCGACCTCGCCGCCGCCACCTCGCTCGACGTCATCGTCTACCAGCGCGACAACGCGATCCTCACCCCCGAGACGGCCGTGGCCCTGGCCCGCGCCGAGGGGATCATCGGCCTCAAGGACGGCCTCGGCGACCTCGACCTGATGCAGCGGATCGTCAGCGCCGTCCGCGCCGAGGGCCTCGACCTGCTCTACTTCAACGGCCTGCCGACCGCCGAACTCACCGGGCTCGCCTACCGCGGCATCGGCGTCACCCTCTACTCCTCCGCCGTCTTCTGCTTCGCCCCCGACATCGCCCTCGCCTTCCACCGGGCCCTCGCCACCGGGGACGACACCACCGCGAACCTGCTCGTCGACGGCTTCTACCGCCCCCTCGTCGAACTGCGCGCGAAGGGGCGCGGCTACGCCGTCTCGCTCGTCAAGGCGGCCGTCCGCATGGGGGGCCTGGACGTCGGCGAGGTGCGACCGCCGCTGAGCGAGCCCGCGCCCGAGCACCTGAAGGAGCTCGCCGGGATCATCGAGCGCGGCCGGGCGCTGCTCGCGAGCCGGGAGGGCGACGCGTGAGGGCCGGGACCTTCGTCTATCCGTGGGACGTCGTCGGCGACCCGGCGGCGCCCGGCCTCCTCGCCGGCCTGGGCGTCGCGCAGGTCACCCTCGCCTCCGCGTACCACTCCACCCGCGCCCTGACGCCCCGTCACCCGGGGCACCGGATCGTCACCGCCGAGCACGCCGCCGTGCTCTACCCGCCGGACCCGGACCGCTGGGCGGGGCGCGCGCTGCGGCCGTACGAGGCGGGGGAGTGGGCCGCCGGGGACGCGTACGGGGAGGCGGCGGACGCGCTCGCGGGCGCGGGCCTGGAGGTGCACAGCTGGGTGGTCCTCGCCCACAACTCCCGTATGGGCGCGGAGCGTCCCGACACCTCGGTCGTCAACGCCTACGGCGACCGCTACCCCTGGGCGCCGTGCATCGTCCGGCCGGAGGTCCGCGCCCACCTGGTGGACCTGGCGGTGGAGGCGGCGGTACGGCCCGGCGCGGCGGGCACCGAGCTGGAGTCCTGCGGCTGGTACGGCTTCGCCCACCTGCACGCGCACGACAAGACCGCGGGGGTCGCGCTCGGCGACCGGGAGCAGTACCTGATGTCCCTCTGCTTCTGCCCCTCCTGCCGGGAGGGGTACGGGGAGGAGGGCGTCGACCCCGACGCGCTGGCGGCGGCCGTGCGGGGCGCCCTCGAACCGGTGTGGGCGGGTGGCGCGGCGGGCGGCCTCGGCGCCTTCGACGGCCCCGCCCTGGCCTGGCGGCTCCGATGCGCCCGGGCCCTCCAGGAGGCGGCCGTGGCCGCGGTCCGGGCGGCCGCCCCGCCCGGCTTCCGCGTCCTGCTCCACGCCGACCCGCACCCGCACCGCTGCGGCGCCAACGTCGGCACCGACCCGGCGCACGTGCTCGCCCTGGCGGACGGCGTGGTCACCCCGGCCGCCCTGGTGACCCCCTTCGCGGCCCACGCGGCCCCGGACACCGTCCTGGCGGCCAACTTCCCCGTGGTGACGGGCATGGGCGGCTCTCCGTCCACCCTGGTCGAGGACGCGAAGCGGGCGGCCTCGGAGGGAGCCACCGAGCTCCGCCTCTACCACGCCGGCCTGGCCTCGGACACCGACCTGGCCGCCGTCCGGGAGGCTCTGCGGGCGCTCGGCTGAGACGAGGGGCCGGGCCGGGCTGGGACGGGTCGGGGCCGGGACGAGGGCGGGCCCCCGGCCGGAACGGGGGCCGGGTGGTGCGCACGAGGAGACCTCACCGGGTGCGCTCGTGCCCGGCGGACGGTGCCGGATCGCCTCGACGCGGACGGCGCCGTCCCGCCCTCCTCCCGGGCGTGGTCAGGGCGATCGCTCCGGCCAGGCCCGCGACCGTGAGGAGGGGGAGCAGCAGTCGGAGGTCCAGGACGGCGACCAGACCCGCGCCCGCCGCCAGAGCGAGCGCGTTCGGGACGAAGACCAGGGTGTGGGCCGTCGCCGCCGCACGGCCCACGGCCGCCCCGGGGGTCTCCCGCTGCACCGCCGTCATGGCGGCGATCAGGACGCAGGGCAGGCCCACGCCGATCACCGCGCTCGCCACCAGCGCCACCCCGTCGTGCGGGACCGCGCGAGCGCCCGCTCCGACAGCGAACAGGGCCAGTCCGGCGGCGGACAACAGCCGTGCGGGCACACGACGCAGCAGCGGTCCGGCCGCCAGACCCGCGGCGACCGAGCCCGCGCCCTGCACGGCGTACAGCACGCCCGCGTAGGCGGGGGAGTGGCCGAGTCCCCGGTCCACGACGGCGTGGACCGCCGCGCCGTTCACCCCGGCGAGCAGCATCGTGTACGCGCCGGCCAGGACGAGGGGGCGCAGCACCGGGGAGGCCCGGATCGTCCGCAGGCCCTCCGCCGTACCGCGCGCCCAGTGCGCGGTCACCGGGCGCGCCGGTCTCTCCTCCCGTACCCGCATCAGCGCGAACACCCCCGCGGCCAGCGCGAACGTCGCCGCGTCGAGGAGTGCCACCGGCCCGCCGCCGTACCGGGCGAAGAGACCGGCCGCGGCGAGCGGGGCGACGAGCTTCACGCTCTCGTTCACCGTCATCCGCAGCCCGTTGAAGTCCCCGAGCAGCCGCCTGTCGAGCGCGCTCGCGGCCAGCGCGACCTCCGCCGCCTCGTGGACGGTGCCCTGGATCCCGTACAGCACGAGCACGGCGAACAGCAGCCACACCCGGTCCGCCGTGTCCACCCACAGAAGGGTGGGCAGCAGGGCCGCCATCGCCACGTTCGACCACACCATCAGCGGCCGTCGCCGCAGCCGGTCCGCGACCGTGCCGAGCAGCGGGCCGGCGAGCGCCGGCGCCCAGAGGGCGAACACGGTCAGCGCCGCCAGACTGTCCGAGCCGGTCAGGGACTTGACCCAGATCCCCGACGCCAGCCACATCGCCGTCGTGCCGAAGCCCGACACCAGCACCCCGGTCAGATAGAGACCGGCCGTCCACCTCTTCATGCCCGCAGCCTGACGCCTGAGGCGGCGCGACCGGATCGGGCAGATGCCCTAGCCCGGGTCCGGAAAGTCCCGCCTGGCCCGCGACGCCCGGCACGCCCTCCCCCGTAGCCCTTCGGGCACGGGAGGTGCCCCCACGCTGCGTTGTCGGATCGCCCGAGTACGCCCAGTACGAGGGCGGCCCTCCGCCTTGCGATCGCACGCACCGGACGCCGCGGGCCCTGCCCTGCGGGCAGACGGCGCTACTTTCCGGGACACGGCCTAGGCCGGGTCCGGAAGTCCCGCCTGGCCCGCGACGCCCGGCACGCCCCTTCGCTGCCGGCGGCGCCCGCCTCCTCGCCGGGCCGGTCGTCGGCGTCGGGGAATCGCCGCAGGCCGGGGACGGCCTCGGCCGACCCGCAGGCGTGTCGTCGCCGGGCCGCCCGGTCGACGGTGCCGCGTCCCGCGAGGGGGTCGTTCATCTCAGTAGTACGTCTCGACCCGCTCGGAGACCCTGAACTCGGCCCCGCAGTCCGGGCACGCGGCGCGGCCGAAGAGGTACGTCAGCCCCCGTGCCACGTCCTCGTGGCCCGCTTCCAGGGCCAGTCGGCGCAGGCGTGCGGGGAGCGGGCCGAGATCGGGCGGGGCCGTCGGCAGCAGCTCCGCCCTCGGCGGGTCCGCCGTCACGTAGTCGCCCGCCGAGGCGAAGGTGCCGTGCTCGCCGAAGGCGATGAAGAGTGCCGAGGTGCAGTCCGGGCACTCCACCTCGTACTCGCCCTCCATCAGCCCCTCCAGCCGCGTGGCGCTCCACACCCGCTCGCCCTCGAAGGCCAGGACGCACTGGAGCAGGTACACGAAGGCGGGCCGGTCGTCCGTCGAGGCGCCGAGCAGGTGGCGGGCGACGGGGAGAAGGGCGGCGAACTCCCCCGCGTACCGTGCGGTGCGTTCCTCGTCCGCCGCCGAGGCGATCAGGCCCGCCATCAGCACGGCGTCCACCGGCTTCCCGGGCGCCCGGCCCGTCGCGATCGCCGTCAGATACGGCAGGGCGGAGAAGCTGTCGTCGTAGACGGAACCCTGGTGGCACAGGTCGTCCCACAGCTCGCTCCAGACGCGCTCGTCCTCCTCCCCGCCGAGGCGGGCGAAGGTCGTGGTCAGGTCGTCGGAAGGGCGGACGGTCATGCGACGGCGTTCTTCCGGACACGGTTCTCGTACCGCAGCGCAACCCCCGTCGCCGCCGCGCCCAGGCCCTCCCACAGGCCCACTCCGAGGAAGCCGGCCGGCGCGCGGCCGGTGACGACGGCGAGGGTGAAGACGGCACAGGTGAGGAGACGGAACGGGACCGTCCAGCGGAAGAAGGGCTTCCAGTCCGCGAGTGAGGCCAGGACGTAGTAGACGCCCATATTGAGCGCGGCCATGGAAGAAGCGGTCAGAAAGACAAGGGTGTGGTCCCCGTCCGCACGGCTCGCACCGGGTATGGGTTCGAAGCCCATGACGGTGAGCATGGCGGCGGGCGACACCAGCCCCACCACCCCCAACGCGGCGGCGAGCAGCCCGAAGACGGCCATGGTCCAGCCGGAAAGGGAACGGGGCAGGCGCACGGCGGTCCTCCGCGGGTCGAAACTATGCTCGGTGCATGAGTGACCTTGCATACCGTGTCGCGGGGCCCGCCGACCAATCGGCCGTCGCCGCGCTCGACGACTCCTTCACGACGGACCACGTCTACGAAGTCGCTCGCGGTGACCTCGGGTTCGGGATGCGGCTCGTCGCCGTCGACCCGCCGCTGGTCAAGGTCTTCCCCGCGGACGACGCGGACGACGCGGACGACGCGGAGGACGACGGTCCGGCGGCGGACGTGCACGAGATCGTGGCCGTCGGCACGGACGGGACCGTCACCGGGTACATCGCCGTCGCCGTCGAGGAGTGGAACCGGCGCCTCGTCGTCCACCAGGTCACCGTCGCCCCCGCCCACCGCGGCCGGGGCATCGGCGGCGAGCTGATGCGCCGCGCCCTCGCGTACGGCCGCGAGCGCGGAGCCCGTACCGCCTGGCTGGAGGTCACCAGCGTCAACGTCCCGGCGGTACGGGCCTACCGGCGCATGGGCTTCCGCCTCTGCGGTCTGGACACCACGCTCTACACCGGCACCGAGTCCGAGGGCGAGACCGCGCTCTTCATGGCCAGGTCCCTGGAGCGGTAGCCACGACGGCCGGCGGTCACGACCGCCCGCCACGACCCGTCGTCGCGACGGCAGGTCACCTCAGCGCCGCCTTCATCATCTTCTGCGCCACCGGCGCCGCGAGCCCGTTGCCGCTGACCTCCGAGCGCGCCGCGCCGGAGTCCTCGATCAGGACGGCGACCGCGACCTCCTTCCCGCTCGTCGCGTCCTTCGCGTAGGACGTGAACCAGGCGTACGGGGTCTTGCTGTTGTTCTCGCCGTGCTGGGCGGTCCCGGTCTTGCCGCCGACCTCGGCGCCGTCGACGGCCGCGTTCGTCCCGGTGCCCTTGTCGACCACGGTCACCATCGCGCTGCGCAGCTGCTCCGCTGTCGAGGAGGAAACGATCCGCCGGGTGTCCCCGTCCTCGAAGGACTCCAGGGCGTCCCCGTCGGAGTCGACGACCTTCGACACCATGTGCGGGGCAGCCAGGAGACCGTCGTTGGCGATCGCCGCGGACACCATGGCCATCTGGAGCGGCGTCGCCGTGACATCGAACTGGCCGATACCGGTGAGCGCGGTCTGCGCCTTGTCCATGCCGGACGGATACACGCTCGCGTAGGCGCGCACGGGCACGTCGCGCTCGTCGTCATTGAAGCCGAACTTCTCCGCCATCGCCTTCACCTCGTCCTGACCGAGATCGACGGCGATCTTGGCGAAGACGTTGTTGCAGGAGTACTGGAGCGCGGTGCGGAGGGTGGCGTTCTCACAGGGGGCGGAGGGGTTCTCGTTCTCCAGATAGCGGGTGGAATGGGGTAGCTTGTATGGATTCGGGCTGTTCGTCGGGGTGTCCACGGAGTCGTACAGCCCGTTCTCCAGCGCGGCCGCCGCGACGACCAGCTTGAAGGTGGAACCGGGCGGCAGCGGCTGCCGCAGCGCCCGGTTGACCAGCGGCTTGTCCTCGTCCGTGGTCAGCTCCCGCCAGGCGGAGCCGTCGGTCAGGCCGGCGATCCTCGACGGGTCGTACGACGGGGTGGAGACCATGCCCAGGATCCGCCCGGTCTTCGGATCGATGGCGACGGCCGCCCCCTTCTTGTCGCCGAGCGCCTTGTACGCGGCCTTCTGCACCGCCGGATCGATCGTCGTGACCACGTCACCGGGCTCCTGCTGCTTGCCGGTGAGGGCGTCCAGCGGGTTCTTCAGCCGGGTGTCGGTGCCGTCCAGGACATCGGAGTAGATGCCCTCCAGCTGCGTGGCGCCGTAGGCTTGTGAGCTGTAGCCGGTGACGGCCGCGTAGAGCTCGCCTTCGGTGTAGCCGCGCTTGTACGCGAGGTCGCTGCCCTCCGTCCTCTTCGATCCGGTGACCGGCGAGCCGGCCACGATGATGTTCCCGAGCGGCTGCGCGTACTGCGCCATGACGTTCCGCCGGTTCTTCTTGTCGTCCGCGAGGGCCTTGGCTTCGTACGCCTGCACCCAGGTCGCCCGCCCCAGCAGGGCGAGCACCAGGAGCAGCGAGAAGACCGAGGCGCGCCTGATCGTCTTGTTCATCCCATATGCGGGACGAGCGGAAGGCGGCCGGTCGTTCCTGATGTGTCCCTTTTCTCAGGGAACCTTCATCCGGCCCGGGCGGTGGCCGGGCCGGAGACCCGAGCGCGCCCGCCGGCTCACCGCGCTCCGACGAACCCCGACTCGTACGCCAGGATCACCGCCTGCGTGCGGTCCCGCGCGCCCGTCTTCGCCAGGACCGCCGCCACATGGGTCTTCACCGTCGCCGGGCCCACGCCCATCCGGCCGGCGATCTCGGCGTTCGTCAGGCCCGTCGCCACCAGGCGCAGCACCTCCGCCTCCCGCTCGGTGAGCCGGGCCACCCAGGGCGGCGCCGCCGGGGGACGGCGGCGGGCGTGCTCGGCGGCGAGCCCCCGTACCGCCGCCGGATAGAGCAGCGAGTCGCTGCGCGCGACCAGCCGGACCGCGTCCACCAGCTCCTCGGCCGCCGCCCGCTTCAGCAGGAACCCGGCCGCGCCCACCCGCAGCGCGTCGTACACGTACGCGTCGTTCTCGAAGGTCGTCACCACCACGATCCGCGGCGGCTCCGTCATTCCCGCCAGGATCTGCTCCGTCGCCCGGATCCCGTCGATCTCCGGCATCCGCACGTCCATCAGCACCACGTCGGGCCGCCGCTCCCGCACCACCGACACCGCCTCGGCGCCCGTCGACGCCTCGCCCACGACCTCCAGGTCGGGCTCCGCGTCGAGAATCACCCGCAGGGCCGTACGCACCATCCGCTCGTCGTCCGCGAGCACGATCCTGATCACCGGGCATCCGCCTCTCCGCGACCGGGCTCCCGCCCCGCTCCGAGCGGTTCCCGCCGCGCTCCCAGCGGCAGCCGGACCGCCAGGCGCCACGCACCGGCCACCGGGCCCGCCTGCGACGTGCCGCCCAGGAGGCGGGCGCGCTCCGCTATGCCGAGGAGGCCGCGGCCGCCGTCGGGGCGGGCCACCGGCGCGCGGGCGGGCAAGGGGTTCTCCATCGTGATCTCCAGCTCGTCGTCGTGCAGGGCGAGCCGCGCGGACACGCGCTCGCCGCCGGCGTACCGGGCCGCGTTCGTCAGGCCCTCCTGGACGATCCGGTACGCCTCCCGCGCCACGGCGTCCGGCACCCGGTCCAGGTCTCCGGTCACCGACAGCTCCACCCGCGGACCCGCGCCCCTCACCAGCGCGTCCAGCGCGTCGAGCGGCAGCCCCGGCAACTCCCCGTCGTCCGCGCCCTGACGCAGCAGGCCGAGGACCGAGTCCAGCTCGCCGACGGTGCGCCGCGTGGTCTCCTCGATCGCGGCCAGCGCCTCCCGTACGAACTCCACATCGGTGTCCAGGACCCGCCGTGCCGCGCTCGCCTGGAGCGTCACCGCGCTCAGCGCGTGCCCGACCGAGTCGTGCAGTTCACGGGCGAGCCGGTTCCGCACGGCCAGCTCGGCGGCGCGCCGCTCGGCCGCCGCCAGCCGGTCCGCCGGGCTCGGCCCGAGCAGTCTCGGCGCCTGCCGGGCCAGGAACTCCCCGGCCACCGCCGCGACGGAGGCGAGCGCGAGGAGCATCAGCAGCCCGGCCGGGAGTCCGCACCACTGCAGCCACGGCCGGTCCAGACCCCAGTACGAGACCGGCCGCGAGGCCCGCAGGCCGGACGAGAACGACAGCGCCATCACCGTGACCGCGAACGGCGGCAGCGCCAGCGTCGCCCCGCTGACCAGCGCCCCGATGCCCACATGGAGGGTGTACCAGCCGGCCGTCCGCGCGGTGGCGCTCCGGCCCCGGGCCGGGCCGTCCGCGAGCCGGTCCGCCCGGATCCCGCACAGGGCCCGCACCGCCGCCACCGACATCGGCCGGGTCAGCGGGAAGAGCGCGGTGACCGCGGCGAGCGGCAGGCCGATCCCGTACGCCCCGAACTGCAGGGCCAGGCTCGCCTCGAACATCGACCGCCCGCCGAGGAGCCATCCCGTGGCCACGGTGCCGACCAGCCAGTACGGCATGAACAGGGCGCCCCCCAGGATCAGATGGATCCAGCGGAGCCTCGCCCGATGCCCGAACAGCGCACTGCCCCAGCGCCGGGTCACGCGCTCGCGCTCCGGCGCCGGAGGAAGACGGCCAGGCAGCCGGCCAGCAGGAACCCCGTGATCATCTCGCCAGCGTAGGTCAGCCGCATCGGACCCGTGACGCCTTCGGCGGGATCGGTCTCCGGCAGCAGCGTGACCAGCATCAGGTAGGCCCCCCAGCAGCCGGCCCCGCCCGAGCCGACCCAGCCGAGACCGAGGACCGTGCGCAGCCGCGCCGACCGGCCCCACCGGAAGGCCAGGGCGAGGACGGACACCACCGCGACGACCAGGAAGAGCAGCCGCATGCCTTCCAGGACGTAGAAGTCGCCGTCACGTGGGGCGATCCGGGCGGGCGGGAGGCCGCGGGTCACGCCCGTGGCCCACAGCAGCCGGGACGCGGCCGGGAGGAGGGCGGTCAGTGCCCCGGCCACGGCGAGGACCCGTACGCCCGATCCGCCGAAGCGGGCGGGGAGTTCGCCGAGGGTGCCGCGCCAGAGGTGGCCCCAGCGGTCACGGGTGTAGAGGACGAAGAGGGTGCCGAGCGCGAGGCCCTGGGCGATGAATCCGCCGTAGACGACGCCGAAGACCCACTCGTCCAGGAACGGTTCGCGGGGCGGGGCCTCCGGGTCGGGGCCGCGGAGGAGCGAGACGGCGAGCTGCGCCGGGAAGCCGACCATGATCGGGGCGAGCAGCCCCGTCGCGCCCCACATCGGGAGGGCGAGCAGCCAGGCCCGCACCCGCAGCCCCCAGGGCTGGGTGAGGAGCAGGGCCAGGACCACGACCAGGACGTCCGCGACGAGGGAGACCACGTTGGCGGTCGCCACCGTCGTGCGGTTCTCCAGGAGCACGCTGCCGGCCGGGATGCCGATCTCGCCGCCCGCGACCCAGACGGTCTTGAGCACGATGTAGGGGAGGCAGGCCACGACGGCGACGGCGCGCAGGACCCGGCGGGCGGGACCGGGCCGCCCGGACGGCGCGGGGTCGGGAAGCGGCGCGGGGTCGGGAAGCGGCGCGGGGTCGGGGAGCGGCGCGGGAGGGGGATCGGCAGGAGCGGTCGGCTTCATGGCCCCACGCTCCCGTGCGGGCCCCTCCCGCCACGTCGTTCCCACCGGCGGACCGTCTCCGCCGCACGGGGGAGACAGCCCTCAGCCTCCCCGGATTGACCCATCTTTTCCGGCCGTGAATGCACCCTTCGCCGGGTCACCACCCGCCATAAAGTGATCTTCATGAACACGACGCAGCCCTTCGCCCCGCTCCTCACCCGCGCCGCCACCGCCGAGACCACCGCCGACCCGAGCAGCGTGATGACGCTCCTCGCCGACTCCGACACCACCGGCGGGCAGCTCACCACCTACCGTTCGACCTTCGCGAAGGGTGCCGTCGGCGCCCCGGCCCATTTCCACACCAGGGCGTCGGAGATGTTCTACGTGCTCGGCGGCTCGCTCCAGGTGCTCCTGGGCGAGGAGCTCACCGTCCTGGAGCAGGGAGACTTCCTGCTCGTGCCGCCGCACACCCCCCATGCCTTCGCCGCTGCGCCGGGCGCCGAGGCCGACGTCCTGTTCGTCTTCACGCCGGGCATGGCCCGGTTCGATTACCTGCGGCTGCTCGGCCGCGTGATGCGCGGCGAGGCGAGCTTCGAGGAGATCAAGGAGTCCTCCGAGCGGTACGACAACCACTACGTCGACAGCCCGGTGTGGCAGCGCGCCCTGGCGGACCGCCGCTGAGCGGATCGCGGCCGAGCGCCGAGCGCCGAGCGCCGAGCGCCGAGCGCCGCGCGCCGGGGGCACGGTGGCGCCAGGTGCCCGACGCGGAGGCGGCGGCTGCCGGTCTCTCAGAGGCGGCGGGTCGCCAGGGTCAGCCGGTCGCGGGCGTCGAAGAGGGCGTCCTTGATCATCTGCTCGTGTCCCGGGGTGAGCCGCGCGACCGGCACCGAGCAGCTGATCGCGTCCCGCGCCGGGGTCCGGTAGGGGATCGCGATGCCGAAGCAGCGCAGCCCGAGCGTGTTCTCCTCGCGGTCCACCGCGTACCCCTGCTCGCGGATGAGGTGCAGCTCCTCGATGAGCTTCTCGCGGTCGGTGAGGGTGTGTTCGGTCAGCGCCGGCAGCGTCTCCGGGAGCAGCTTGCGGACCTGCTCGTCGCTGTGGGTGGCCAGCAACGCCTTGCCGAGCGAGGTCGAGTGCGCGGGCAGCCGGCGTCCGACCCGGGTGAACGGCCGCAGATAGTGCTGGGACTGACGGGTCGCCAGATAGACCACGTTGGTCCCGTCGAGCCGCGCCAGGTGGATGGTCTCCGTGGTGTCGTCGGAGAGCCGGTCCAGGGTCGGCCGGGCGGCCGCCACGACCTCGTCCCCGTCGATGTACGAGGTGCCGACCAGCAGGGCCCGCACCCCGATGCCGTACCGCGTGCCCGTCGCGTCCGTCTCCACCCAGCCCAGCTCGACCAGGGTGCGCAGCAGCATGTACAGACTGGACTTGGGGTAGCCCACCGCCTCCTGGACGGCGGCGAGCGAGTGCATCCCGGGGCGCCCGGCGAAGTACTCGAGCAGTTCCACCGTGCGTACAGCGGACTTGACCTGCGCCCCGCCCGTGTCGGCAGTCGACATGGCCCTCGCCCCTCTCGTCGGTGCCTCTTGTGGAGAGGGCACGCCCGTCAATAGAGTCCTGTTCATCTACAGGAACCCTGTTCAGAATAGCGAACAGAGCGTGAAGAGGGGCGTGGCCGTGGCAGCGGAACCAGTGTGGAGTGTGGACCCCCGGACGGGGAAGCCGCGGGAACAGGTTGCGGTGGAGGCCACAGCCGAGGAGGTCGACCGCGCCGTCCGCGCCGCGGCCGCGACCCGCGAGGCGCTCGCCGACCGTACGGCGCGGGCCGCCCTGCTCCGTACCGCGGCCGACCTCCTGGACGAGGCCGGTGCGCACGTCGTCGAGGCGGCCGACGCCGAGACCGCCCTCGGGCCGGTCCGGCTGACGGGAGAACTCGCGCGCACCACCGCCCAGTTGCGGTCCTTCGCCGACGTGGTCGACGAGGGCTCCTTCCTCGACATCCGGATCGACCTGCCCGACCCCACGACCGTCCCGCCCAGGCCCGACCTGCGCCGCTGGAAGATCCCGCTCGGCGTCGTCGCCGTCTACGCGGCCAGCAACTTCCCGCTCGCCTTCTCCGTCCCCGGCGGAGACACCGCCAGCGCGCTCGCGGCGGGCTGCCCCGTCGTGGTCAAGGCCCACCCCGACCACCCGGCCACCTCCGAACTCTGCGCCTCCCTGCTGCGCCGCGCCGCGGTCAAGGCCGGGCTCCCCGAGGACGTGGTCGTCCTGATCCACGGCTTCGACGCGGGCGTCGAGCTCGTCCGGCACCCGCTGATCGCGGCGGCCGGCTTCACCGGTTCCGTCCGGGGCGGGCGGGCGCTCTTCGACGCGGCGGCGGCCCGCCCCGTCCCCATCCCCTTCCACGGCGAACTCGGCTCCCTCAACCCGGTCGTGATCACCGAAGCGGCCGCGCAGGAGCGGGCCGGCGAGCTCGGGGCGGGGCTCGCGGCCTCCATGACCATGGGCCAGGGCCAGTTCTGCACCAAGCCCGGCTTCGTGCTGGCGCCCACGGGCGAGCCGGGCGACCGCTTCGTGTCCGCCGTGACGGACGCCGTCAGCGAGAGCGAACCCGGCGTGATGCTCGACCACCGGATGCTGGGCTCGTTCCTCACCGGCACCGCCGAGCGCGCCGAACTCCCCGGCGTCACCGCGCCGGTCAAGCCCGGCCCCGGCGGGCCGCACACCGTCAACGCGGGCTTCCTCACCGTGGACGCGGACGCCCTGCTCGACGAGGGCGGGCACGACGTGCTCCTGGAGGAGTGCTTCGGCCCGGTGACCGTCGTCGCCCGCTACGACTCCCGGGAGCAGATCAGCGCCGTCCTCTCCCGGCTCCCCGGCAACCTCACCGCCACCCTTCAGATGGCGCAGGAGGACCCCGACGCGGCCTCCCTGCTCGCCGAGCTGACCCCGCTGGCAGGACGCGTACTCGTCAACGGCTGGCCGACCGGCGTGGCGGTGGCCGGCGCCCAGCACCACGGCGGGCCCTACCCGGCCACCACCTCCACCTCCACCTCGGTCGGCGCCACCGCGATCGAGCGCTGGCTGCGCCCGGTCACCTACCAGTCGACGCCCGGCCACCTGCTCCCCCCGGAGCTCCGGGACGACAACCCGCTGGGCCTGCCCCGCCGCTGACCCGGCACCAGGGGGTGCCTCGCCGATCGTGCCGGGCTGATCGACAGGACACCCCCGGAGGCTCACACCCGCACCACGATCTTCCCGGTGTGCGCGTTGGACTCCATCAACCGGTGGGCGTCGGTGATCCGCTCCAGACCCTCGAAGGTCTCGGCGATCACCGGCGCCAGCGAGCCGTCCCGCAGACCGGAACCGATGAACCCGGCCATCCGCCGCCGTCCGTCCGCCGTGCCCACCACCGCGCCGTTGGCGTACCCGCGCACGGTGAGCGGCCAGTTCATCGGCACGGCCGCCGGACGGTGGTCCAGCCAGCCGTACAGCACCGCCGTGCCCCCCGTCTCCAGCGCGCCGCCCAGCTCGGCGAAGCCCGGGCCGCCCACGGCGTCGAAGGCCACCCGCGCGCCGAGCCCGCCGGTGAACCGCCTCACCTCCTTCACCAGGTCCTCGTCGTCGGTGACGATCACCCGCGCCGCGCCCAGGTCGAGCAGTCGCCGCCGCTTCTCCTCGCCGCGCGTCGTGGCGATCGGCACCGCGCCGACCCTCAGAGCCACCTGGATCGCGGCCGTCCCGACACCGCTGGACGCCCCCGTGATCACCACGGGGTCGCCGGGCCGCAGCCCGCCCGCCTCCACCATGCCGCCGTACGCGGTCGAGTACGTCAGCCACGAGGCGGCCGCGGTCGTCGCGTCCACGCCCTCGGGCCGGGGCACCACGTACTCCTCCGGCAGCACCACGCGTTCCGCGTACACGCCGTGCACCCCGAAGTCGAAGTTGGCGGCCGCCATGACGGGATCCCCGACGGCGTACGCGGTGACACCCGCGCCGACCGCCTCCACCACCCCCGCCGCCTCGTACCCGAGCCGGGAGCCGGGAAGCGTGGCCGGGTAGTAGTAGGTCCCCGCGCGGAACAGCGCCTCGGCCCGGTTGAGACCGATCGCCTCGACCCGGAAGAGCACCTCGCCGGGGCCGGGCGCGGGAAGCGGAACCTCCTCCACGGTCAGCACCTCGGGGCCTCCGAGTGCGTGGAACAGCACCGCGCGTGTCGTCTGCCGATTCACCTGTGCGTTCATCTGTCGATGTGTCATGTCTCGACCGTAGGCAGCGGCCCCGAGACGTTCCATGTCCCAGGACCTCCCGCCCATGTCCGGTCGTCTCGCGGTACCGTGCGGCCATGGACGTACTGAGTGATGCCGTCATGGCGATGCGCACCGGACGACCGCACTCCTCCCGGACGGTCGACTCCGGCGCGTGGGGCCTTCGCTTCCCGCCGGGCGAGGGGGCCGGGTTCCACGGGCTGGTCCAGGGCACGGCCTGGCTCATCCCGCCGGGCGACGGAGGACCCGTCGAACTGCGCCCCGGGGACGTGGTGCTGCTGGCGCACGGCAGCGGCCACGGGCTCGCCGCCCACCCCGACGTCCCGCTCGTCGACGCCGTGCGGACCCCCGACGGATCCTGGCCCACCCCGCCGGCCCGCGGCCCCGCCCGCCCCGACGAGACCCTGCTGGTGTGCGGGGCGTACCAGGTGAGCAGGGCGCGGGCCCACCCCCTCTTCACCGAGCTGCCGCCGTACGTGCACATCCCCGCCCGGGCCGGCGCCCCCACCCGGCTGCGCGCCGGCGTCGACCTGCTCGGCGCCGAACTCGCCGACCCGCAACCGGGATCGGACGCGCTCGTGCCCGCCCTCCTCGACACCCTCCTCGTGCTGATGCTGCGCACCTGGTGGCTGACCGAGCGCCCCGACCGCACGTCCGGCTGGTCCGCGGCCCTGAGCGACCCGGCCGTCACCGCGGCCCTCCGCGCCATCCACGCGGACCCGGCCCGGGCCTGGACGGTGGAGGAGCTGGGGGCGGAGGGCGGCCTCTCCCGCGCGGCCTTCGCCCGCCGGTTCACCGCGCTGGTGGGCCGGCCGCCCCTGGCGTACCTGACGTGGTGGCGCATGACCACGGCGGGCCGGCTGCTCCGCGCGGACGACGCGCCTCTGCGCGCGGTGGCCCAACGCATGGGCTACACCTCGGAGTTCGCCTTCGCCAAGGCGTTCAAGCGGGAGTACGGCATGGCGCCGGGGCGGTACCGCAGGGGCGCCGGCCCCGCCCCTGCGGCCGAGGTCAGGAGCTCGTGAGAACGACGAGCCGCTGGGTCGCCCGGGTCATCGCGACATACCGGTCGACCGCTCCCTCGATCCCCTCACCGAACGACTCGGGGTCGACGAGGACGACCAGATCGAACTCCAGCCCCTTCGACAGCCCCGGAGTCAGCGACCGGACGCGGTCCGTCTCCCGCTCCCGGCCGGCGCCGGTGCCGCCGCTGCCGATGACGCAGGCGATCCCGTCGTCGTGCTCGGCGAGCCAGTCCCCGAGGATCGCGTCCAGATCCGCGACCGCCCCGTGGACGACCGGGATGCCGCTGCTGCGGACGGACGTCGGCACGTTGGCGTCCGGGAGCGCGGCCCGGATGACCGGCTCGGCCTCCGCCATGACCTCGTCCGGCGTGCGGTAGTTGATGCTCAGCGCGGCCATCTCGATCCGGTCGAGCCCGATCCGCTCCAGCCGCTCCCGCCACGACTCCGTGAACCCCTGCCGGGCCTGCGCACGGTCCCCGACGATGGTGAAGCTCCGGGACGGGCAGCGCAGCAGCAGCATCTGCCACTCCGCGTCGGTCAGCTCCTGGGCCTCGTCCACCACGATGTGCGCGAACGGTCCGGCGAGCAGATCCGGCTCGGCACCGGGCAGCGCGCTCTCGTCGATCAGGCTGTCCTGGAGGTCCCGCCCGCGCAGCATCGTCACCGCCCCCTCACCGTCGGCATCCGCCGCGAGCACGTCGGCGATGACGTCGGCCATCCGCGCGCGCTCCGCGGCGACGGAGGCGTCGCGCCGCCGCCTGCGCGAGGACGCCTCCGGATCGCCGAGCCGCTGCCGGGCCGCGTCCAGGAGCGGCAGGTCGGAGACCGTCCACGCCCGGGCGTCCGAGCGCCGCAGCTTCCGTACCTCCTCGGGGCTCAGCCAGGGGGCGCACATCCGCAGGTAGGCGGGCACGGACCACAGGTCCCCGACGAGGTCGGCCGCCTCGAGCAGCGGCCACGCGCCGTTCAGGGCGCCGTTCAGCTCCTCGTCCCGCAGCAGCACCCTCCGGAGCTGGTCCTCGGGGACGTCCTCGTCGTGCTGGTCCCGCACGATCGTGAACAGTTCCTCCCGGATCTGCTCGCGCGCCTCGTTGTGCGGCGTACCCGGCTCCGGCGCCTTGAACGCCTCGGCCCAGTCGCCGGCGCTCAGCCGGACATCGGTCCACGGGGTCGTGACCGTCATCGCCTCGGTGGGCGGCGTCTCGTAGAACGCGACCGCCTTCTCGATCGCCCGCACCATGCCCACGGAGGACTTCAGCCGGGCCACGTCCGGGTCGCTCTCGACCACCGCCTCGGCCCCCTCGGCGACCAGGTCCCGCAGGAGGCAGGTCTGCACGCCCTCCTCCCCGAGGCTCGGCAGCACGTCGGCGACGTAGTCGAGGTACGGCCGGTGCGGACCGACGAAGAGGACGCCGCCCCGACGGTGACCGAGGCGGGGGTCGGAGTGCAGGAGGTAGGCGGAGCGGTGCAGGGCGACGACGGTCTTTCCCGTACCCGGGCCGCCGTCGACGACGAGCGCGCCGCGGGATCCCGCCCGGATGATGGCGTCCTGGTCGGCCTGGATGGTGGAGAGGACGTCACGCATCCGCTCCGAGCGGTTGCCGCCCAGGCTCGCGATGAACGCGGACTGGTCGTCGAGCGCGGCGTGCCGCTCCAGCCCGTCGGCGGTGAACACCTCGTCCCAGTAGTCGCTGATCCGGCCGCGGGTCCAGCGGTACCGGCGGCGGCTCGCCAGGCCCATCGGGTGGGCGTGGGTCGCCGCGAAGAACGGCTCGGCCGCGGGGGAACGCCAGTCGAGCAGCAGCCGACGCCCCGTGCTGTCGGTGAGGCCGAGCCGCCCGATGTACACGGGCTCCGGGTCGTCCGCGTGCACGACGTGCCCGAGGCACAGGTCCAGACCGAAGCGGCGCAGGGTACGCAGCCGACCGGTGAGCCGGTGGATCTCCACGTCGCGCTCCATCGCCTCCCGGCCGAGACCGCCGGGCGCCCTGCGCAGGGCGTCGAGGCGGCCGGACAGTTCGGCGATCGTCTGCTCGAGGCTCTCCGCGACGGCCGCGAAGTGCTGCTCGTCGCGGCCGATCAGAGTGGGGTCGGACTTGGCGGAGAGCCGGTCCGGGAGGTCGAACGCGCTGGTGGGCAGGTCGTTCACATGCACGTGGTGGATCTCCGATGTCCGGGGTTCTGGCGTGAGGCCAGTGATTCTGCGGCACCACGGGGGCCTTGCCGCAAGCCCCCCGGTGCGCTATAAGTTAAGAGTGGCAAGGGAAGCGGACGCTCCTTTGCCCTTCTTTTTTGCCCCCCCGGCGCCCCCGTGCCGCGTCTCCTCCGGCACCCCGTTCCGCGTCTCCTCCGGCACCCCTCGTGCTCCGCCTCACACCGCGGCCCCGTACGGAATGAATCGGGCACCCCGCCGCGTTGCGGCCACGGTAGATCCCACGACCCCGGAGAGAAGCAGAGAACATGCGCGTCGAGATCTGGAGCGACATCGCCTGCCCCTGGTGCTACATCGGCAAGGCCCGCTTCGAGAAGGGGCTCGCGGCCTTCGCCCACCGCGACGAGATCGAGGTGGTGCACCGTTCCTTCGAGCTCGACCCGAACCGGCCCAAGGGCGACACGGCTCCCGTGATCGACATGCTGGCGAAGAAGTACGGCCGGACGCTGGAGGAGGCCCGCGCGATGGAGGCCCACGTCGCCTCCAACGCGCACTCCGAGGGCCTCGGTTACCGCACCGAGGGCCGCGACCACGGCAACACCTTCGACATCCACCGCCTTCTCCACCTGGCCAAGGACCGCGGCCGCCAGAACGAACTGCTCGACCTCGCCTACCGCGCCAACTTCGCCGAGGAGCGCTCCGTCTTCGACGCCGAGACCCTGGTGCGGCTCGGCGTCGAGGCCGGCCTGGACGAGACCGAGGTCCGCTCCGTCCTCGCCGACAAGAACGCGTACGCCGAGGCGGTACGGGCGGACGAGCGCGAGGCCGCCGAACTCGGCGCGAACGGCGTGCCGTTCTTCGTTCTCGACCGCCGCTACGGCATCTCCGGAGGGCAGCCCGCCGAGGTCTTCACCCAGGCGCTGGAGCAGGCGTGGCAGGGCCGGGCACTGCAGCCGGTCGGCGGGGACGCGGCCGCCTGCGACGCCGACGGGTGCGAGGTCCCGGAACCGCCCCGGGCGTGAGCGTCCTTCCGGGCTCCCGTGGACCGGTCCCGTCGATCATGCGTCGTTGACGTGCGGTCGGGGGGAGCCCAGGCTGGGGCCATGGATGCCATGGACCCCCTCGGCGGCGCCGAGTTCGCGCCGAAGCAGACGTATCTGAACACCTCCGCCTGCGCCCTGCTGCCGCGCCGCACGATCGAGGCGATCACCCTCCTCGCCGAGGAGACCGCCGACGGGCGGCCGGAGGGCGCGGGCAGCTTCGAGACCGTCGACGAGGCCCGCGCCACCTACGCCCGGCTCATGTCCGTCCACCCGGACCGGGTCGCCGTCGGCAGCTCGGTCTCCGTGCACGTCGGGATGATCGCGCAGTCGATGCCGGCGGGTTCCGAGATCCTTTTCCCCGAGGGTGACTTCAGCTCCGTCATCACACCGTTCACGGTCCGCGGCGATCTCAAGACACGCTTCGTCCCGCTGGAGCGGCTCGCGGAGTCCATCGGCCCGGAGACCGCCCTCGTCGCCTTCTCCGCCGTGCAGTCCGCCGACGGCCGGACGGCCGACTTCCCGGCGGTACGGGACGCCGCCGCCGCGCACGGCGCCCGCACGCTCCTCGACGCCACGCAGTCGGCGGGTTGGCTGCCGCTGCGGGCGGGGGAGTGGGACTACACCGTGGCCGGCGGCTACAAGTTCCTGCTCTGCCCGCGCGGGGCGTCCTTCCTCACCGTCACCGAGGAGGCGCAGGACTCCCTGGTCCCGATCCACGCCGGCTGGGTGACGGGCGAGGAGCTGTGGGTCAACAGCTACGGACCCGTGCGCGAACTGGCCCGCTCGGCACGGCGGTTCGACGAGCCGCCGGCCTTCCTGTCGTACCACGGGGCCGCCCGCTCGCTGACGCTCCTCGAGGAGATCGGCATCGAGCGGATCGAGGCCCACAACAAGGCCCTCGCGGCGCGCTTCCGGGCGGGCGTCGCCGACCTGGGGCACGAGCCGGTGCGGGACGTCTCCGGAGTCGTCGGCGTGCCGGGTCTCGGCGACCGTCAGGCCGCACTGCGCGAGGCCGGCGTGGTGCTGTCCGCCCGCGCGGGCAACCTGCGGGCGTCCTTCCACCTCTACAACAGCGCGGCGGACGTGGACCGCGCCCTGGAGGTCCTGGCCGGCTGACGGCTCCGGGGGCCTCACGTCCCGGCCGGTGGGGGGGGGGGGGGGGGGGGGGGGGGGGGGGGGGGGGGGGGGGGGGAACGCCACCCAACACCCCCCCAACCCCCCCCCCCACCACGCCCCCAACCCC
>NZ_JBVHWN010000002.1:0-85674 GCF_055564335.1 Streptomyces sp. NPDC029139 | reverse complement strand
GTGGGGTGGGTGGCGTGGTTGTTTTGGGTTCTTGTTGGGGGGTGTGTGGGTCCTCTCTCCCCCCCCCCCCCCCCCCCCCCCCCCCCCCCCCCCCCCCGCACCCGGGACGCCACCGCGCCCCGGCTCATCCGGCACTCGCCCACCCGGTACGGCTCACCGCACCGGAGTGAAGTCCCGTGCCCCGATGAACTCCGGTCGCCGCACGGGCGCCGCGAACGGCTCCACCGCCGTGTTCTCCACGCTGTTGAACACGATGAAGACGTTGCTGCGCGGGTACGGAGTGATGTTGTCGCCCGAGCCGTGCATGGCGTTGCAGTCGAACCAGGTCGCCGACCCCGCCCGGCCGGTGAAGAGCCGGATGCCGTGCGCGTCGGCCAGTCGCGTCAGCGCCTCGTCGGACGGCGTGCCCGCGTCCTGCATCTGGAGCGAGCGCTTGTAGTTGTCCTTCGGGGTGGCGCCCTCGCAGCCGAGGAACGTCCGGTGCGAGCCCGGCATGATCATCAGGCCGCCGTTGGTGTCGTGGTTCTCGGTCAGCGCGATCGACACCGAGACGGTTCGCATGCGCGGCAGCCCGTCCTCCGCGTGCCAGGTCTCGAAGTCCGAGTGCCAGTAGAAACCGGAGGCACCGAAGCCCGGCTTCACGTTGATCCGCGACTGGTGGACGTACACGTCCGAACCCAGGATCTCGCGGGCCCGGCCCACCACCCGCTCGTCGCGCACGAGCCGGGCGAAGACCTCGCTGATCCGGTGGACCTCGAAGACCGACCGTACGGACTTGGTCTTCGGCTCGACGATCGCGCGCGGGTCGGAGCGTACGGCGGGATCGGCGATCAGCCGGTCGAGCTCCCGCTTGTACACCGCGACCTCGTCGTCGGTCAGCAGATCGGGCTCCGCGAGGAAGCCGTCGCGCTCGAACGTCTCCAGGCCCGGGGCGTCGCTCCACACCACCGGGTCCCGGCGGGGCGTGAGCACCTCCTCGGCGCCGCGCGTGGGATACAGGTCCGTCAGTACGTCGGTCATGTCAGCCCTCCTCGGTGAGCAGCGGGTATACCCCGTTCTCGTCGTGGTCCTCCCGGCCGGTGACCGGGGGGTTGAAGACGCAGACGCAGCGGAAGTCGGTCTTGGGCCGCAGAGTGTGCCGCTCGTGACCGTCGAGCAGGTACATCGTGCCCGGCTCGATCCAGTGCGTCTCGCCGGTCTCGTCGTTCGTCAGCTCGGCCTCGCCCTCGACACACAGGACGGCCTCGATGTGGTTGGCGTACCACATGGACGTCTCGGTGCCCGCGTACAGCACGGTCTCGTGGAGCGAGAAGCCGACGCGCTCCTTGGCGAGCACGATCCGCTTGCTCTCCCACGTGCCGGAGGCGGCCCGCACATGGCGCTCGGTGTTCTCGATGTCCTTGAACGATCGGACGATCACAGTGAGTCGATTTCCCTTCGTCTACGGGTGGTTCAGACGGTCTCGCGGACCGCACGGGACAGCGTGCGCAGCCCCTCGTCCAGCTCCTCCGGGCTGATGGTCAGCGGCGGGAGGAGCTTGACGACCTGGCTCTCCGGGCCCGAGGTCTCCAGCAGGAGGCCCAGCTCGAAGGCGCGCGCGCAGACCTTCGACGCCCGCGACCGGTCGGCGAACTCCAGGCCCCAGACCAGGCCCCGGCCCCGGTAGTGCGCACCGTCGGCGGAGTTCTCCTCGCAGAGCGCGAGGAGCGCCTGCTCGACCTGCTCGCCGCGGCCCAGGGTCTGCTTCTCCATCTGGCCGTCGGCCCAGTAGGCGTCGAGGGCGGCGGCCGCGGTGACGAAGGCCGGGTTGTTGCCGCGGAAGGTGCCGTTGTGCTCGCCCGGCTCCCACACGTCGAGCTCCGGCCGGAACAGGCAGAGCGACATGGGCAGGCCGTACCCGCTGATCGACTTCGACAGCGTGACGATGTCCGGGGTGATGCCCGCCTCCTCGAAGGAGAAGAAGGCACCCGTGCGGCCGCAGCCCATCTGGATGTCGTCGACGATCAGCAGCATGTCCTGGCGCCGGCACAGGTCGGCGAGCGCCCGCAGCCACTCGGCCCGCGCCACGTTGATGCCGCCCTCGCCCTGCACCGTCTCCACGATCACGGCGGCCGGCTTGTTCAGCCCGGAGCCCTGGTCCTCCAGGAGCCGCTCGAACCAGAGGAAGTCCGGGACCTGGCCGTCGAAGTAGTTGTCGAACGGCATCGGCGTGCCGTGCACCAGCGGGATGCCGGCGCCGGCCCGCTTGAAGGCGTTGCCCGTCACGGCGAGCGAGCCCAGGGACATCCCGTGGAAGGCGTTGGTGAAGGAGACCACCGACTCGCGGCCCTTCACCTTCCGCGCCAGCTTCAGCGCGGCCTCCACCGCGTTGGTGCCGGTCGGGCCCGGGAACATCACCTTGTACGGCAGGGAGCGCGGCTTCAGGACGACGTCGTGGAAGGTCTCGAGGAAGGTGCGTTTGGCGGTGGTCGCCATGTCGAGACCGTGGGTGATCCCGTCCCGCTCCAGATAGTCGATCAGCGCCCGTTTCAGAACGGGATTGTTGTGGCCGTAGTTGAGCGAACCGGCGCCGGCGAAGAAGTCGAGGTACTCGTGCCCGTCCTCGTCGGTGAGGCGGGCCCCCTGCGCGCGGTCGAAGACGGTGGGCCAGCCACGGCAGTAGCTGCGCACCTCCGACTCCAGGGTCTCGAAGACGCTCAGTTCGGGCGGGGTGATGGTCACAGCGATGCTCCCGTGGAGTGGAAAGGGCCGATGCGGTGCAGTACTTCGGGCAGATGGTCGGCGCCGTCGGACGCGTCGGGGAACAGGTCCCCGTCGAAGAGGACCTCGCGCTCCAGAGGGAGCCCGTGTCGTGCGGCGTAGGCGGCGAAGAGCCGGCCGGAGGCCGTGTTGTCGGGGGTGACGGTCGTCTCGAGGGCCTCGGGGGCGACCCGCGCGGTGAGCGCGTCGAGAAGCACCCCGGCCAGGCCCCGTCCCCGGTGCTCCGCGTCGACGGCGATCTGCCAGACGACGAGGGTGCCCGGACGGTCCGGGCGCATGTAGCCGGTCACGAAGGCGACCGGCTCGCCGTCGGCGCCGCGCGCGACCAGCGAGGTGGCGGCGAAGTCGCGGCTCCACAGCAGATAGCTGTACGGGGAGTTCAGGTCCAGTACCTCGGAGTCGCGGGCGATGCGCCACATCGCGGCTCCGTCCTCCACGCGTGGGCTTTCCAGAGTCATGGCTGCTTGTGCTGCGGTCATGGCGAGGAAATTTACCGAGCAATTTCTCGGATTGCATGTGGCCGTGGGGTGGGAAGGCGGCGCGTGATGTGTTATTCGCGCGAGCGCGGATCACTGCCGTTCTGTCCGGTTATATCCGGGCAAAAAGGGTGCGATGTGGAGTCGATCACAGGGTCGGAACGCGAGACGGACGCTGATGAAATCTTAGCGTTTAGGGTCGCTGATCGCGGGCAGAAGAAGTGCGGAAGGTGTACCGGGAATTCGCGCGGAGAATGCACTTCGATATTCCGTCCGTATTCACGGGTGAGAATATCTGGGAAGCGACGGATCGAATGGCCCCGCAATCCCGGGAATCCGATGGGCGGCATTCGCACGGATGTGGGTCGCGGGCATACGGAACGGGCGGGGCCACCGGCCCCGCCCGCTTCGTCCGAGTTCGCCGGAGGCGCTGGGCCGTGTCCGGAAGGTCCCGCCTGGCCCGCGACGCCTGGCCCGCACCCCCCGTAGCCCTTCCGGCACGGGAGGTGCCCCCCGCTGCGTTGTCGGATCGCCCGAGTACGCCCAGTACGAGGGCGGCCCTCCGCCTTGCCGTCGCACGCACCGGACGCCGCGGGCCCTGCCCTGCGGGCGGACGGCGCTACTTTCCGGACACGGCCTAGCTCCACGCCTCCGTCACCGCGCGGCGGGCGGCCTCGAGGTTCACCGCGTGGCCCGCCTCGCCGAGCGCGGCGCCCAGGGCCGCCAGCGAGGACTGGACCGCGCCCGGCGTCGCGTCCACGCCGTAGTGGTTGACCCGGATCATCTCCGTCGACAGCGCCCCGCCGCCCGCGATCAGCGGCAACGACGGGTCGGCCGCCAGCGCCTTCGCCACCAGCTCCGAGGCGTCCACACCCGCCGGGGTCCGCAGCGTCGTCGCGACCGGGGCCGCGTCCCGCGCCTCGTGGACGTACGGCCGCAGACCGCCGCCCAGGGCCAGCGCGCCCGCCCGGGTCGCCGCCGCGGCGGCGGCGTGCCGCGCCATCAGCGCGTCCAGGCCCTCGGCCTCGATCCGCTCCACGCACGCCTCGAGGGCCAGCATCTCCAGCTGCGCCGGCGCGTGCGGCAGCGCCTTGCGGCCGCCGTCGATCCAGCGCTCCCTCCAGTCCAGGAGGGAGAGGTAGGAACGGCGCGGAGCCCCCGGGTTGGCGGCGAAGCGCTCCCAGGCGCGCTCGCTGACGGAGACCGCCGAGACACCCGCCGGACCGCCCATCGCCTTCTGCGCGCCGACGATGCACATGTCGACGCCCCACGCGTCCGGCAGCACCGGCTCGGCGCCGATCGACGCCACCGCGTCCAGGTAGAACAGCGCGCCGTGCGCCCGCACGACCTCACCGATCTCCGCGACCGGGTTGGTGTTGCCCGTCGCCGCCTCCGCGTGCACCAGCGACACGAAGTCGATCTCCGGGTGCTCGGCCAGCGCCTGCTCCACCTGCGCGGCCGTCACCGCCGTGTGGAAGGGGACCGCGAGGTCCACGACCGTGGCCCCGCAGTCCCGCAGCCAGCCCCCGAAGGTCTGGCCGTACGGTCCCGTGACGATGTTCAGCGCGGTCGAGCCGGGCCGTGCCCCGCTGCGGATGCACCCCTCCAGGGGCAGCAGCGCCTCGCCCTGGGTGATCACCACGTCCTGCTCGGTCGAGAGCAGCGCGGCGACCCGCCGCTCGATCGACGCGAAGTGCGCGGCGGTCAGCGGGGCCAGGTCCAGGAGCGGGTGTGTCACGGTCACGGCGGTGCCTTCTTCGGATCAGTTCGACGCAGCCGGAGCCGCGGGTGGGGCAGGGGGTGCAACTCGGTTCAGGGTACCGAGCGGTACCCCGGGCGGCCCGTACCGCGGGGGTCCGTACGCCGTGGTCCGGGACGTGGAGATCGACGAGGGACCGCCCCGCCCGGGGGGTCACCCGCCCCTCGTAGAGTGCAGACATGAGCGATCGCGTGGTGCTGCATGTGAAGGGGCGGGTGCTCGTCGGCCCGGAGGACGTACGGGACGAGCTCTGGGCGGTCGACGGCCGGATCACGTACACCCGGCCCTCCGGCGACGCCCTGACCGTGGAGGGCTGGGCCCTGCCGGGTCTCGTCGACGCGCACTGCCATGTCGGCCTGGACCGGCACGGCCCGGTCGACGACGCCACGAGCGAGAAGCAGGCGCTGACCGACCGGGACGCGGGCACGCTCCTGATCCGGGACGCCGGTTCACCGGCCGACACCCGCTGGATCGACGACCGCGAGGACCTGCCGAAGATCATCCGCGCGGGCCGCCACATCGCCCGGACCCGCCGCTACATCCGCAACTACGCCCATGAGATCGAGCCCCCGGAGCTGGTGGCGTACGTCGGACAGGAGGCCCGGCGCGGCGACGGCTGGGTCAAGCTCGTCGGCGACTGGCTCGACAGGGAGGCGGGCGACCTGGGCGCCTGCTGGCCCCGCGCCGAGGTCGAGGCGGCGATCGCCGAGGCCCACAGGCTGGGCGCGCGCGTCACCGCGCACTGTTTCGCGGAGGACTCGCTGCGGGACCTGGTGGAGGCCGGCATCGACTGCATCGAGCACGCCACCGGGCTGACCGAGGAGACGATCCCGCTCTTCGCCGAGCGGGGCGTCGCGATCGTCCCGACGCTCGTCAACATCGCCACGTTCCCCCGGCTCGCGGAGGGCGGCGAGGCGAAGTTCCCGCGCTGGTCGGCGCACATGCGACGGCTCCACGAGCGCCGGTACGACACGGTCCGCTCGGCCTACGACGCGGGCGTCCCGGTCTTCGTCGGCACGGACGCGGGCGGCTCCCTGGCCCACGGCCTGGTCGCGGCCGAGGTCGAGGAACTGGTCAAGGCCGGCATTCCCCCGCTCGACGCCCTCTCGGCGACGGCCTGGGGCGCGCGGGAGTGGCTCGGCCGTCCCTCCCTGGACGAGGGCGCGCCCGCGGATCTCGTCGTCTACGCACAGGACCCGCGGGCGGACGTCCGCGTGCTCGCGGCGCCGCGGCGGGTCATCGTGAACGGCCGCGTGATCGGCTGACCTCCGCCGAGGTTGCGGGCCCCCTGCCGTCGGCAGCGGGCCCGCCCCCTTCAGGCCGTCGCCCGTCAGCGCGTCAGGAACGCCAGCCGGGCCTTCTTCTCCGGGATGAAGACCTCGGGGAGGTCCACCTCGGGCAGGACGACCTCCGGGCCGAGCTCGAAGCCGGACCGGACGAGCAGGCCGATCGCCTTCTCGTTGGCGGCGTCCGGCTCGCCGACGATGCGGGTGCGGCCGCCCGACAGCGTGAAGTCGATCAGCGCGGTCAGCAGACCGGCGGAGAAGCCTCGTTCGGGGGCGGCCGTCGGCGCCAGGAAGAGGTGCACGCCGATGTCGCCGGGGAGCACGTCGTAGCACTCGCTGACGCGATCGGCCTCGGGGTCGTACGTCTGGAAGAGCGCGACCGGCTCGCCGTCGCGGCGGACCAGGAAGCCGTGGTGCGTGGTGAGCGAGTCGAGGTGCGCGTAGATGTCCCGCACCTGCTCGACGGTCGTCCCGCCCATGCCCCAGAACAGGGCGCGCTCCTCGTTGACCCAGCCGTGGATGAGAGCGGCGTCGCGGTCCGGGTCGACGGGGTCGATCCGGACGGTGCCGAAGCCCTCGACGGTCTGGAGGTGGACGGGCTCAGTCATGCGGGAACTCCTTGGTGAGGTGGTGCCAGTCGGTGGTGACGGGGGCGAGTTCGCCCCGCAGCCACAGGGGGAGTTGGTCACGGTGGTGGGGCTCACCGGCGACGCCGGACGCGCCGAACGGCACGACCCAGAGGCTGTTGTCGCGGTCGGCGAGATCCCAGACGTAGCGGGCTGCCGAGGCCCGGGCGCTGCGGTCGGTGAAGCCGGGGACGCTGGACGTGGACAACACGCAGTCGTGGTCCCCGCCGAGGCCGGGCCACTGCGCGTCGTCCTCGTCGGGGAGCGCCTGCCAGGGGGCGAGCCGGTGCGTCACGCCCCAGGCGGGCGGCTCCTCCCCGGCGGCCACCTCTTCGAGGGCCGCCCGGACGATCTCCGCGATGTCCTCGGCCGGTACGGGGCCGGAGACCAGCAGCGTCTCCAGCGCGAAGGCCACGCGCGGCCCGAGGGCGAGCCAGGGCTGGAACAGCGCGGGGTGCGGTGCGGGCTCGCGCAGCGCCGCGAACGCCGGATGCCCGGCGACGCGTCGCACGACGGCCCCGCGCACGGCGGCGTACAGCCCGGCGTCGACGCTGTCGGCGTCCATCCGCCGGTCCCAGGCGAGCAGCCGCGCGCGGACGGCGGCCGCGCCGACCGACAACGCGGCGCTCCCCTCGGCGGACAACGCGGCGCTCCCGTCGGCCGACAACGCGGCGCTCCCGCCGGCTGCCGGGGCCTGGCGGGACACCCCGCCCTCGCCGGGCGGCGGGCCCGCGGGGGCGGGCTGAGCACGGTCGGCGCTCCGCGCTGCCCGGCCGGCCGGTTCACCGTCGCCGGACGGGCCGTGCCCGCCGGATGCCTGGCCGGCCGGCCCGCCATCGGTGGACGCCCCGCCCTCGACGAGCCGATGGCCCGAACCGGTCCCGTCCGGGGAGGTCTCGGACAGGCGGCGGATCGCGTCCAGGAGACGGGTCGCCGAAAGGTTGGCGGTGTCCGTGTGGACGGTGGGCATCGCCGCCGGCGTCCAGGACGTCGAGCCGTCGAGCAGGGCGTCGATCCGCGAGGCGCGGTGGGCGGGGGCGAACTCCACGCCCAGCGGGGCCGCCAGGCCCCGGGCGTTGGCCATGACGGCATGGCCCTCGACCTCCGCGCGGGGCGTCGGGGCCGGGCCGTCCCGCCAGGTGTGGGCGGGCTCCCAGGCCGGGACCACCCGGAGGGAGTTGGCGCGGTCGCGTACGGGCACGTACCCGGCGACCCGGTGCAACAGCCCGCCGTCCACGTCCGCCGCCTGGAGGACGTTGACCGGCTCGACCCAGCCGTCGACCGCGCGGTCCACGTCCGCGACGGTGCGGGCGGAGAGCAGCGCGGGCAGGACGCCGAAGCCCAGCTCGCCGGTCACCCGCGGCGGATGCCGCAGACTGATCGCCTCCCAGAAGCCCGCGGTCCCACTCCCGCCCGCGCCGGAGGACCCCACGGCAGAGCCGGAACCCGCCTCCACGCCGATGATCACCGGCCCCCGCTCGGTCTCGATCACCTCGATCTCCACCGGCTCCCCGCCCGCGACCTCGACGGACTCCCGGTGGACCGAGGCCGCGCGCCAGCCGTCCGGGCCGAGGGCCTCCACGCCGCCGTCGGCGGTCCGCCGCAGCCGCTCCCGGTACAGGTCCTGGTAGTCGGCCATCGCGTTGGTGATCGCCCAGGCGACCCGCCCGGTGTGCCCGAAGTGGGCGAGGCCCGGGACGCCCGGCACGGCGAGGCCCAGCACGTCGTACTCCGGGCACGCGAGGCGGATCTGCTGGTACACCCCGGGCGCCTCGATGAAACGGTGCGGGTCACCCGCCACGATCGCCGCGCCGCTCGCCGTACGGTCACCGCAGACCACCCAGCCGTTGGAGCCCGCCGTCCCCGGCCCGTCGGTGGCGAACAGCTCCGTCCACTCCTCGCCGAGCCGGCGCGCGACCTCCTCCCGCCACAGCTTGGTGGGGAAGCCGGCGAAGAGGATGTGGGTGGAGAGCCAGACCGCCAGCGGCGTCCACGGCTCCCAGCGTCCGGGCGCGAGGCCCGTCGTCGCGAACTCGGGTGCCCGGTCGGCGCCTTCCGGCAGACCCGCGTTGACCCCGTCCACGTACGCCCGCACCCATCGCGCCGTCCCGGCGTCCAGCCGCTCGAAGCAGCGGCGCGCGGTGTCGGCGAGCCGGGCCTGCCGTACGAAGGTGTCCCAGCCGGTCTCGCCCGCGCCGAGGAACGACGCCGTGGTGCCCTGCGCCCGGTGCCGCTCCACCTCCAGCTGCCAGGCCCGGTCGACCGCGGTCACCCGCCCCTGGGCGAAGGTGAGTTCCTCGGGACCGGCGGCTCTCAGGTGCGGAATGCCCCAGTCGTCCCGGTAGACCTCGATGCTCAATCCGATCCCGATCCCGTCCGTGCTTCTTAGGTTAGGCTGACCTAAATTAATCTACAGGTTCGCAGGGGAGGAGAGCGCGGTGGGTCATGGCTGGGAGGGTGTCGTCCTCAAACTGTTCCGGGGGCGCGACTTCACGTTCACGGTGACCGGGGCCGAGCAGGTCACCGAGCACTACCGCCGGGTGCATCTCACCGACGGCGGTCTCCTCGCCGCCGCCGGGGTCCACCCGACGATGTGGGTACGGCTCTGGTTCGAGACCGCGGGCAAACCGCACCAGCGCGCCTACACCCTGGTCGACCCCGACCCCGACGCCGGGACCTTCAGTCTGGAGTTCGCCCTCCATGACGGCGTCGCCAGCGACTGGGCCCGCGCCTGCGTCCCCGGCGACACCATCGAGGCGACCCTGCAGGGCACCGGCTTCACCGCCCCGGAGCCGCGCCCCGGCCGGATGCTCGTGATCGGCGACCCGGCCTCGCTGCCCGCCATCAACTCCCTGCTCGACTCCGCACCCGGCGTTCCGGCCACGCTCTGGTTCGAGACCTCCCACGACGCCGACGAGGAACTGCCGCTGCGGCTCGACACGGACCACCACGAGCTCCGCCGGGTCCCGCGGCAGGGCGGCGGCACGGCGCTCGTCGAGCGCGTGCGGGCCGAGCTGCCGGAGCTGCTCGGGAGCGACCCGTACGTCTGGATCGCCTGCGACACCGCGACCACCCGCACCCTCGCCTCGTACGTACGCAAGGAGCTCGCGCTCCCCAAGGAGCGGGTCCACTCGCTCGGATACTGGCGTGCCTCCTGACCGGATCGCTCCGCCGGGGCGTCGGGTTGACCGTCCGTTACCCCGCGACGGCTCACCTCGTTGATGCACTTCACGTGTGCGCCCCGCGTGAGGCGCAACACGCGGGGCGTGCGGGAACGAGTGTGCCGAAAGAATCGAATATGGGCACGGAAACCCTCCTTTCGAGTGAACTCACGCCAGGTGTCCGCCGGTTCACTCTCCGTGCGTAAAGATTCCGGTGTCTCAAGTCGCCGACGCCGTGCCGACCCCGTGTCCCCGTGGCGAGCGGCCGGCGACGCCATGTCTCTTGTGGGGGTTCCACCATCGTGAACAGCGACACCTTCCGTATGCCCGTGCGCCGTACCGCGGCTGCCGCGACCGTCACGGCCCTGGCCCTCGGACCCGTTGCCCTCCTGGCCCCCGCGGCGCACGCCACGGGTGGCGAAGGACGCGCGACCGCCGTCGTCCTGCGGACCGGCCTCGACGTCTCCCTGCTCGGCAAGACGGTGAACGTGCCGCTGCGGGCCTCCCTCAACGAGGTCGAGGCGCCGCAGAGCGAGAACTCCACCGCCCTGACCGTGAAGGTGGAGGGCGCCGAGAACGGCCGGCCGATCGACGTCCTGCGCGCCGATGTCGCCACCTCCAAGGCCACGGTCGACGGGCGGAAGGCCGAGGGGCACGTGAACCTGGTCAAGGCGCGGGTCCACGTCCCCGGCATCCGGGCGCTCTCCCTGATCGAGGTCGAGAAGGTCACCTCCACGGCGGTCTGCGAGGCCGGCAAGCAGCCGGTCGCCACGTCCAACGTCCTCGGGCACGTGACCGTCTTCGGCAAGAAGACCACCCTGTCCACGGGCGGACGGACCAAGGTCACCGTGCCGGGCGTCGGCGAGGTGACCCTCGACCTGTCCCGTACCTCCACCACCTCGCGCACCGCGGCCGCGACCGCGCTCGAACTGAAGGTGGACGTCGACCCGCTGCAGCTCGGGGTGGCCCAGGTCAACGGTGTGGTGACCCTCGCCGAGGCCACCTGCGAGACGCCCAAGGGCACCAGGCCCACCGAGAAGCCGACCGAGAAGCCCTCGGAGCGGCCGAGCGGGCAGCCCTCGAAGGAGCCCTCGGCCGAGCCCACCGACGACGCCGGCGGCGTGGAGACCCAGAACGGCGGCTCCGGCCCGGCCGACCAGAACCTCGCCGCGACCGGCGGCAGCTCGATGACGCCGTACGTGGCCGCCGGCGCGGCCGTCCTGCTCGGCGCGGGTGGCGGCGCCCTCGTCCTGGCGCGCCGGCGCGCCCGCGGCTGACCGACCCGAGGGGGGCCTCAGGGGGAAACGGGAAGGGAGGCGCAGGGCGGTGGTGACGACACCGCCCTGCGCCTCCCGCCCGTACGCGGCCGACAGGGCCCGCTCAAGAACAGCTGATCCGGGCCGCCTTGAAGGGCAGCTCGGATCAGCAGCCCTGATCAGCAGCCCGGAAAGGCAGCTCGGATCAGCAGCCCCGGATGAGCAGGGCCTGGTCCAGGGCCTGCAGGAAGCGGTTCGTCGTGGCCCGGTCCCGCACCGCCAGCCGGAGCCAGTTCCTGTCCAGACCCGGGAACGTGTCGCCGCGCCGCGCCGCGAAGCCCAGCGCCCGCAGCCGTTCCCGCACCTCGTCCGCGCGATCGATCCGGATCAGGACGAACGGGCCCTCCGCCGCCTCGACCGCCCGGACATCGTCGAACTCCGCGAGGCCCGCCAGCAGATGCGCCCGCTCCACCCCGATCCGGTGCGCCGCGTGCTCCGCCTCCGCGAGCGCCGCGCGGGACATGCACGCCTCCGCCGCCACCAGCGCCGGCGTGGACACCGGCCACAGCGGCTGCGCCCCGGTGAGAGCCGCGATGGTGTCCGGCGGCGCCAGGACATAGCCGATCCGCAGGCCCGCGAGACCCCAGGTCTTCGTCAGGCTCCGCAGCACGACCAGACCCGGTACGTCCGTCCGCCCGGCCAGCGACTCCCGCTCGCCCGGCACCGCGTCCATGAACGCCTCGTCCACCACCAGCGTCCGGCCGGGGCGCGCGAGCGAGGCGATCGTCTCCGCCGGGTGCAGCACCGACGTCGGGTTCGTCGGGTTCCCGATCACCACCAGGTCCGCGTCCTCGGGGACCGCCGCCGGATCGAGCCGGAAGCCGTCCTCCTCGCGCAGCAGCACCCGGCCCACCTCGTGCCCGGCGTCCCGCAGCGCCGCCTCGGGCTCGGTGAACTGCGGATGCACCACCACCGGCCGCCGCGCCGACAGCGCCCGCGCGAGCAGCACGAACGCCTCCGCCGCCCCGGCCGTCAGCAGCACCCGGCCCGCCGGCAGGTCGTGCCGCTCGGCGACGGCGGCCCGCGCCGCCCGCCCGTCGGGGTAGTGCGCCAAACTTGTGAGCGAGTCCGCGATCCGCTCGCGCAGCCACTCCGGCGGCGTGTTCGTGCGGACGTTGACCGCGAGGTCGATCAGCTTCTCGTCCCGTACCTCCGCGTCACCGTGGTGCCGCAGATCGTGGACGTCTGTGTGCGCGTGGGAATCCATGGCCGCCGTCGGGTGGTGAGTGGGGGGTGTACGGGGCTCCGTCTGACCAGCGATGTACCCCTGTCCCTGGGGCAACAACCGTACGGCGGAGGCATCTTCGTTCGGAGGAAAGGGGAGGGACCGGGCGATAGCGCACGTGACGCGCCTCGTTTTCCGCTTGGGTACGAGGAGTTCGGCACCCGGACCCGCCGCGAGCAGCGCCGCGGCCTCCGCCACCGACGCCGTCCCCGTCGCCGCCAGCGGAGCCCCCGACGGATGCGGTACGGACACGGCGGCCAGCTCCTCGGCCCCGTACGCCCGCAGAGGCACGCCGAGCCGATCGGCCGCGGCCACGAGGCCCGGCTCCGCCGCCCGCGCCTCCAGCGTGGCCAGCGCCGTCACGTCCGGGCCCGCGAGGCCGGCCTCCCGCAGCGAATCCGTGACCAGGGCGAGGACCTCGTCCACCGACACCCCCGTACGGGCCCCGACGCCGACCGCCGTCCCGCCCGCCGCCGTCCCGACCCCCTCCGGCACCCCGCTCATCGCGTGCCCCACACCAGGAACACGGGGGCCGCCGGGGCCATCGTCGTGGAACCGTCCGGCAGCGCGAGGAGCCGCTGCGACTGCAGCAGCACCCCTTCGGCCGCGAACCCGCACGACTCCAGCGCCGAGCGGACCGGGGTCACCTGCTCCAGAGCCGTCACCGCCACCACCACCGAACGCCGCGCCCGCCGGGCCGCCGTCAGCACGACCGACTTCAGCTCACGTCCGCCGCCGCCGATGAACACCCCGTCCGGATCGGCCAGATGCGACAGCACCGTCGGCGCCGCGCCGTGCACCGCCCGCACCTCCACGCCGTGTCCCGCCGCGTTCGCGCGGATCCGCTCCACCCCGGTCGCCGTCCGTTCGACGGCGACCGCCGCCGCGCCCAGGCGGGCACACTCCACGGCCACGGTCCCGCAGCCCGTGCCGATGTCCCACACCAGATCCCCGACCCGAGGCCCGAGCCGCGCGAGCGCCAGCGCCCGTGCCTCGTACGGCAGCACGGCACCGTCCCCCGCCCCGAACTCCCGGTCCGCCAGCGCCCACTTGCCCGGCCCCGACAGCGGACCCGTCACCACCGGCGGCGGCCCTTCCCCCCGCGACTCGTCGAGACACAGGACCAGGCTCACCCCCTCCCAGGTCCGGCACATCGCCTCCGCCGGCTCCACGCGCTCGAAGCGCTCACGGAACGGATCACCCAGCGCCGCGAACACCACCAGCGTCCGCGACTCCACCCGGTGCACCAACTCCGCGCCCAGCTCGGCGGGGCCCACCCCGGGCCCGGGCAGCACGGCCACCTTCGGACGGGCCCGGCACACGTTCACCGCCCGGTCCAGCGCACTGCCGTACGTCCCCGCGCCGCGCGCCTGCCTGCCGTCCACCACGTACGCGTCGTCCCACGCCAGCCCGAGGCGCGCGAAAGCGAGCCCCACCGCCGTCGGCGCGGGCCGCACCTCCAGAGCCGCGGGCCCGAAGCGCTCCTCCAACGCGCGTACCACCCCGAAGAACCCGGGGTCGCCCAGCGCCCGCACGACCACCCGCGCCCCGCCCCCGGCCACGTGCTTCTCGACCAGGCCGAGCTCCGTGTCCGTCAACGTGTCGCCCCGCACGTCCACCACCGGCGCCGCCTCGCCCGCCCAGGAGCCCACGTCAGCGCCCGCACCGCCACCGATCACCGTGATCACGCGACCAGCCTCCCCACCACGCCGCCGCTGATGTGCGCGGGACGCACACGATCGGATAGCAAGGGCGCATGGCCGTTTTCGTCGCGCTCGGCGCGTTCCTCATGACGCTCTTCGGCGGCTGGACGGCGCAGCGCGTCACCGACCGGCGCCACCTGGTCCTCGGGCTCGCCGGCGGACTGATGCTCGGCGTGGTCGGACTCGACCTCCTGCCGGAGGCGCTGGAGGCCACGGGCGCCACGGTCTTCGGCGTCCCGCAGGCCCTGCTCCTCTTCGTGGGCGGCTTCCTCCTGGCCCACGCGGTGGAACGGCTGCTGGCCGTCCGTCAGGCCGCGCACGGGGTCGCCGCCGACGAGAGAGTGCCGCAGGTCGGACTCACGGCCGCGGCGGCCATGGTCGCCCACAGCCTCATGGACGGCATCGCGCTCGGCGCCGCCTTCCAGGTCGGCGGAGGCATGGGCGCCACCGTCGCGCTCGCCGTCATCACCCACGACTTCGCCGACGGATTCAACACGTACACGATCACCAGCCTGTACGGGAACGCCCGTCGCAAGGCGATCGCCATGCTCGTCGCGGACGCCCTCGCCCCCATCGCCGGCGCCGCGTCGACCCTGCTGTTCACCCTTCCGGAGGAACTGCTCGGCAGCTATCTCGGGTTCTTCGGCGGCGCCCTGCTCTACCTCGCCGCCGCCGAGATCCTCCCCGAGGCCCACCACGAACACCCGGCCCGCTCCACCCTGCTGTGCACGGTGGCGGGCGTGGCCTTCATCTGGCTCGTGGTGGGCGTGTCCGGCGGCTGATCTCACGCGGCGGGCCCGTTCACGCAGTGCTCCACGAACCGCACGGCCGCCTCCGGGGCACCCGCCCAGTGGGTGTGCACATAGCTCGCGTGCACCCCCTGCTGGACGAAACCCTCCACGCTCCCCCCAGCTCTTCGAGCAGGGGGGACCCCTGCCGGCTGCCGCAGCCCCCAGGCCGGCGCCGCGCCCGCGCCCGGCTCGATCACGGTCCGGTGGAACTCGTGCCCCCGCATCCGCGCCCCGGTCGCGGCGAGCGGACTGTCGCTCACCGCCACGGCGTCCCGGTAGCCGAGCGTGAGACGTGACGACATGCGAGCGTCGGCGTCGAGGACCCCGCACATCGGCGTCCCGTCGAGCGACCGGGCGAGGTACAGCAGCCCGGCGCACTCGGCGGCGATCGGCGCCCCGGAGGCGGCGAGCTCGGCGACGGCCTTCCGCAACGGCTCGTTGGCGGACAGCTCGGCCCCGTACATCTCGGGAAAGCCCCCGCCGATGACGAGCCCGCTCGTCCCCTCGGGAAGGGCCTCGTCCCGCAGCGGATCGAAGGTGACGACCTCGGCCCCGGCGGCGGTCAGCAGCTCGGCGTGCTCGGCGTACGAGAACGTGAACGCCGCGCCTCCGGCCACCGCCACGCGGGGTCGCGGGCCGTCGTTGCGCGATGCGAGCGCGGCGCTCGAGGATGCCCCCCTGCCCGAAGGGCCAGGGTGGAGGGTGGGCACCATCCCGCCACCGGCGGCCGGCCGCCCCGCGACGGCCGGGTCCCACGCCTCGGCGTGCAACGGCGGCGCCGACCGCGCCAGACCCAGAAGCGCGTCCAGGTCGCATCCCCGAAGAACCTGCTCCGCCTGCGCGGCCACCGCCTCCACGGCCGCCGCCTGACGCTCGGCCACCGGCACCAGACCCAGGTGCCGCGACGGCGTGGCGACGGCCGGCGCCCGCCGCAGCACGCCCAGCACGGGAACCCCGGACTCGCCGAGAGCTTCCCGCAACAGATGCTCGTGCCGGTCGGTCGCGACCTTGTTCAGGATCACCCCGCCGATCCGCACCTCCGGGTCCCAGGACGCGAACCCGTGCACCAGCGCCGCCACCGACCGCGACTGCGACGACGCGTCCACGACCAGCACCACCGGCGCCTTGAGCAGCTTCGCCACCTGCGCCGTGGACGCCAGTTCGCCCTGGTCGGCGGCGCCGTCGTACAGGCCCATGACGCCCTCGACGACCGCCAGGTCGCAGCCGCGCGCCCCGTGCGCGAAGAGGGGCGCGATCAGACCCGTGCCGCACATGTACGCGTCGAGGTTGCGGCCCGGCCGGCCGGTCGCCAGCGCGTGGTAGCCCGGGTCGATGTAGTCCGGGCCGACCTTGTGCGGGGAGACCGCCAGGCCACGGCCGGCGAACGCGGCCATCAGGCCGGTCGCGACCGTGGTCTTGCCCGCGCCGGAGGACGGCGCGGCGATGACGAGACGTGCTACCACTCGATGCCCCGCTGGCCCTTCTGACCCGCGTCCATCGGGTGCTTCACCTTCGACATGTCCGTCACCAGGTCCGCGAAGTCCACCAGCTCCTGCGGCGCGTTGCGGCCGGTGATCACGACGTGCTGGTGACCGGGGCGGTCGCGCAGCACCTCCACGACCTCCTTGGTGTCGATCCAGCCCCAGTGCAGGAGGTAGGCGAACTCGTCGAGGACGTAGAACTTGTATGTCTCCTCGGCGAGGTCCCGCTTGACCTGCTCCCAGCCCTCGCGCGCCTTGTCCTCGTGGGACTGCTCGCCCTCGGCGACCTCGCGCTGGATCCAGGACCAGCCCTCACCCATCTTGTTCCAGGTGACGGTCCCGCCCTTGCCGGTCTCGCCGAGGGCCTTCAGCGCGTTCTCCTCGCCGACCCTCCACTTGGCGGACTTGACGAACTGGAACACCCCGATCGGCCATCCCTGGTTCCAGGCGCGCAGCGCCATGCCGAACGCGGCGGTCGACTTCCCCTTGCCGACGCCCGTGTGCACCATCACCAGCGCACGGTTGCGGCGCTGGCGGGTGGTGAGACCGTCGTCGGGAACGACGGTCGGCTGTCCCTGCGGCATTAAGCGGCCCTCCTCGTGGCGTGCTCTGCTTGTACGTCTCTGACGAGCCCGGCGATCGAGTCGGCGCGCAGCTCGTCCAAGGTCACGGCGGTCCCGCCCAGTTCGCGGGCGAGGTTCCCGGCGAGCCCCAGCCGCACGGGCCCGGTCTCGCAGTCCACGACGACGGCCGCTGTGCCCTCGGAGGCGTGCAGCCGCGCCGCGCGGGCCGCGAGCGCCACCGGGTCGGCGCCGCCGCCGGTCGCCCGCCCGTCGGTCACCACGACGAGCAGCGGGCGGCGCGAGGGGTCGCGCAGCCGCTCGACGCGGAGCACGTCATGGGCCTTCAGCAGCCCGGCCGACAGCGGCGTACGGCCGCCCGTCGGGAGCTGTTCCAGCCGCGCGGCGGCCGCGTCCACGGACGAGGTCGGCGGCAGCGCCACCTCGGCGTCACGCCCCCGGAAGGTGACCAGACCGACCTTGTCGCGCCGCTGGTAGGCGTCCAGCAGCAGCGAGAGCACGGCGCCCTTGACGGCGCTCATCCGCTGCCGGGCCGCCATCGACCCGGACGCGTCCACGGCGAAGAGCACGAGGTTCCCCTCACGCCCCTCGCGGGTGGCCTGCCGCAGGTCGTCCCGGCGCACCACGAGCCCGGGGCCGGTCCGGCCGCGCGCCTTCTGGTGCGGGGCGGCGGCGTGGACGGTCGCGGCCAGGTGGAGCTTGGTCAGCGCGCCCCGGGGCCGTACGGCCCCGGTCGTCCTGCCGTGCTCGGTACGGGCCCGGGAACGGCGCCCGGCCGCCCCCTCGCCGAGTCCGGGCACGCTGAGCATCTTCGTACGGAACGGCTCGGCGGCCTTGACGGCGGCCCGCTCGCCACCGGCGCCGCCCGGGCCCTGCGGGGCGGGCGCGGGGCCGGGATCGGAGGCCGGCGCCTCCTCGGCGCCGTCGCTCCGGGGCGCGGAGTCCGGACCCTCACCCTGCGGCGGCACACCGCCACCGCCTCCGGGCCCACCCGGGCCCTCGGGGCCGGGGTCCGGGTCGTCGTCGCCCTCGTCCTCGCCCTGGAACCGCTCCAGCGTCTCGTCGAGCTTGTCCTCGTCGATCCCCGGCGCGTCGAAGGGGTTGCGCCGCCGGCGGTGGGGGAGCGCGAGCAGCGCGGCCTGCCGCACGTCGTCCGACGTGACCTCGGTACGCCCCGCCCACGCGGCGAGCGCGGTCGCCGTCCTGGCCATCACGATGTCCGCGCGCATCCCGTCCACCTCGAACGCGGCGCAGGTCGCGGCGATCTGGAGCAGGGCGGCGTCACCGAGCACCACGCTGGGCAGCAGCTCGCGCGCGGCGACGATCCGGTCCCGCAGCGCGCTCTCCTCACCGGCCCAGCGGGCGGCGAAGGCGAGCGGGTCGTCGTCGAACGCGAGCCGGCGGCGCACCACCTCGACCCGCTGCTCGGGCTCGCGCGAGGCCGCGACCTCGACGGTGAGACCGAAGCGGTCCAGCAACTGGGGGCGCAGTTCGCCCTCTTCGGGGTTCATCGTGCCGACCAGCAGGAAGCGGGCCGCGTGCCGTACGGAGACGCCTTCGCGCTCGACGTACGAGGCGCCCATCGCGGCCGCGTCGAGGAGCAGGTCGATGAGGTGGTCGTGGAGGAGGTTGACCTCGTCGACGTACAGGATTCCGCGGTGGGCGTCCGCGAGCAGCCCGGGCTCGAAGGCCTTCACGCCCTCCGCGAGCGCCCGCTCGATGTCCAGCGCGCCGACGAGCCGGTCCTCGGAGGCACCGACAGGCAGCTCGACCATCCGCGCGGGCCGCGCGGCCGCCTGGGCGCCCGCGTCGTGCGGCCCGTCCGGGCAGCCGGGGTCGGGTGCGCCCGGATCGCAGCTGAACCGGCACCCCGCGACCACCGCCACGTCCGGCAGCAGCTCCGCGAGGGCGCGGACGGCGGTCGACTTCGCGGTCCCCTTCTCGCCGCGCACGAGCACACCGCCCACGGCCGGGCTGACGGCGTTCAGCAGCAGCGCGAGCCGCAGGTCGTCCATGCCGACGACGGCGGTGAACGGATACCGGGTGCTCATCGGGCGGTCACTCCTTCAACTCGTTGGTGTTCGGCGGTCGTCGTGCTCACGGCGCACCCGGCGGCACGAACGGCAGCCCCGACGGCGCGCCGTCCTCGATCAGCCGCAGCAGCGCGTCCGTGTCCGCGTGTTCCTCGATCAGATCGCCGAGGCGGTCCAGCTGCTCCTCCCGGAGCGCGCCGAACGACGTGTCGGGGGCCGGGACGAAGCGCCGTCCGGCCGCCGCGGCGACCTCCCGCAGGAACGCCCGGCGGAAGCCGTCGCTCTCCAGCGAGCCGTGCCAGTGCGTGCCCCACACCGCGCCGACCCGGCAGCCGTCCAGGAACGGCTCCCCGCCCAGGACCTCCGCGACGCCGTGGTGGATCTCGTACCCCTCGACGCGCTCGCCGAGCGCCTCGCCGGCCGGACGGGCCAGGGTCTTCTCGGCCGCGAACCGGACGCGTACCGGCAGCAGTCCGAGCCCGTCGACCGCCCCCGCCTTCGATTCGACCTCGTCCTCGATGTGCTCGCCGAGGACCTGGAAGCCGCCGCAGACGCCGAGCACCGGCCGGCCCTCCGCCGCCCGCCGTGCCAGCGCGTCGGCGAGCCCTCGCTCGCGCAGCCAGGCCAGCGCCCTGACCGTCCCCCGCGTCCCGGGCACGACCACCAGGTCCGCGTCGACGAGCTCCTCGGCCCGGTCCACGAACCGGACCACCACGCCCGGTTCGGCCGCCAGCGCGTCCACGTCGGTGAAGTTCGACATCAGCGGTACGGCGCACACCGCGACCCGCAGCACGTCCTCGCCGACCGGTGGCGCCACGACCGACTCGCGGACCGCGCCCCGCAGGGAGACCCGCAGCCCGTCCTCCTCGTCGATGCCGAGCCCGTGCGCGTACGGCAGGACACCGAACGTCCGGCGTCCGGTGAGTCCGTGCAGCATGTCGAGGCCCGGCTCCAGCAGCGTCACGTCACCCCGGAACTTGTTCACGAGGTAGCCGGCGACCAGCTCCTGGTCCTCGGGCGAGAGCAGCGCCGTCGTCCCGAAGAACTGGGCGAACACCCCGCCGCGGTCGATGTCCCCGACGACGAGGACCGGCAGCCGCGCGGCCCGCGCGATGCCCATGTTCACGATGTCCGTGCGCCGCAGGTTGATCTCGGCCGGACTGCCCGCGCCTTCGCAGATCACGGCGTCGTACGTGCCCCGCAGCTCCTCCAGGCACGCGAGGACGGGCTCGAAGAGCTCCTTCTGCCGGCCCCCGTGGTAGCCGCGGGCGCTCAGCTCGCCGACCGGCTTGCCCATCAGCACGACCTGGCTGGAGCGGTCACTGCCCGGCTTCAGCAGCACGGGGTTCATCAGCGCGGTCGGCTCGACCCGGGCCGCCTGTGCCTGCATGGCCTGGGCCCGGCCTATCTCCGCGCCCTCCCGCGTCACGAAGGAGTTCAGGGACATGTTCTGGCCCTTGAACGGGGCGACCTTCACACCCTGCCGGACCAGCCAGCGGCAGATGCCCGCCGTGACGACGCTCTTGCCCGCGTCGGACGTGGTCCCCGCGACCAGCAGTCCGCCACTCCGCATCCGCCCGCCGCCCGTCATGCCTGCCTCCGCTTCATGGCCGTCACGGCCAGCCGTCCACCCACACACACCGCGAGCGTCAGCGCCGTCACGCGGCGCGACAGCCGTACCGCCCGTTCGATGTCCGCGATGTCCACGTCCCGGCCCTCCCCGTTCAGCACCGGCCGGTGCTCGACCCGGCCGCCGTACGAGAGGGTCCCGCCGAGCCGTACGCCGAGGGCCCCGGCGAACGCGGCCTCCACCGGGCCCGCGTTGGGGCTCGGGTGCTTGCCCGCATCGGCGCGCCAGGCCCGCAGGGCCCCTCGGGGATCGCCGCCCGCGACCGTCGCGAGCGCGGCCGTCAGCCGGGCGCCCGGCCAGCCGACCACGTCGTCGAGCCGGGCCGAGGCCCAGCCGAAGCGCCGGTACGTCGGGGACTTGTGGCCGACCATCGCGTCGAGCGTGTTCACGGCCCGGAAGCCGAGGAGGCCCGGAACCCCCGCCACGGCGCCCCAGACCAGGGCGCCCACGACGGCGTCCGAGGTGTTCTCGGCGACGGACTCCACGACCGCGCGGGCCATCGCCGGTCCGTCCAGGGCCTGCGGATCACGGCCGACCAGATGCGGCAGCCGCTCGCGGGCCACGTCCAGGTCCCCGGCCGTCAGGGCCCCGCCGATGGCGCGGGCCTCCCGGCCCAGGGTCGTACCGCCGACGACGGCCCAGACGGAGGCGGCGGTCAGGGCGACGGAGGCGGCGGGACGGTTCCGTACGGCACGCGCGGCGAGGGCCCCGAGGGCCGTCGTACCGCCCGCGCAGACGGCCGTGTGGAGGGCGCCCCACCCGCGGTGGTCGCGCCGGAGACGTCTCTCGACGGAGCCGGCGGCCCGTCCGAAAGCGGCGACGGGATGGCCGCGGCGGGGGTCGCCGAGGATCAGGTCCGCGGCCAGTCCGGCGGCGGCGCCGTACGCGAATACACCTGTGGCTGCTCTGCGGCCGGGCATGGCGCTGTGTCCTCACTCAGGGTCCGCGCCCTGGATCGACGTGACCGGCGGCGAGAGTTCCTGGCTCCCGGGGATCGACTCCCCGGTCACAGTGGCGGGACCGCGCCGGATTCGCACCGGACTTCCTCTACTTGCCGCCGTATTGGCCCCGGAAGTCCACCACGCTGCGCGAACACCCGTCAACTCACCTGTGACCTGCGGTGAGACAGTGTGCGAAGCACCACACGAGGCCCGAACGACGACCGCGAACGACGACCGGGCGGGCCGCACCCGAAGGTGCGGCCCGCCCGGTCGTCGAAGCGTGTTGCGTCAGCCCATGATGAGGGAGATCCCGTACACGACGGCCGCCGCGCACAGGGCGAAGCAGGCGTACGCGCCGGTGCGCGCCAGGGTGGCCGAGCCTCCCTGGGCGGCGGCCTGCTCCTGCTTGGAGAGGCCGACGATCCCGAGGGTGAAGAGGCCCACGAGGGCGACGGTCGCCACGAGGCTGACTCCGAAGACGGAGCCGAGAGCTGCCCAGTCGATCTTCATGTCGTTTCGTTCCTTATACCGATGCGGGCGCAGTCGGGGCGGCGGGGGCCGCCGGGTCCGTGGGGGCCGGCGCGGGGATGGTGGTCTTCAGGTCCTCGTCCGCGACGGCGGCGACGGAACCGGACGGCGGCGGGGTGACGGCCGCGATGGCGGTCGTCACGACGCCCGCGGGCTCCGCGTCGACGTCGTTGACGTTGGTGTGGTCGACCACCTGGCGGCGGGAGACCAGCCAGATCGCGACGCAGGAGGCGACCAGGAAGGCCGCGACGGTGTAGACGCCCCAGTCGCCCTGCCGGGCGACGTACTCGGCGCCGGCTCCGACCAGGCCCGCGGCCGGCAGGGTCAGGCCCCAGGCGACGAACATCCGCGTGGCGGTCGACCAGCGGACGACACCGCCCTTGCGGCCCAGGCCCGCGCCCATGACGGCGCCGGAGCAGGAGTGCGTGGTCGAGAGCGAGAAGCCGAGGCTGGAGGAGGCCAGGATGACCGTGGCCGCGCTCGTCTGGGCGGCGAAGCCCTGCTGCGGCTGGAGGTCGGTGAGGCCCTTGCCCATCGTGCGGATGATGCGCCAGCCGCCGAGGTAGGTGCCGAGGGCGATCGCCACACCGGCGGAGACGATGACCCAGACCGGCGGGTTGGAGCCGGGGGCGAGGACGCCGCCGGCGACCAGGGCCAGGGTGATGATGCCCATTGTCTTCTGGGCGTCGTTGGTGCCGTGGGCGAGGGAGACGAGACCGGCCGAGGCGATCTGACCGGCGCGGTAGCCCTTCTCCGTGGTCTTCTTGCCGGCGTTCCTGTCGAGGCGGTACGTCAGGCGGGCGGCGAGCATCGCGGCCAGACCGGCGACGAGCGGGGCGGCGACCGCCGGGATGAGGACCTTGGTGACGACGACCCCGCCGTTGACTCCGCTGAAGCCGATCGAGGCGATGGTCGCGCCGATGAGGCCGCCCATCAGGGCGTGGGAGGAGCTGGACGGCAGACCGACCAGCCACGTCAGCAGGTTCCAGAGGATCGCGCCGACGAGCGCGGCGAGGATGACCTCGGGTTGGATGCCTTCCTCGTTGACGAGCCCCTTGGAGATCGTCTTGGCAACCTCCACCGACAGGAACGCGCCGACCAGGTTGAGCACGGCGGACATGGCCACCGCCGTCTTGGGCTTGAGAGCACCGGTCGAGATGGTCGTCGCCATCGCGTTGGCGGTGTCGTGGAAACCGTTCGTGAAATCGAACACGAGAGCTGTCACGACCACAATCGCGAGCAGCAGCGTGATGTGTTCCATTTACCCAGGCAATCGTTCGACGTCAGTGGCTCGACGAACGTAAGCAACCTGAGTGAACGGAAGGTGAACTGGGTCGGGCTGCGTGGTGTCCCGATCCAGTGTCCGGAGATTCCGCTTAGCGTTCCCCGGCACGCTTCTGTCCACGATGCGGTCACCCCGGAACCCCCGGAAGCCGTGCCGTCACGGCACACGGGCGGCACCCTTCCCCTCCGCCCCGCCCGCCCGTGTCACCAGCCGGACGCCCCGTGGTCCCCGTCAGCCGATCGGGGGACCCGCCGAGGAGATCCATGTCACTCGCGGGAGCGGCCCGGCGGGTCCGTCCGGTGGCAGCCGAGCCCCGTCCTGCCGACACTGGGACGGTGCGCCCGGCTACAGCGACGGCAGCGGCCGTCACCACTCTGCTCGGTGTCGGCGCGGCCGCGGTGGCGGCCGGCCGGTACGCCAGTGACGCCGCCCTCAGGGCGTCGTCCGGACTTCCCCTCCCGGGCGATCCCCGGCTCACGGTGCACGCCGCCGAGTCCGACCGGGTCACCCTGACCCGCAGCCTCGCCTCCCTGCGCCCCGGTACGTACGGGATCGAGGGCCCCGGGGTCCACGCCGTCGTCGGACCCGTCCTCGACCGCGTCCCGCACACCGCGGACACCGTCGTCCGCCGCCTGGAACGGGTGGAGCTCGGCGCCCTGGAACCCGGCGCCAAGGTCCGGCTCACCCCCGAGCTCCACAGCGGCACCCCGCGCACCGCGCTCGGGCTCGACTACGAGGACGTCGAGATCCCGGGGGAACTCGGCACGCTGCCCGCCTGGCTCGTCCCCGGCCCCCGCCCCATCTGGGTGATCGCCCTGCACGGCATGGGCACCACCCGCCGGCACCCCCTCAACCTCGTCCCCTTCCTCTCCCGGCGGCAGATCCCCGTCCTCTGTGTCGCCTACCGGGGGGACGAGGGCGCGCCCCGCTCCCCGGACGGCCTCGGCCACCTCGGCGACTCCGAGTGGCGCGACGTCGACGCGGCCGTCCGCCACGCCGTGCGCCGGGGCGCCCAGGAGATCGTCCTGTACGGCTGGGGGACCGGCGCCGCGATGGCGCTGCACGCCGCCGCCGACTCCGGCGTACGGGACGTGGTCCGCGGACTCGTCCTCGACTCCCCGGTCCTCGACCGGGAGACCACCCTGCGCAACCTCGCCGCGGCCCGCCGCGTCCCCGGCCCGCTGCTCCCGCTCGCCGTCCGCGCCGCCCAGGGCAGGACCGCCGCCCACGGCGACGTGCTCCGGGAGGTCGCCGACCCGGCCGGCCTGCGTGTGCCGACGCTCGTCCTCCACGGCCCCGACGACACCCTCGCCCCGTGGGGGCCGTCCCTGGAACTGGCCGCCCGCCGTCCGGAACTGGTCACCCTGCACACCGTCCGCGGCGCCCCGCACGCCTCGATGTGGAACGCGGACCCGGTGCGCTACGAAGAGGCCCTGCGCCGCTTCCTCACCCCCCTGCTCTGACCCCTCCTCCGACGGCGCTCCACCGGCGCTGCCGATTCCGATTGGGCTTTCGGGCCGTCAGCGGGAAGACTGCCTCCGTGACGTCTCGAAAGCCTGATGAGCAAATGGCGCGCAACTCCAGACTCCGACTCGTCCGTCCGCGGGCACTCGCCACCGCCCGGCGGGCCGTGACGACCCGGCGCACCCGGCCGGCGCCGCGGCCGCCGGAGGGCACTCCGCCCCGTGCGGAACTGGCCCGCCAGGCACGGATCGTCCTCGCCGACGCCGTACGGATCGCCCGCTGGGCCGCCGTCGACCGCGGCGCCGAGGCCGCCCCTCCGACCGGCCCCCAGGCCACCCCTCCGACCGGCCCCGGCCCCGACGCCGGCATGGAGGCCGTCCCGGCCCAGGAACGCGCCGCGGCCGCACTGGGCCTGACGCCCGGCCAGGTCCGGGCCGGCTGGGACCGCGCCCGGCTCGCCGGACTCGTCGAACTCCACGGCGGCACCGCCCGCCCCGGCTGGCGGCTGCAGGCATGGGACCGTGACGACTCCGCCGTGCTGCGCGGCTGGGTCGCCCTGTTCGACGCCTGGTCGCTGGTGCACCCCGCCCCCGAGGACGTGGCGCCCGGCGCCGTGGCCGAGGTCGTCGAGGCCGTTCCGCAGGTGCTGTCCCTGCTCCAGCTCTCCGCCGGTCCCGTGCTCGTCCCGGCCCTGCTGGACCTGCTCCAGCAGCGGGTCGAGGAACTGCGCGAGGAGCGCTGCGAGGTCCCGGTCCAGGGCACCGGACCCGCCGCCGAGACCGACGCCGGACCCGCCGCCGAGGCCGACGCCGCGTGCGGACCGGGCACCGGCGGGCTCTCCGCCCTGCTCGACTGGGCCCTGGAGGGCCTCGCAGCGGTCGGCGCCCTGACCCTCGACGAAGGCCCCCGAGCCCCGGAAGGCACCGAAGGCAACGAAGGCACCGAAGCCGCCGAAGACCGTGACGGCGCCGCCGGACGCCAGGCCACGCTGACCCCCCTCGGCAACTGGGCGGTCTGGGTCAAGCTGGAGCAGATCTGCGTCGCCGCGCAGAGCCCCGCCGGGAACATCGAGCAGTCCGCCGAGGACATGCTCCGCGGCTGCGCCCGCCTCACCCCCGGCCCGGCCCGCGACGAGTACCGTGCCTGGCTCGCCGCCCGCACGCTCTCCAGCGCGGTCACGGAACTCCTCACCGTGGCCCGTGGTGAGGACGCTCTGCTGCGGGGTCTGGCCTTCGAGGCGCTCCGGGTCGTCGGAGCCCCCGCCGAGGCCGAGGTCCGGGCCGCCGCGGAGGAGACGTCGCTGCGTCCCTACGCCCTGCTCTGGCTCGCCGAGTACGACGGCGCCGACCCCGACGACGCCCCGGACGTGCTCACCCGCGAGGAGGCCACCTGGCTCTGGGTGGACACCGCCGCGGCCGTCGCCGACCACGGCGAGAGCGCGCTGCTCGTCCGCCACCTCGACTCCGCCGTCCAGGGCACCGTCCCGGCGCTCCTCGACGCGGTCCGGGCCGTCGGCCACCCCCGTACGGTCCAGGTCCTGGTGGCCCTCGCCGCCGCCCACCCCGATCCTGCCCTGGCCAAGGCCGTCCGCAGGGCGGCCTTCCAGGTCCACACCGGGGGGGCGTGAGCGGCCGCTACTCCGCGCCGCCCGGGAGGTACGTGCCGAAGCTCCAGATGTTCCCCTCGGCGTCGCGGGCCATGTAGTCCCGGGAGCCGTACTCCTGGTCCGTGGGCGGCATGACGATCTCGATGCCGTGCTCCGCCGCCCGCGCGTGGTGTGCGTCCACGTCGTCCACGTGGACGTACACCCCGACGGGCCCGGAGCCCTCCATCAGCTTGTCGAACTCGCTGCCCGTCCCCTTGCTGCCGAGCATCACCATGCCGTTCCCGTACGACAGCTCCGCGTGTGCCACCTTGCCGTCCTCGGCCTCGTACACCGCGGTGCGGGTGAAACCGAACGCCTCCGTGAGCTGTTTGATCGCGGCGTGGGCGTCGTCGTAGGTCAGGGTCGGACAGATGTGGGGTGCCTCAGCCATCCCGATCACTCCTTATCGCCTGGTGGGCCTGAAACCTCGGAATGTGACCTGGGTCTCAGTCTGGCATTTGGCACCGACAACGAGCCGCCTCAGCGGAAGGTGTTGCACCGTGCCATGTCTCCGGTCGTGAAGCCGGTACGGAACCACTGCTGACGCTGCTCGGCGGAGCCGTGCGTCCAGCTTTCCGGTGTCACCCGGCCCTGGAACCTCTCCTGGATCCTGTCGTCGCCCACCGCGGCCGCCGCGTCCAGGCCGTCGCGGATGTCGGCCTCCGTCAGACTCGTCAGCAGCGGACGCCCCGTCCTGTCGTCCGGAGTGGTCGTCGCGTGGCGCGCCCAGACCCCGGCGTAGCAGTCCGCCTGCAGCTCCACCCGTACGGCGGCGGAGTCGGCGCCGGCCCGCCCGTCCTGGGAGCGGGCCAGGGTTCCCGTCATGTTCTGCACGTGGTGGCCGTACTCGTGCGCCACCACGTACGCCTGGGCGAACGGGCCGCCGCTCGCCCCGAAGGCGGTCCGCAGCTCGTCGAAGAACCCGAGGTCCAGATAGACCTGCCGGTCCCCGGGGCAGTAGAACGGCCCGACCGCCGAGGTGGCCGAGCCGCAGGCGGTGGAGACCCGGTTCGTGAACATCACCGTGCGCGCGTCCCCGTACCGCCCGCCCCGGCGCGCGTACTCCGCCCGCCAGAAGTCCTGCACGCTGTTGACGACCGCCACGATCCGGCAGTCCTCGCGGGTGTTCGCGTCCGCGCCGGTCCGGCAGCTCCGCTCGACCTGGGACGCGGAGGAGGAGGTCGCCACCGGCTCGGGATCGCCGGAGGAGAGCCCGAGCTGTTCCGGGCCGACGCCGAAGAACACTCCCAGGACCAGGGCGATGAGGCCGACGATTCCACCTCCGACGGTGGCCTTCCCGCCGGGGACGCGGCCGCCGCGGACGTCCCGCACCTCGGACGTGTCCAGGCCCGCGTCGTCGTCGAACCGCATGGGTCACCGCCTCTGCCGTCTCCGCCACGGCGGTGGCCGCCGCCCTGCGCCCGAGTATCGGCGAACCGGACACGACCCGCCCCTTTTGCCGGGCGGGGCGTCGCGGGCCGCGGCGGTGGCGGAACGCGGTGGGGCGCGCCCGGCCGCCCGGCCGTCCGCGCGCATGGCCGAAAAGCAGTTGCAGGGGCCCGTTAGACTGGCCGCATGGCCATTCTCCTCGTGCACTAGCGGCGTCGATCCGCCCAAGAGCCCTTCCGCCGTCCATCCCCCGCCCTGGAGTCTGTCCGTGATCACCGCTTCCGGCATCGAGCTGCGCGCCGGCGCCCGCATCCTCATCGAGTCCGCTTCCTTCCGCATCGCCAAGGGCGACCGCATCGGTCTCGTCGGCCGCAACGGAGCGGGCAAGACCACCCTCACCAAGTGCCTCGCGGGCGAGGGCATGCCCGCCGCCGGCCAGATCGCCCGCTCCGGCGAGGTCGGCTACCTCCCGCAGGACCCGCGCACCGGCGACCTCGACGTCCTGGCCCGCGACCGCATCCTCTCCGCCCGCGGCCTCGACGTCCTGATCAAGAAGATGCGGATGAACGAGGAGCGCATCGCGACCGGCTCCGGCGCCACCCGCGACAAGGCGATGAAGCAGTACGAGCGCCAGGAGACCGAGTTCCTGACCAAGGGCGGGTACGCCGCCGAGGCGGAGGCGTCCACCATCGCCGCCGCCCTCGGCCTCCCCGACCGCGTCCTCGGCCAGCCCCTGCACACGCTCTCCGGCGGTCAGCGCCGCCGCGTCGAGCTGGCCCGGATCCTGTTCTCGGACGCCGACACCCTGCTCCTCGACGAGCCGACGAACCACCTCGACGCCGACTCCATCGTCTGGCTGCGCGACTACCTCAAGACCTACCGCGGTGGCTTCATCGTGATCTCCCACGACGTCGACCTCGTCGAGACCGTCGTGAACAAGGTCTTCTACCTGGACGCCAACCGCGCCCAGATCGATGTCTACAACATGGGCTGGAAGCTGTACCAGCAGCAGCGCGAGGCCGACGAGAAGCGCCGCAAGCGTGAGCGCCAGAACGCCGAGAAGAAGGCCGCGGCCCTCAACTCGCAGGCCGACAAGATGCGCGCCAAGGCCACCAAGACCGTCGCCGCCCAGAACATGGCCAAGCGCGCCGAGCGCCTGCTCTCCGGTCTGGAGGCGGTCCGGGTCTCCGACAAGGTCGCCAAGCTCCGCTTCCCGGAGCCCGCGCCCTGCGGCAAGACCCCCCTGACGGCGGAGGGTCTGTCCAAGTCGTACGGCTCGCTCGAAATCTTCACCGATGTGAACCTCGCCATCGACAAGGGCTCCCGCGTCGTCATCCTCGGCCTCAACGGAGCGGGCAAGACCACGCTCCTGCGTCTGCTCGCCGGGGCCGAGAGCCCCGACACCGGAGAGGTGACGCCGGGCCACGGTCTCAAGCTCGGCTACTACGCCCAGGAGCACGAGACGCTCGACCCGGAGCGCACGGTCCTGGAGAACATGCGCTCCTCCGCGCCCGACCTCGACCTCGTCGAGGTGCGCAAGACGCTCGGTTCCTTCCTCTTCTCCGGCGACGACGTCGACAAGCCGGCCGGGGTCCTCTCCGGCGGTGAGAAGACCCGGCTGGCGCTGGCCACCCTCGTCGTCTCCTCGGCGAACGTGCTGCTCCTGGACGAGCCCACCAACAACCTCGACCCCGCCAGCCGCGAGGAGATCCTCGGCGCGCTGCGCACGTACAAGGGCGCCGTCGTCCTCGTCACCCACGACGAGGGCGCGGTCGACGCGCTCGAGCCGGAGCGGATCATCCTGCTCCCGGACGGTGTCGAGGACCTGTGGGGCCCGGACTACAAGGACCTGGTCGCCCTCGCCTGATCTCGCCTGATCTCGCCTGATCATCCCGGCCTGGATCATTCGGCTCATGGGTGATCCATCATCTGAGTGAGTGCGTCTCATACCCCCGGCGCGGCCCGATGAGGAACCCTTCCCTCGCGGGCCGCGCCGTCGTTGTGCGCCAGGCGCGCCGCTGACCTGGCACTTCCCGGCCCGAGCGGCTCCAGGCCGTGCTCCGCGCACTGCGGAATGTGGGATTCCGGTCGTGACGGGACCTTCCACGGCCGCCAACCTTGTGGCACGGACCTTGTCGAATGGGTGGCCAGGACGTCCGGAAGGGGTGATCATGAGAAGTCCAGAGCGCACTTCCCATGAGGAGGCACGGGTGGCCGAGACTCTGAAGAAGGGCAGCCGGGTGACCGGCGCCGCGCGCGACAAGCTCGCGGCAGACCTGAAGAAGAAGTACGACTCCGGTGCGAGCATCCGGGCGCTGGCCGAGGAAACCGGCCGCTCCTACGGATTCGTCCACCGGATGCTCAGCGAGTCCGGAGTCACGTTGCGCGGACGCGGCGGGGCGACACGGGGCAAGAAGGCCGCCTCGGCCTGAGTGGGTCGCGGTTCGTCGGGTCCACCGGTTCCGCGGTGGCCACCCGGTCGCCCGTGCGGTCGGCCGGGTGGTTACTGTGCAGTCACTTAGCAGTGCTGCACCGGAACCGGAGGCGCCCCATGACTTCGCTCGACTCTGTGCTCGTGTTCGACAAGGACGGTGTACGGCTCACCGTCGAGGACGCCGTTGCCACGGTGACCCTGAACAACCCGGCGAAGCGCAACGCCCAGTCTCCCGCTCTGTGGCGGGCGTTGACGGAAGCCGGACGGTCACTGCCGGGCAGCGTGCGGGTCGTGATCCTGCGGGGCGAGGGCAAGTCCTTCTCCGCCGGGCTCGACCGGCAGGCGTTCACGCCCGAGGGCTTCGACGGCGAGCCGTCGTTCATCGATCTGGCACGGGGCTCGGACGAAGACCTCGACGCGGTCATCGCCGAGTACCAGGAGGCGTTCACCTGGTGGCGTCGGGGCGACATCGTCTCGATCGCCGCGGTCCAGGGGCACGCCATCGGTGCCGGTTTCCAGCTCGCCCTCGCCTGCGACCTCCGGGTCGTCGCCGAGGACGTGCAGTTCGCCATGCGCGAGACCAGCCTGGGCCTCGTGCCGGACCTGACCGGCACGCACCCGCTCGTCTCCCTCGTCGGCTACGCCCGCGCGCTGGAGATCTGCGCCACGGGCCGCTTCGTCCACGCGCAGGAGGCCGAGCGCATCGGCCTGGCCAACATCGCCGTGCCCGGCGACGAGCTCGACGCCGCCGTACGGGACCTGAGCGCCGCGCTGCTCGCCGCGCCGCGCGACGCGGTGATCGAGACCAAGACGCTGCTCCAGGGCGCCGCCGGCCGTTCCTACGAGGACCAGCGGACCGCCGAGCGCGCCGCCCAGGCCCGCCGCCTGCGCGATCTGGCCGGCCTCGGAGACTGACACCACCGCTCAGCGGATCTCCGACACCAGGACCGTGACCGCCGTCCCCTCGGGGACGGTCGCGGTCGCCGCGCCGCGCACCGCCCGGGCCACGTCCAGCGGGCGGTGTCCCGCGGTCACCGCCACCTCCGCACGGAGCTGCCCCGGACCGCGGTGGACCGCGCTGCCCAGCACGTCGGTGAGCGCCGCCACGCCCTCGACCGCGAGCACCGCCGGGGCCGCCGGATCCTCCGACGGCGGCGAGGTCCGCCCTGGCGGGGGAGTGGTGGCCGATGCCTCCGGGGCCTCCTGCCCGCTCTCGGCGATGCCCGTCACCCGTAGGTCCACCGCCGCGACGTTCAGCCCCAACTCTCCCGTGGCCGCGGCGAAGAGGGCCTCGCGCACCTCCGTGGCGAGCGCCGGCAGCGGTCGGCTCCCCTCCGCCCCGTAGGCGGCCGCGAACTCGGCCGAGACCGCCAGCGTCCCCGGCGGCAGTCCGCCCGGCGGTACGGGGAACGGCTCCTCGCCGCTCGCCTCCAGGAGCCCCACCCGGAGCACCCCGGGCACCACTCCTCGCACGGTTCCCACCGCCCTCAGCAGCACGGCCCGAGCCGCCCGCTCCGTCAGCCACGCGCCGTCCGCCGCCTCACCGAGCGGCAGCAGCCTGCCCGGCCCGAGCCGCTCGCGTACCGCCGTCGCCCATCCCGTCCCCGCTGTCGTCGTCATGTACCCAGACTGCCGCATCCCTGGCGCGAGATGGGGCAAGCGCACTTAATGTGGGCGAAGGAGTACATATCCGCAGGGAAGGGATGAGGATCATGAACGATCCCGCGCACCCGAAGGAACCGAACGTGACCAAGCGCGGCGGTGGTGACCCCGCCACCCGCGGCCGGACCACCATCGCCGACGGGGTCGTGGAGAAGATCGCCGGCCTCGCCGCCCGCGACGTGGTCGGCGTCCACGCCATGGGCAGTGGACTCTCCCGCACCCTCGGTGCCGTGCGTGAACGGGTACCGGGCGGCGGCGGAGCGAAGTCGAGCGCCACCCGGGGCGTGAAGGCCGAGGTCGGCGAGGTGCAGACCGCGCTCGACCTGGAGATCGTCGTCGACTACGGCGTCTCGATCTCCGATGTGGCCGGAGCCGTGCGTGAGAACGTCATCTCGGCCGTGGAGCGGATGACGGGCCTGGAGGTCGTCGAGGTCAACATCGCGGTCAGCGATGTGAAGCTCCCCGACGAAGAGGAAGAGGACGAGTCGGAGCAGCGGCTCCAGTAGCCGTGTCCGTGGACAGCCCGGCGGAAAGGGGCACAGCATGAGCATGTCGGTGGTCGGCCTGGTGGCCGGAATGGCCCTCGGTTTCGCCGGGTACTTCGGCGGCTTCGGGGCGTTTCTCCTGGTCGCGGCCTTGGGCGCGGTCGGATTCATCGTCGGACGGTTCCTCGAGGGGGACCTCGAACCCGGTGACTTCTTCCGGGGTCGCGAGCGCGGCGAGCGGCGGCGGTGACGGGGGGTGGCAGCAGACCCGGTACACCCGTCCGGCCGTGGGGCGACGACCATCGCCGACCGGGTCGTCGCGAAGATCGCCGCGCGGGCCGCGCGGGAGGCCCTCGACGACCTGCCCCCCGGCGCCTCGAAACCGCACGCGTCGGTCGCCGTGCAGCGTGACACGGCGCGCGTCTCCGTCAGTCTGGAGCTCGGACACCCCACGGACCTCGGCCGGCAGTGCGGCGCGGTCCGCAGGCAGGTGACACGCCGGGTGCGGGAGCTGGCGGGTCTGGACGTGCCCGAGGTGGCGGTCCATGTCGAGCGGCTGCACTCACCACGCACGGCGCGCGAGTCGGCCGGACGGAGGCTGCGATGAGCACGGTCAGCGACACCGCGACCGTACCCGTGCTGAAGGACGAGCCGCCGGCCACCGCCCCGGCACGCCGCTTCTGGTCGGTGCGGCGGATCCCGGCGGCGATCGTCGCCCTCGTCCTCCTCGGCGGCACCGGCCTGCTGCTCTACGACGTGGCGGCCGTACGAGCCGGCCACAACGCCATGACCTGGCGCCGCGAGCTCGCCGACGGCCTCGCCCGCCGGCCCCTCGACGACGCCTGGGCCGTGGTCGGCGCCGCCCTCGCCGTCCTGCTCGGCGCCTGGCTGCTGCTGCTCGCGGCAACTCCCGGGCTGCGGTCCGTCCTCCCGATGCGGCGCGACCACGCCGACGTACGGGCCGGACTCGACCGCGAGGCGGCGGCGCAGGCCCTGCGGGACCGGGCCATGGAGGTCTCCGGCGTGCAGTCGGTACGCGTACGGATGGGGCGCCGGAAGGTGAAGGTGCGGGCGGTCTCGCACTTCCGCGGACTCGACGAGGTGCGCGCCGACGTGGAGAGCGTCGTCGCCACCGGCATCGACCAACTGGGACTCGCGCGCCCGCCCGCGCCGGTCGTACGGGTGGCCCGTCCACCGAGGAAGGGGTGAAGGGGTGACCGTCATCCTGAGGCGCGTCAACCGGGTCCTGATCGGACTGGTGGGCCTGCTGCTGCTCGTCCTCGGCGGGGCGGTCCTCGCGGCCGCGCTCGACCTGTCGGTGCCCTCCTGGTGGCCCTGGTCGGGGCCCTCCGACGTCCTGCTGAGCGCGGCGGACCGCCGACGATGGCGCGACGAGGGCTGGTGGTGGCCGGTGGTCATCGCCGTTCTCGGGATCCTGGTGCTGCTGGCCCTGTGGTGGCTGCTCGCGCAGTTCCGCCGGGCCCGGCTCGCGGAGGTCATGATCGAGACCGGCGACGGGGAGGGCGCCACGGTGCGCGGCCGGGCGCTGGAGGCCGTCATGGAGGCGGACGCGTTGGCTCAGGACGGAGTGTCCCGGGCCCGGATCGCCCTGACGGGCCGCCGTACGGCCCCCCGTACCCGGGTGGCCCTGCGCCTGGAGCCACACGCCTCCCCGGGGGACGCCCTGACCTCCCTGACCACCGAGGCCCTGGCCAACGCCCGTACCTCGACCGGTCTGTCGTCCCTGCCGACGGAGGCCCGTCTCCGCGCGGTCAAGCACCGCGCCCGCCGGGTCACCTGACACGGCACCGGTCGGCGTGACGGGGCGCCGGGTGGCGTGATGCCGCCCGGCGCCGTCCGTCCGTCAGAATCCGTGCCGCGCGCCGCCGTCCACCGAGACCATCACGCCCGTCACGTACGAGGCCGCCGGCGACAGCAGGAACGCCGCCGTACGGCCGAACTCCTCCGGCGTGCCGTACCGGCGCAGGGGGATGCGGGACTCGCTCGCCGCCCGCGCCGCGTCCGCGTCGCCCGACATCGCGTCCAGCGCGCGCACCCGGTCCGTGTCGATGCGCCCCGGCAGGACGCCCACGACCCGGATGCCGCGCGGCCCGAGGTCTCCCGCGAGGGACTTCGCGAAGCCGGCGAGGCCGGGGCGCAGCCCGTTCGAGATCGTCAGGCCGGGGATCGGCTCGTGGACGGAGCCGGAGAGCACGAAACCGATGACGCCGCCCTCGGACAGGGTCTCGGCCGCCGCCCGGGCCATCCGTACCGCCCCCAGGAAGACCGTGTCGAACGCCGACGCCCACTGCTCGTCGCTGTTGTCCGCACCGAACCCCGGCGCCGGGCCGCCCACGCTGACCAGGACGCCGTCGAAGCGCCCGAAGCGGGAGCGCGCCTCGGCGATCAGCCGGCCGGGCGTCGCGGGATCGGCGTTGTCCGCCGCGAGACCGGCCGCGCCCGGGCCGAGCTCCCCGGCCGCCTCGGCGACCGACTTCTCCTCGCGCCCGGTGATCAGCACCTTCGCGCCCTCGGCGAGCAGCGCCTCGGCCGACGCACGGCCGAGCCCGCGCGTCGCGCCGGTCACCACGTACACACGGTCCTTCAGTCCAAGATCCATGGACCTATCCTGCCGTCTCCTGCCAGGGCAGTGCGACGGCGGTCCCCACCAGTCCGACATGGCTGAACGCCTGCGGGAAGTTGCCCAGCTGCCGCCGCGCCACCGGGTCGTACTCCTCCGCAAGCAGCCCCACGTCGTTGCGGAGGCCGAGCAGACGCTCGAAGAGCTCCCGCGCCTCCTCCTCCCGCCCGATCATCCGCAGCGCGTCCGCGAGCCAGAAGGAACAGACGAGAAACGTCCCCTCCCCTCCGGGCAGACCGTCCACCGAGACCCCCTCGGTGCTGTAGCGGCGCAGGAACCCGTCCTGCGTCAGCTCCTTGCGTACCGCGTCGACCGTCCCCACCACCCGCGGATCGTCCGGCGGCAGGAACCCGACGCGGGGTATCAGCAGCGTCGCCGCGTCCAGCTCCCGCGAGCCGTACGCCTGGGTGAAGGTGTTCCGCTCCGGGTCGTACCCCTTGGCGCACACGTCCGCGTGGATCTCGTCCCGCAGCGCCCGCCACCGCGCCGCCTCCCCGCGCAGCGAGGGATCCGTCTCGAGGGCGCGCACCGCGCGGTCGGCGGCGACCCAGGCCATCACCTTCGAGTGCACGAAGTGGCGGCGCGGCCCGCGCACTTCCCACAGACCCTCGTCCGGCTCCCGCCAGGTCGACTCCAGGAAGCCCAGCAGGCTCAACTGCAGGTTCCAGGAATGGCGCTCGGCCGGGATCCCCGCCGCCCGTGCCATGTCGAGCGAGTCCATCACCTCGCCGTACACATCGAGCTGGAACTGATCCACCGCCGCGTTCCCGATCCGTACCGGCGCCGAGTCCGCGTAGCCGCGCAGCCAGGGCAGCGACATCTCCGGCAGCCGCCGCTCGCCGGCCGGCCCGTACATGATCTGCAGGTCGGCCGGATCGCCCGCCACCGCGCGCAGCAGCCAGTCGCGCCACGCCACCGCCTCCTCGACATAGCCGGCCGACAGCAGCGCGCCGAGCGTGAGGGTCGAGTCGCGCAGCCAGCAGGAGCGGTAGTCCCAGTTCCGTACGCCGCCCAGCTCCTCCGGGAGCGAGGTGGTGGGCGCGGCCACGATGCCGCCCGTCGGCGCGTAGGTGAGCGCCTTGAGCGTGATCAGCGAGCGCAGCACCGCCTCCCGGTACGGCCCCTCGTACGTACAGCGCGCGGCCCAGTCGCGCCAGTCCGTCAGACAGTCCTCCAGCGCCCCGAAGGGCTCGATCAGCTCCGGACGCGGCTCGTGCGACGGATGCCAGGTGAGCACGAACGCCACCTTCTCGCCCTCGCGGACCGTGAACGAGGAGCAGGTGGCGTACTGCTGGCCCCAGGTCTTCACCGGCGGCTCGCTGCGCAGCCACACCGAGTCGGGCCCGGCCACGGCCACCCGATGACCGTCGGTGCGCCGGACCCACGGCACGACCGAGCCGTAGTCGAAGCGCAGCCGCAGCACCGAGCTCATCTCGACGCTGCCGCTGACGCCTTCCACGATCCGCATCAGGTCGGGTGCCTTGTCGCGCTGCGGCATGAAGTCGACGACCTTCACGACGCCGGTGCGGGTCTCCCAGTACGTCTCCAGGACGAGGGAGTCGCCGGCGTAGCCCCGCCGGGTGCATGTCGTGGCGTCCTTGGGCGCGATCCGCCAGTGACCGTTGTCCTCGTCGCCGAGCAGCGCGGCGAAGCAGGCGGCCGAGTCGAAGCGCGGCAGGCACAGCCAGTCGATCGATCCGTCGCGGCCGACGAGCGCGGCGGTCTGCAGATCACCGATGAGGGCGTAGTCGTCGATACGTTGCGTCACGCTCTGGCGTGTTCCCGAAAGCGACGACGGTCAATCAACGGGGCGCGGTGGGTTGGACGGCGGCAGGCTCCGGTCCGGGGCTCCGCGCGCCGTCACCGGTGCGGGCCGCCGCTTCGCGATCGCGCTTCTCGCGGCGTACCAGGACGACCCAGCCGACGGGCACGCCGGCCGTGAAGAGCCACCACTGCACGGCGTACGCCATGTGCGCGCCGATCGAGTCGTGGTCCGGCTCGGGGACCAGCTCGGGGGTCTTGCCCGTGGGCTCGGGCGCGGTCTGCTCCAGGTAGCCGCCGAGGACCTCGCGTCCGAGCAGCTCGGCCTGCTGCGCGCTGTTGATCAGCATGACCTGACGGTCCGGCAGGCCACGCAGGTCCTTGATGCCGCTGGCGTCGGTCGTCTCGTCGGCCTTGAGGCGGCCGGTGATGGTGATCTCGCCCTCGGGGGCGGGCGGCACCTCGGGGTACGCCTTCTGGTCGGGGGCGGCCGGGACCCAGCCGCGGTTCACCAGGACGACCCGGCCGTCCTTCAGGACCAGCGGGGTGAGCACCATCACACCCTGGCGGTCGTCGGCGTTGGTGCGGCGCCGGACGACGACCTCGTGCGCGGTGTCGAAGGTGCCGGTGGCGGTCGCCTGCCGCCAGTAGTCGGCGCGCGGAACGGTGTGACCGGGGGAGGTCAGCTCCTCGACCGGGCGCGGCTTCGCCTTCAGGTTCTCCGCGATCAGGGCGTTCTGCGCGACACGGCGCTCGTGCCGGTGGAACTGCCAGAAGCCCAGCTCGACCATCGTCGGGACGAGGGCGAGGGCGACGAGGGTGAGGATCACCCATTGCCGGGACAACAGGAAGCGGTACACCCCATGACCGTACAACTGTGGTCATGGGGTGCACGCACGGGGGCTCCGGTCAGGGGAGCCGGACCGGGCCTCATACGTGGTCGACGATCCCCGCCTTTCCCTCCGCGCGGGCGCAGTGGCCGCCGCAGTACCAGCTGCCCTCGACCTCGACGCCCTGGCCGATGATCTGCACCTTGCAGTGCTCACAGATGGGCGCCATGCGGTGAATGGCGCAGGAGAAGCAGTCGAAGACGTGCACCGCGCCCTGCGCGTGCACCTCGAAGGACATGCCGTAATCGTTTCCGCAGACCTCACAACGTGCCATGCGCCACAGGGTGCGGCGCGCGCCGGGCGAAGCGTGGGCGGCACGCCCGGTGCGTCACCCGTCTGCCGGGGCCACGTCCCGCAGCAGCTGGGTGAAGGCCGCCTCGTCGACGATCGGGGTGCCGAAGGACTTCGCCTTGACCGTCTTGGACGTGGCCGCGTCCGGGTCGTTCGTCACCAGCAGGCTCGTCAGCCGGGAGACGCTCGTGGCCACATGGAGCCCGGCCTCGACCGCGCGGTCCTCCAGCAGCTCGCGGTCGATGGAGGTGTCGCCCGAAAAGGCCACCCGCATGCCCTGCTTGAGCGGTTTGTCTGTTTCGTAACGTCCGGGGTTGGGATGCGGGCACGGCGGCCGCTTCCGCGAAGGGCGCCAGCTGTTCCCGTGGTACGACGCCTGGTAGCCGATCCGCGGGGCGGGCGGGGTGGACACCCACTCCGTCAGCGGCCGGCACTCGAGCAGCGGCAGCCGTACGTTCCGCTCCGCCGCGGTGTGCAGACTCGGCCGGAACGCCTCGGCGAGCACGCGCGCGTCGTCCAGCGCGTGGTGCGCCCGCTGCTGGACGACGCCGAAGTGCGCGGCAAGCGACTCCAGCTTGTGGTTGGGCAGCGGAAGCGACAGCTCCTTGGACAGGGCGATGGTGCACAGCCGCTGCCGCACCGGCGCCGTGCGCTCGGCCCGCGCGTACTCCCGGGCGATCATCTGCCAGTCGAAGATCGCGTTGTGCGCGACCAGCACCCGGCCGTCGAGCCGGGAGGAGAACTCGGCGGCGATCTCCGGGAAGAGCGGCGCGCCTTCCAGGACGTCGGTCGTCAGTCCGTGGATCCAGACCGGCCCCGGGTCCCGCTCCGGATTGACGAGGGTGTACCAGTGGTCCTCGACGTTGCCCTGGGCGTCGAGGCGGTAGACGGCAGCGGACACTATCCGGTCGTCGCGGGCGAGTCCGGTGGTCTCCACGTCGACGACCGCGTACCCCTGTGGGTAGGCGGCCGGCCACGTCGCTGCTGTCGTACGGTCGTCGAGCATGGTCACTGAGAATACGGGCCGCCGCCGACAACGCGGCCCCCGGTGTCCGCTCGGGCGACGTGATCCGGTCACCCCGTCGACGCGCCGCGCCGCTCCCCGCGCCATGACGCCACGCTCGTGGGGGAGTTCACCCGCACGGGCCGGCCCGCTCATCCCAACAGGGCCACCAGGTCTCCGGCCGCCGCCTGTTCGAGCCCGCAGCCGTCCACCGGTCCGGGCAGCAGACGGTAGACCGTACCCGTCGCCCCCTCCGGCACGACGTCGCCGTCCAGCAGGGCGAGGAAGGCGTTCCGGCCGCTCGCCGCCCGCGCCGCCACGGCCCGTCCGTCCATGGCCGTACGCCGCGTCTCCGGTACCCCGGACGTGCGGACCCGGTCCGCGAAGGAGGTGGCCCGCTCGCCGGGCCGCCGCTCGTACTCCCACACCTCGTCGGCGCGCTCGTGCCCGCGCCGCAGCACGGCGACCCGGTCGGAGCGCGCGGCCGCGTGCCACACGGCCAGGTCCCAGAGGGTCGTCCGGCCGGCGGTGAAGTACTGGTACAGGTCCTTGCCGACCCTCCCCAGGTCGCCGCTGTGCGCGTACACGCTCTGGAAGCCCTCGGACGGCGGCAGATGCAGGTCCGTCCAGAGGAAGGTGCGGTGTTCCAGGTCGACCAGCATCGGCACGTGGATCCGGGCGTCACCCACGAGGTCGTACCGCTGGCGCACGGTTCTCGGGTCGTACTCCGCGTTCCTCCCCTCCCTGGAAGGGAGGGCCATGAAACCCGCGAACGCGTCCAGGAGCTGCTCGAACGGCACGTTGTTGTAGCTGAAGACGATCGGCATCGCGAACCGCACACCGGCGTCCGCGAGCGCCGTCAGATCGAGGTCGGCGTATTCGGTCGCGCCCTTCGGCGCGGGCGCGGACGTCAGATCACCGGAGTGGACGACGGCGCGCCGCCCGAAGACGAGGTTCGTGTAGTCGCACAGTCCGACGTACGACCAGTCCGCGTCGAAGAGCGCGACCGACAGGTCCAGGTCGACCCGGGTCTTCGTCGGCTGCGTCCAGTGCAGGAACATCCGCAACACCTCGCCGCGGGGCAGCGGCTGCGTCGAGCCGCGCGGCACCGACACCAGCGCCTTGGCCGCGGCGCCCTCCGCGGAGGGCACGGCGAGGCCGGAGAGCGCGCCGTCCAGGACGGCGACGTCGAAGCGGGGCGCGGCGCCGAGCCGGCGCAGCATCTCGCTCTCCAGGAGGGCGCAGACCTCCTCGGTGAGTCCGGCCGGCAGGGGCGGGCGACGGTCGTCCGTCGTGTACGCGTGCGTCACCCGGCCGCGCGGGAAGAACACCCGCCGGTCACCCGGGAGGTGGCGGATCCTCAGCCGTCCCAGCGCCGAGAGCAGGGGGCCGGGACCCGCTCCGGGCAGGGCGCGGCGCAGCGTCTCGGCCACGCGCGCGTGCAGCGTGTCGGCGCCGTACAGCCGCAGCAGATGGTCGAGGCGCCGCACGAGTTCGCCGGGCCGCTGGGCGAGAAGCGCGAGCGCGGCGTCCGGATCCCCCGCGGCGAGGGCGGTCTCGACGCGGCCCGACCAGGTGTGCGGCTTGAGGCGGAGGCCGTCGACCCGGACGGCGCGGGGGTGCTCGGCGGCGGTGCGCAGCAGGGCCGCGCCGAGCGGGTCGTCCCCGGTGTCGAGGCAGGTGCCGCGCAGCACCGCGAAGGCCATCGCCGCCCGGGGGTGCCGGGCATGCCGCTCGTACGGATGAAGGACCTCGGCCGCCTTCTTCCACAACCCGGGGTGGCGCAGCAGATCCTCGACCAGCGACGTGGCGTCGAGCCCGTCCAGCACGGCGAGCAGCCGGCGGCGCAAGGGGCGGGGCACTGACCGGAAGCGTCGCGGCTCCAGCAGGTCCGCCTCCCCGCCCGAGCGGACTGCCAGCAGCCGCAGGACGTCGGTGGCGGTGGTGAGCCGGGTGTCGAGCTCGGCCTCCGCCGCCGCCCGGGTGGACCGGTCGAGCAGCAGGGTCCCCAGGAGCAGCGCCTTGGTCTCCCGTACGGGAATGTCGGCGGGCAGCCAGTCGAGGGTGGCGGGCGCGTGGGCGAGCAGCACCTTGAGGTCGTCGCGGTCGCTCGGGGACAGCGGAGTGCGCCGGGCCAACAGGGTGAGCAGGGCCTTGACCACGTCGGCGGACAGGTCCCGGCCGAGTGCCAGCAGCCGCAGCGGACCGACGGAGGCGTCCTCGTCGCCGGTGGAGGGGGCGGCCGCGGCCGTGGGCTGCAGGAACGGGTCGGCCTGGTCGAGGCGCCGGTGGCAGATCGGGCAGCCCGTGTACGCGGCGCCGTCCCAGCAGACCCGGCACACCAGGTGGGCGCAGGGCGAGACCGGATGGACGGTGCTCGCGGTGCCGCACAGGACGCACGGCTGGTTCGGCCACTGCAGCAGCAGCGCGCACACCCGCTCGACGTACAGCGCGAGCGTGTCGTCGGGAACGGAGACCGGGAAGGACCGGAACAGCGGCATGTGCGGGCGGTCCGCGCCCAGTTCGGCGTCCAGGCGGCGGAGGAGCGCGTGACCGGCGTCCGCGAGCCCGGCGGGCCCGAGCCAGGCGAAGGCGGCCCGCAGCTCGGCGGTGAGGGCGAAACCCCGGTCCAGGAGCTCGGCCTCCAGGGCGATGAGGCCCTCGGCGGTGGAGGGGTCGCCGGGGCGGGGCCCGGCCTGATCGACGTGGACCGTACGGAGACGGCGGAGCAGGACGGACGACACCACAGACAAAAAGGGATCTCCAGGAGGGAGGGGGAGAGGTGAGGCGGGAGACGGAGAGTGAGCGCGCTACGGAGTTCGTAGAAAAGGGAGAAGGAAGCACGCTTGCGGAGCCGTCCCCGCGTGCGCTCACCCTAGGACGGCCCCACGCGCGCGTGCCACCGAATTAACGCGCGGGCCCGGAACTCCCGCCCCGGGGCGCCAACAGGCCGTCCACCAGGGCTCGTACGGAGGCGGTGAAGAGGCCCTCCGTGTCGATCGGAGTGGCCAGGGCGCGTGCGAGAGCGGGGTCGGCTGAATCCGCCGTCCCCGTCTCCCAGAGCTCCACCTCGGCGGGGGACTGGACCGGCGCCCGCTCACGGTTGCGTTCGACCAGGACGAAGCCGACCACCTGGAACTGCACCGCCCGGACCACCTCCGCCGCCCGCGCGCCGCGCAGGCCGGCCGCGTGCACCTCGTGGGCCAGGGCGCGCTGGGCGGGCAGGAACATCCGCTCCGTCAGGCCCCGTTCGTGGACCATCGCCACCAGATGCGGGCGCTCGCGCAGCTCGCGACGGAGCGCCCGGGCCACCGAGACGATCCGCGCGGCGGGCGTGCGGCCGCGCGGGGTGATCGCGGACAGATCGTCGACCGTTCGTTCCACCAGCGCGTCGAGCAGGGACTCGCGGTTGCCGACGTGCCAGTAGATCGAGGTGACCGCCGTGCCGAGCTCCGCCGCGAGCTTGCGCATGGTGAGGGCGGCCGGGCCGTGCTGCTTCACCAGGGCCGCCGCGGCGTCCAGGACCTCCTCGCGGGTGAGTGCGGTGCGAGCCATCGAGTCCCCCAGTTCTCTTACGTGCACGGCTCTTTACCCTTCTCCGGCATCGGTGTAACTGTGTTACAGACCCGACCCCTCGAAGGGTGGTACGGCATGGCACGAGTACGGTACGGGGCCCGCACCGAAGCCGAGATCACGGCGGCCCGCACGAAGAGCGCGAAGCTTCCCGACATCTGGTCCACCGGAGTGGTGGCCGTCTGGGAGACCGATCCGGACGTGGTGGCGGCCGTCCTGCCGCCCCCGCTGAAACCCACCGAGCGGCCCCTCGTACGGGCCACCGTCTCCCAGGTCGACCTGCCCGGCTACCCCCTCGGCGCGGGCTCGGTCGCCGTCGCCGCCACCCACGGCGACCAGGAGGGCTGGTACCCGCTCGTCATGCCGATGACCCTGGAGCGCGCCCTCGTCGGCGGCCGTGAGGTCTTCGGCGAACCGAAGAAGCTCGGCGAGGTCACCGTCGAACGCGACGGCCTCGTCGTCCGCGCCTCGCTCGCCCGCCACGGCATCGCCTTCGTCGAGGTGCGCGGCGCGGTCTCCGGCGCGCTGCCCCTGCCGGAGCCCACAGAGAAGACCGACTTCTACTTCAAGTTCCTGCCGGGCGTGGACGGCACCGGCTTCGACGCCGACCCCGTCCTCGTCCACTGCGTCCGGAACGAAAAGGTCCGGAAGCTGGAACGGATCACCGGCGATGTCGTGCTGCGTGAGTCCATGTACGACCCCGTCGCCGACCTCCCCGTCCGCCGGATCGTCGAGATCACCCTCGGCGAGAAGACCACCGACCAGAAGGGCCGGGTCGTGGAACGGGTGAGCGCCCGGAGCCTTCTGCCGTACGTCCACCAGCGGTACGACGACCCCCTGCAGATCCTCGACGCGCCCCCGGACGGTTCGACGGGAGGGAGTGCCTGATGGAGCTGCGCGAAGGACAGGTCGCCGTCGTCACCGGCGCGGCGAGCGGCATCGGGCTCGCCATGGCGCGCCGCTTCGCCGCCGAGGGGCTCGCCGTCGTCCTCGGCGACGTGGAGGAGGCCGCGCTCACCGAGGCGGCCGGGGAACTGATGGAGGGCGGCGCGCGGATCCTCGTCCGTACCGTCGACGTCAGCGAGGCCGCTTCCGTACGGGCCTTCGCCGACGCGGCGTACGACACCTTCGGCGCCGTCCATGTCCTCTGCAACAACGCGGGCGTCGGCTCGGGCGCGGAGGGCCGTATGTGGGAGCACGAGCCCAACGACTGGAAATGGGCCTTCGCCGTCAACGTCTGGGGCGTCTTCCACGGCATCCAGGCGTTCGTCCCGCGCATGCTCGCCGGCGGCGAGCCCGGACACGTCGTCAACACCTCGTCCGGCGACGGCGGGATCGCCCCGCTGCCCACCGCCTCCGTGTACGCCGTCACCAAGGCGGCCGTGGTGACGATGACCGAGTCGCTGTACGCGCACCTGAAGGCCGAGCACGCGCGCGTGGGGGCCTCCGTGCTCTTCCCCGGCCCCCACATGCTGCGCACCGGCCTGTGGGAGTCCCACCGCAACCGGCCCGAGCGGTACGCCAAGGAGCGGCCGCGCAGGACCCCTTACCGCAGCCTCGACCAGTGGGAGGCGGCCATGAAGGAAGCCGGCCACGAGGTCGCCTTCACCCCCGTGGAGGAGGTCGCCGAACACGTCGTCGACGGCATCCGCGCCGACCGGTTCTGGATGCTCCCGGCCAGCGAGCACAGCGACCGGCAGATCCGGGCGCGCTCGCAGTCGATGCTCGACCGCGCCGACCCGTCCTATCTGGAGAGCTTCATCCTCGACTGAGGGGCTTCGCCATGAGCTATGAGGACCCGTATCTGATCATCTCCTCCGACTGCCACGCCGGTCTGCCCACCGAGCTGTACCGGCCCTATCTCGACTCCCGCTTCCACCGCGCCTTCGACGAGTTCCTCGCCGGGCGCGACGCCCGCCGTGAGGCCATGACCCGGCTCGGGGTGCGCAACGAGAACTTCGCGAACAAGTGGTTCAGCGACAACGAGGAAGGGCTGCGAGGCGGCTGGGACGCCGCCCAGCGGCTCAAGGAGCTCGACGGGGACGGAGTGGCCGCCGAAGTCGTCTTCCCCGACGCGGACGCCGTGGACAGCGGGACCGCCGCGCCGTTCGGGGTCGGCCTCGGGCTCTCCGGCGACCAGGACCCCGAGCTCGGCATGGCGGGCGCGCAGGCGCACAACCGCTGGCTCGCCGAGTTCGTCGGACAGAATCCCGAGCGGCACTGCGGGGTGGCGCTGCTGCCGATCACGGCCGAGCCGTCGAAGGTCGTCGCCGAGATCCACCGGGCCAAGGAGTCCGGGCTCGGGGCGCTGATGATCCCCTCCATGTGGGTGGACAAGGAGCCGTACCACGACCGGTGCTACGACCCGGTCTGGGCGGCCGCCGCCGAGACCGGGATGCCGCTCGTCACCCACTCCGGCGCCGCGCCGCGCGAGGAGTACGGCGACCATCTCGGGATCTACGTCAGCGAGGTGACCTGGTGGCCGGCCAGGCCGCTGTGGTTCCTGCTCTGGTCCGGCGTCTTCGAGCGCCACCCGGGCCTCAAGTTCGGCGTCGCCGAGTCCGGCTGCTGGTGGCTGCCGAACCTGCTGTGGTTCATGGACCGGCTCTACCTGGGCGCGCACGGCGGGAAGAAGCTCTCCCCGTTCGCGGAGCTGAAGCGGCCGCCGAGCGAGTACCTGGACCGCCAGGTCTTCGTCTGCGCCACCAACACCAAGCGGCGCGAGCTGGCCCAGCGGTACGAGATCGGCGTGGACAACATCCTGTGGGGCTCCGACTTCCCGCACCCGGAGGGAACCTGGCCCGCCACGCGCGCGTGGCTGCGGAACACCTTCCACGACATCCCGGTGGAGGAGACGCGCCGGATGCTGGGCCTGGCCGCGGCGGAGGTCTTCGGATTCGATATCCGAATATTGGATCCGATCGCCCGCCGCATCGGCCCGACCCCCGCCGAGCTGGGCCAGTCGCCGGACCAGGCGGCGGTGGAGGCGTCCTGGGCACGCTCCCGCGAGGTCGGCCGCCACTGGCTGACCGACCACGACTTCCCGGCCCTGGGAGTGACGCCATGACCGACCGCTACACCGTCGTCTCGGCGGACTGCCACGCCGGCGCGGACCTGCTCGACTACAAGCCGTACCTGGAGAAGAAGCACCACGAGGACTTCGACGCGTGGGCGGCCGGCTACGTCAACCCGTACGAGGACCTGCTCGCCGACACCGCCGACCGCAACTGGAACTCCGAGCGGCGGCTGCGCGAGCTGGAGGCGGACGGGATCGTCGCGGAGGTCGTCTTCCCCAACACCATCCCGCCGTTCTTCCCCTCCGCCTCACTGATGGCACCGGCCCCGACCCGGGCGGAGTTCGAACAGCGCTGGGCCGGGCTGCGCGCCCACAACCGGTGGCTGGCCGATTTCTGCGCGGACGCGCCCGGCCGCAGGGCGGGCGTGGCGCAGATCCTCCTCAACGACGTCGACGAGGCGGTACGGGAGATCCGCCGCACCAAGGAGGCGGGCCTGACCGGCGGCGTCCTGCTGCCCGGCGCACCGCCCGGCAGCGGCGTCCCGGAGCTGTACTCACGTACGTACGACCCGATCTGGGCGGTCTGCGCGGAGCTGGACGTCCCCGTCAACCACCACGGCGGCTCCGCCTCGCCGCCGCTCGGCGACGAACCGGCCGCGCGCGCGGTCTTCATGGTGGAGACGACGTGGTTCTCCCACCGCGCGCTGTGGCACCTGGTGTTCGGCGGAGCCTTCCGCCGCCACCCCGCCCTCAAGCTGGTCCTGACCGAGCAGGGCTCGGGCTGGATCCCCGGGGTCATGGAGATGCTGGACTACTACCACGCGCGCCTGGTCGCGGCGGCCTCGCGGGCCGCCACCGCCGAGTCCAAGTTCGGAGCCGGCCTCGCGGAGTCGATGGGCAAGGGCCCCAGCGAGGTCTGGCGGGACAACTGCTTCGTCGGCGCCAGCTTCATGCGCCCCCACGAGGTGCCGCTGCGTGACCGGATCGGCCTCGACAAGATCATGTGGGGCAGCGACTACCCGCACGACGAGGGCACGACCCCGTACTCCCGCGAAGGTCTCCGCATCGCCTACGCGGGGCTGCCGAGGGAGGAGGTCGCGGCGATGGTCGGCGGCAACGCGGCCCGTGTCTACGGCTTCGACCTGCGGTTCCTGGACTCCCTGGCGGCCGTGCACGGCCCGACCGTCGAGGAGATCGCCGAGCCCCTGAAGGAGGTCCCGCCGGAGGCCACGAGTCCCGCCTTCGCCCCGGGCGGGTCGGTCCGCGTCTGGTGAGGGACCGGGTGAGACCCTCCCGGGGTGACTGACGCACCCCTCGACGACTCGGCCCACGACGCCGGTCTGGGCGCCCGTCTCAACTGGCTCCGGGCCGCGGTGCTCGGAGCCAACGACGGGGTCGTCTCCACCGCGGGCCTCGTCGTGGGCGTCGCCGGTGCGACCGAGTCCCGGTCCGCGCTCCTGACCGCCGGCCTGGCCGGCCTGCTCGCCGGCTCGATGTCGATGGCGGCGGGGGAGTACGTCTCGGTCTCCACCCAGCGCGACTCGGAGAAGGCGGCCCTGGCGGTGGAGAAGCGCGAACTGCGGGAGCGGCCGGAGGCCGAACTCGACGAGCTGACGGACATCCTGTCCTCCCGCGGCCTCACCCGGGACGTCGCCCGCGAGGCCGCGGAACAGCTCACCGAACGCGACGCGCTGCGCGCCCACGCGCGCGTGGAGCTCGGCATCGACCCCGACGACCTCACCAACCCCTGGCACGCGGCCGCCGCCAGCTTCCTCGCCTTCACGGTCGGCGCCCTGCTCCCGCTCCTCGCGATCGTCCTCCCACCCCTCTCCATCCGTCTCTGGGTCACCGTCCTGTCCGTCCTCGCCGCCCTCGCGCTCACCGGCTGGTGGAGCGCCCGCCTGGGCGCGGCCCCGAGCCGCCCGGCCGTGGTGCGCAACATGGCGGGCGGGGCACTGGCGATGGCGGTGACCTACGGGGCGGGGTCGCTGCTGGGCGCGGCGGGGGTGTAGAGCGCCCGGCTGCCCTGCCCTCTCCGCACCCGTACGCCGATCCGGCTTGTGGGAAGGTGCCAAAGCCTGCTGACAAGTCGTCTCGCATACTTGTTGGTAACAACGTCTAGCCGCGCCCCGACCCCCACCTCTACCGTCGTCGGCATGCCGAACCTGCCCGATGTCGTGCTCTGGTCCATACCGGCGTTCGTCCTGCTCACCGTCCTCGAGATGGTCAGCTACCGGCTCCATCCCGACGAGGACGCCGCCGGATACGAGACCAAGGACGCCGCCACCAGCCTCGGCATGGGGATCGGCAGTCTCGCCTTCGACTTCCTCTGGAAGATCCCGATCGTCGCGATCTACACCGCGGTCTACGAGCTCACCCCGCTTCGCGTGCCCGTCCTGTGGTGGACGATCCCCCTGATGCTGCTCGCCCAGGACTTCTTCTACTACTGGCAGCACCGCGGCCACCACGTCATCCGCATCCTGTGGGCCTGCCACGTCGTCCACCACAGCAGCCGCAAGTTCAACCTCACCACCGCGCTGCGCCAGCCCTGGACCAGCCTCACCTCGTGGCCGTTCTACCTCCCGATGATCGCGCTCGGCGTCCATCCGGCCGCCGTCGCCTTCTGCTACTCGGTCAATCTCGTCTACCAGTTCTGGATCCACACCGAGCGCATCGACAAGCTGCCGCGCCCCTTCGAGTACGTCCTCAACACGCCCTCCCACCACCGCGTCCACCACGCCTCCCAGGGCGGCTACCTGGACCGCAACTTCGGCGGCATCCTGATCGTCTGGGACCGGATGTTCGGTTCCTGGGTGGGGGAGACCGCCAAGCCCGTCTTCGGCCTCACCAAGAACATCGAGACCTACAACCCGTTGCGCGTCGCCACCCACGAGTACGCCGCCATCGCCCGCGACGTGCGGGCCGCCACCAGCTGGCGCGAGCGCGCCGGGCGGGTCTTCCGGGGGCCCGGCTGGCAACCCGGCCCCGTTGTCGGCAAGAACCCCGGCCCGGCCACAGCGGAGCCCGCCGCGGAGCCGGCCGCGTGAGGCGGTCGTCCCGAGTCCTCCTCGCCGCCTTCGCGCTCGCCGTCGCCGTCGACCTGGTCTCCCTCCTCGCGGGCGCCGAACTCGGGCACCGGATCGCCAAGCCGCTGCTGATGCCCCTGCTCGCCGCGTACGCCGCCACCCGGGGCGCCCCGAAGCTCCTGCTCGCCGCGCTCCTCTTCGGCTGGGGCGGGGACGTCTTCCTGCTCTCCGACGCCGACTGGGCGTTCCTCGTCGGCATGGGCTCCTTCGCCGCCGGTCACGTCTGCTATCTGATGCTCTTCGGACGACGGCGTACGTCCGTCCCCCTCGGGATCGCGTACGGCGCCGCCCTCGTCGGCACCGTCGCGCTCCTGTGGCCCGACCTCCCCGCCGAGCTGCGGATCCCCGTCGCCGGCTACTCGCTCCTGCTCACCGCCATGGCCTACAGATCAAGCGCTCTGGGTCTCGCCGCCGGCGCGGGCGGCGCGCTCTTCCTGGTCTCCGACACCCTCATCGCGACCGGCGTCGCCGACTGGCCCCAGCTCCCCGCGCCCGACTTCTGGGTCATGCTGACCTACATCGCCGCCCAGTACCTGCTGACCACGGGCGCCCTCGCAGCGGAGTACGGTGAACGTCGTACAACCGACTGACAGCGAGGACCGCCCGCCATGCGCGCCACCACCATCCACGCCCCGTTCGACCTGCGCGTGGAGGACGTGCCCGACCCTGTGATCCAGGACTCCACGGACGTCGTCGTCCGCGTCCTGCGCGCCTGCGTCTGCGGCAGCGACCTGTGGGCCTACCGGGGCGAGTCCGCCCGGCGGCCCGGCCAGCGGATCGGCCACGAGTTCCTCGGCGTCGTCGAGGCGGCCGGCAAGGACGTCTCCGGCTTCTCCGCCGGCGATCTCGTCGTCGCCCCCTTCGTCTGGTCCGACGGCACCTGCGACTACTGCGCCGAGGGCCTGCAGACCTCCTGCCCGCGCGGTGGCTTCTGGGGTTCGGTGGGCTCCGACGGCGGCCAGGGCGAGGCCGTCCGCGTCCCCTTCGCCGACGGCACCCTCGTCAAGCTCCCCGCCGACGCGGCTTCCGACGACCACCTGCTGACCGCGCTTCTCGCCCTCTCCGACGTCATGGGCACCGGCCACCACGCCGCCCTCGGGGCGGGAGTGCGCAAGGGCTCGACCGTCGCGGTCGTCGGCGACGGCGCCGTCGGCCTCTGCGGCGTCCTCGCCGCCAAGCGCCTCGGAGCCGAGCGGATCATCGCGCTGGGCCGCCACACCGCCCGTACCGACATCGCCCGGACCTTCGGCGCCACCGACGTCGTCGCCGAACGCGGCGAGGCGGCCGAGGCCGCCGTCCGCGAACTCACCGGCGGCCAGGGCGCCCATGCCGTCATCGAGGCCGTCGGCACCGAGCAGTCGATGCGCACCGCCGTCGCCATCGCCCGCGACGGCGGCTCCATCGGCTACGTCGGCGTCCCGCACGGCAGCGGCACCGGACTCGACCTCTCCGTCATGTTCGACCGGAACATCGCGCTGCGCGGCGGCGTCGCGCCGGTCCGCGCCTACATCCCCGAGCTGCTGCCGGACGTCCTCGAAGGCCGCATCGACCCCTCCCCGGTCTTCGACCTGAGGGTCGGCCTCGACGGCGTCCCGGCCGGCTACAAGGCCATGGACGAGCGCACCGCGCTGAAGGTCCTCGTCACGCCGTGAGCCCTGCTGGGCCGTCCGGCGCCGAGGGTCCTCGTCACGCCGTGCGCCCTGCTGGGCCCTCCGGCGCCGAGGTCCTCGTCACGTCGTGAGCCCTGCTGGGCCCTCCGGCGCCGAGGGTCCTCGTCATGCCGTGGGCCATGCGAGGCCGTCCTGCGCCTAGGGTCCTCGTCACGCCGTGCGCCCTGCTGGGCCCTCCGGCGATGGGGTCACGCCGTGAGCCACGCGGGGTCGTCCCCGCCCTGACGGCCCGGCGGGCGCGACCAGCCCGCCGGGCCGCCCTCGTACGAGACGGGCGAGAGCGCGTGCCGCAGCCGGCCCAGCGGCCCGTCCGTCTCGGTCAGGTACCGCTCCGGCTCGTAGCGGGGGAGCGTGTGCGTCAGCCAGTGCCCCGTCTGCGCCAGCGCGAGACGTACGAGACGCGTGCCGCCGTCCCGCTCCTGCTCGGTCAGGGACCGCAGCACGGCCGCCGCGAGCAGATACCCGGAGCCGTGGTCCAGGGCCTGGGCCGGGAGCACGCCCGGCTTCTCCTCGGAGCCCTCGGTCACGGCGACACCGGTCGCCACCTGCACCAGACTGTCGAAGCCGCGCCGCTCGGCCCAGGGGCCGTAGTCGCCCCAGGCCGAGAGCCGCGCGACCACCAGACCCGGCCGGTGGAGACCGAAGCGCTCCAGCGCGCCGGGGCGGTACCCGGTCACCAGGACGTCGGCCGCGTCCAGCAGCTCGTCGAAGGTGCGGCGGTCCGCAGGGCGGTCGAGATCGAGAGCCGCCGTCCGCTTGCCGATGTCCGTGTCCGCGTGCTGGTCGGGCAGTTCGGGGTTCCCCGGCGGGTCGATCCGCAGGACGTCGGCCCCGAGCAGGGCCAGCGTCCTCGTCGCGACGGGACCGGCGATGACCCGGGTGAGGTCCAGCACCCGCAGGGGTCCCGAACGCCGCCTCGGCGCCGCGTCGTCCAGCCGCTCACGCGTCAGCAGCGGGCGCCTCGCCACCTCCCGGCCCTGCTCGGACGCCGCCCACTCCCGCGGGGTGCGCAGGGCGACGGCGAGGCCCCCGGCCGCGTACACGGCCGCCTCCAGCTCCTGCGCGCCACGCTGCCCGATCGCCGCGCCGACGGCCTCCGGCGACGCCTCCCGTACCTCCAGCGCGCGCAGCAGCGCCGTCCGGTGGTGCGGATAGTTGGCGTGGGTGCGGATCCAGCCGTCGGCGGCGCGGAAGAAGCCGGACAGCGGCGCGAAGTTCACCGGGGCCCGCCCGTCCACCCGAAGGTGACGCTCGCTCACGAACGCCGTGGCGACCGCCCCGTCGTCGACCCGGACCGGACCCCGCAGGCCCGCCCGCTCCACCGCCGCCAGGCCCGCGACCGCGACCGTCGCCCGGGCCAGGTCCATCACCGGCAGCCGCGCCGCCAGCAGCCCGGAGGGCCCGCCGTACGACACCCGGTCGACCAGGGCGGGATCGCCGCCGAGAGCCGACCACAACAACTCCGTACCCGTACGCACCGTGGTGACCATGGCTCATGATGGCACTCAGTGCCACGAAGGGGCCCCGGTGTGGTGAACCACACCGGGGCCCCTCCCTCGTGCGTGCCGGTCAGCGGCGCACGGCGTCGAGCGCGTCGACCATGCCGGCTCCGTAGAAGCCGTTCTTGTTCACACCGCCCTCGCAGACGGCGTCGACGGTGCCGTTGCCGTCGATGTCGTACGGGTTCGTGCAGGCGCGGTCGTCGGCCTGCGCGTAGAGCAGGGCCTTGAGCGCGGCCGGGCTCGCGTGCGGGTGCGTCGACTTCAGCAGCGCGAGCACACCGGCGGCGTGCGGCGCGGCCATCGACGTACCGGCCTTGTAGTTGTAGCCGCCGTTGACCGTGGTCGACAGGATGCGGCCGTTGACCGCCGGCGCGTCCGGGGTCTGGTACTCGGTACGGTCGCCACCGGGCGCCGCGATGTCGATGACGCCGTCACCGTAGTTCGAGTACGAGGACTTCAGGTCCTTGGCACCCGTCGCGGAGACCGTGACCACGCCCGGCAGCATGGCCGGGTAGTCGAGGCACTCCTGCGGGTCGATGACGCGGGTCACCGGCGTGGTGTCGTTCGGGCTGGTGACGTCCGTGAGCTCGTCCGCCGCCAGGTCCATCTTGGAGTTGCCGGCCGCCGCGACGTTGACCGTGCCCTTGCGCTCCGCGTAGCGGGTCGCACGGGTGACGGCCTCGATCAGCGCCTTCTGGTCGGCGTCGTTCTTGCACGCGAACAGCCACGGGTCCGTGTAGTAGCTGTTGTTGGTGATCTCGATACCGCGCTCGGCCGCCCACATGAAGCCGCAGACGACGGCCTCGGTGTAGAAGAAGCCGTCAGGCGTGGACACCTTGATGCCCGAGACCTTCACGCCCGGCGCGACGCCGGTGACGCCGACACCGTTCTTGGCGGCGGCGATCGTGCCCGCCACGTGCGTGCCGTGGTCGCTCTCGCCCGGGTTCGGACGCCACGAGCCCGGCGTCGTGTCCGGGGCACCGGTCACGCAGTTGGCGGAGGCGGCGGCGTCGAAGTTCGGCGCCAGGTCGGGGTGGGTGTCGTCGACACCCGTGTCGATGACACCGACCGTCACCTTGCTGCTGCCGAGCGTCTTCTGGTGGGCCTTGTCCGCCTTGATGGCGGGCAGGTCCCACTGCAGCGGCTCGAGCGGGTCCTGCGCGTCCGTCGCACCGGCCGCGGCTGCCGTCGCCTCGGCCGCGGTCAGCGCCTGGCCGCCTTCGCCGACCGAGGTGTCGGTCTGGACGGAGAGCGGCGCGGTGCGCGTCGAACCGGCGGACACCACGCCACGGGCCTGGCGGATCGTCTTCGCGAACTCGGGGTTCTGCGAGTGGACGACGATGACGCCGATCCGGTCGTAGGAGATGACCACCGTGCCACCGGCCGCGGCTATCGCCTTCTTCACCGAGTCGGCCGTCCAGCGACCCCCCTCGATGTTCACGACGTACGACAGCTTGGGACCGTCCGTCGAGACGGCGGTCGTCGCCGGGGCGTCGTTCAGCTCCGCGGCGGATACGCCGGTCGGAAGGAAGCCGAGCGAGGCCGTGAGCGCGAGACCGGCAGGCAGAGCGAGTACTCGGCCGCGTCTCGATCCCAGATGAGCCATGGGTTCTCCACATCATCCGTATGTACTGCCCGCGCGCGGATTTGCGGGCGGGCAGGTGCATGACGAGTGAAGTTATCGCTGATCTTCCCGCGGCTTCAATGAGTTGAGACGAGTTGATACAGATCCGGAGGAAGATCCAGGGCCGGTCGGTGAGGCTTCCGGGCGGAAAAAATCCGCGGTGAACCGCGTCGTCCCGCGCTCCGTGCCGTTGTGCAGGGGAGGAGCTCCGCAGCGGAGCGCCGTCCCCCACCCCCCAGCGAGGCCCCTTTGTCCATGCCCACCGCACCCGCGTCCCGAGGAGAATCCGTGGCCACCGAAGCACCACCGCCGCCCCGAGGCGGCACGGACGCCGATCCCAACGGCCCTGTCCAGCCCACGACCGAGGCCTTCCTCGAGGTGCAGGAGAGTGCGGAATTCGGCGAGCTGCGCCGCACGTACCGCTCCTTCGCCTTCCCCCTGACGATCGCCTTCATCGCCTGGTACCTGCTGTACGTGCTGCTCTCCAACTACGCGGGCGGCTTCATGGGGACCAAGCTCTTCGGCAACATCAACGTGGCGCTCGTCCTCGGCCTCGGCCAGTTCGCCACCACCTTCCTCATCGCCTGGCTCTACTCGCGGCACGCGGCGAACCGCCTCGACCCGAAGGCCGGGGCCATCAAGTCCCGTATGGAGCGCACGGAGGCCGACGCGTGAGCAGCACCCCTCTTCTCCTCGCGGCGGGCAACGCCACCAGCGAGCACCGGCCGCTGATCATCGCGCTCTTCGGCGCCTTCGTCGTCGCCACGCTCTTCATCACGGTCTGGGCCGGCCGCCAGACCAAGAGCGCCGCCGACTTCTACGCGGGCGGCCGCCAGTTCACCGGCTTCCAGAACGGCCTCGCGATCTCCGGCGACTACATGTCCGCGGCGTCCTTCCTCGGCATCGCCGGCGCCATCGCGCTCTTCGGCTACGACGGCTTCCTGTACTCGATCGGCTTCCTGGTCGCCTGGCTGGTCGCCCTGCTCCTGGTCGCCGAGCCGCTGCGCAACTCCGGCCGGTTCACCATGGGCGACGTCCTCGCCTACCGGATGCGCCAGCGCCCCGTCCGGACCGCCGCCGGCACCTCCACCATCGTCGTCTCGATCTTCTACCTGCTCGCCCAGATGGCCGGCGCCGGCGTCCTCGTCTCGCTGCTCCTCGGCATCACCAGCGACGGCGGCAAGGTCGCCATCGTCGCCCTGGTCGGCGTGCTGATGATCGTGTACGTCACCATCGGCGGCATGAAGGGCACCACCTGGGTGCAGATGGTCAAGGCCGTCCTGCTCATCGCCGGCACACTCCTGATCACCTTCCTCATCCTGCTGAAGTTCGACTTCAACCTCTCCGACCTGCTGGGGGCGGCCGCCACCAACAGCGGCAAGGGATCGGCCTTCCTGGAGCCGGGGCTGAAGTACGGCGTCAGCGGCATCTCGAAGCTGGACTTCATCTCGCTCGGCATCGCGCTCGTGCTGGGCACGGCCGGCCTGCCGCACATCCTGATCCGCTTCTACACGGTGCCGACCGCCCAGGCCGCCCGTAAGTCGGTCAACTGGGCCATCGGCATCATCGGCGCCTTCTACCTGATGACGATCGTCCTCGGCTTCGGTGCCGCTGCCCTGCTGAAGAACAGCGACATCATCGCCTCGAACAAGGCGGGCAACACGGCCGCCCCGCTGGCCGCCCTGGAGATCGGCGGCGGCGCCGGTTCCACCGGCGGCGCGATCCTGCTCGCCGTGATCTCCGCCGTCGCCTTCGCCACCATCCTCGCCGTCGTCGCCGGCCTGACCCTGGCCTCGTCCTCCTCCTTCGCGCACGACATCTACGCCAACGTCATCCGGCGCGGAAAGGCCACCGAGAAGGAGGAGGTCCGCGCCGCCCGCTGGGCGACCGTGCTCATCGGTGTCGTCTCGATCGCGCTCGGCGCGCTCGCCCGCGACCTCAACGTCGCCGGCCTGGTCGCCCTCGCCTTCGCGGTGGCGGCCTCCGCCAACCTGCCGACGATCCTCTACAGCCTCTTCTGGAAGCGGTTCACGACCCAGGGCGCGCTCTGGTCGATCTACGGCGGCCTGATCTCCTCGGTCGTCCTGGTGCTGTTCTCGCCGGTCGTCTCCGGCAAGCCCACCTCGATGTTCAAGACCGTGGACTTCTACTGGTTCCCGCTCGAGAACCCGGGCCTCGTCTCGATCCCGCTGGGCTTCCTGCTCGGCTGGCTCGGCTCCCTCCTCTCGAAGGAGGAGCCGGACAAGGGCAAGTACGCGGAACTGGAGGTCAAGTCGCTCACCGGTGTCGGAGCGCACTGATCCGCACACGGTACGCGACCACGGAGCGGCCGCGTCGTAGAGTCCTACGACGCGGCCGCTCCGCACCTCGTTCCAATCGGCCCCTGCTGCTTGTCGGTCCTCTCGCGTAGGCTCGCTGTATATCGCCGACATACATCGCCGAAAGATGGGGAGGGGGCCCACAGTGCTCATCGACACCTACGGCCGTGTGGCCACTGACCTGCGTGTCTCGCTCACCGACAGGTGCAATCTGCGGTGTACGTACTGTATGCCGGAAGAGGGCCTGCAGTGGCTGGCCAAGCCCGACCTGCTGACCGACGACGAGATCGTCCGGCTGATACGGATCGCGGTCACCGATCTCGGCGTCACCGAGGTCCGCTTCACCGGCGGCGAACCCCTGCTCCGCCCCGGCCTCGTCGGCATCGTCGAGCGGTGCGCGGCCCTGGAGCCCCGCCCCAAGATGTCCCTGACGACGAACGGCATCGGGCTCAAGCGCACGGCCGCCGCCCTGAAGGCCGCGGGCCTGGACCGGGTCAACGTCTCCCTCGACACCCTGCGGCCCGAGGTCTTCAAGACCCTCACGCGCCGCGACCGCCACCACGACGTGCTCGACGGCATGGCCGCCGCCCGCGACGCCGGTCTCACCCCGGTCAAGGTCAACGCCGTCCTGATGCCCGGCCTCAACGACGACGAGGCCCCCGACCTGCTGGCCTGGGCGATGGAGAACGAGTACGAGCTGCGCTTCATCGAGCAGATGCCGCTCGACGCCCAGCACGGCTGGAAGCGCGACGGCATGATCACCGCGGGGGACATCCTGCAGTCCCTGCGCACCCGCTTCACCCTGACCCCCGAAGGCGCGGACGAGCGGGGCTCGGCCCCCGCCGAGCGCTGGGTCGTGGACGGCGGGCCGCACACGGTCGGCGTCATCGCCTCCGTCACCCGCCCGTTCTGCCGGGCCTGCGACCGGACCCGGCTCACCGCCGACGGTCAGGTGCGCACCTGCCTGTTCGCCACCGAGGAGACCGACCTGCGGGCGGCTCTGCGTTCCGAGGGCGAGGACGGATCGGACGCCGAGATCGCGCGCATCTGGAAGCTGGCGATGTGGGGCAAGAAGGCCGGTTCGGGCCTGGACGACCCGAGCTTCCTCCAGCCGGAGCGCCCGATGTCAGCGATCGGCGGCTGATTCGCCCGGGCCCCCGGCCGGCGGTTCCCACTCCGTCAGCGGCACGACGTCCTTGAGGAAGCCCCGCACGCCCAGGAACTGGGAGAGGTGCTCGCGGTGGTCCTCGCAGGCGAGCCAGGTCTTGCGGCGCTCGGGCGTGTGCAGCTTGGGATTGTTCCAGGCCAGCACCCATACCGCGTCGACGCGGCAGCCCTTGGCGGAACAGATCGGGGTTTCGTCACTCACACGATCATTGTCCAGCAATGGCGATGCCGAGCAGCCACGGGGGGAGCTGCCCGGCATCGGTCCGTCGCTCCGACGGGGGATGCGGAGCGCGTAGGAAGTATGTCATGGGGACCGGGGTGTGGTGCACCGGAACTTCATGATTGATCTGAGCTTTTCTTGAGCTTTTGAATCGCTGTACTGATCAACTCTGACCGAACGAACGGTCCGTACGCCCCTGCGCCGCATCGTCGGCCGAAGCGTCGGGCGCATCGTCCCCCGACCCGTCCGCGGAGGCGTGCCCGACGGGGAGCTCCGGCCGGTACGGCGTCGGCACGAACGTGGAGGGAAGGGACGGCGGCTTCTCCCGGCCCGCGTTCGCGATGACCACCGCGACGTAGGGCAGCAGGGCGCCGAGGACGAGAGCCGCGATGGCGACATGCCGCTCGACGCCCCACAGCACGATCGCGGCGATGACGGACAGCGTCCGCACCGACATCGAGATCACATAGCGTCGCTCCCGGCCACGGACATCGTCGGCCAGGCCCTGACGAGCTCCGGTGATTCGGAAGACCTCTGTTCCGCCGCGCTTCCGCATCGCATTCCACCGCCACCGTCACGCCGGACGCTCCCCGGTCCGGACCTCTCTCCACGGTACGCCCGACGATCGAGGCCGCGAAGGCCGGGTCCCGTATGGCTCCACCCGACATGCGCCGTATGGCCAGGAGGCCGAGACTGGGCCCACATGCGCAGATTGCGCCGCATGAGGAGGCGAGGCGACCATGAGTTGGTTGTGGGCAATCATCGTGGGCTTGGTGCTCGGTCTGATCGCGAAGGCGATCATTCCGGGAAAGCAGCAGATCCCGCTGTGGCTGACGACCGTGTTCGGCATCATCGGCAGCGTTCTCGGCAATTCCGTCGCGAGCTGGATCGGGGTCGACGACACCAAGGGGATCGACTGGACCCGCCACCTGCTCCAACTCATCGGAGCGGTCGCCGTGGTCGGTGTGGGCGACATGCTGTGGGCCTCGATCAGGGGCAACAGAAGCAGGGCGTGACCGGGCGACGGGCATGACGGCCCGCAGGGCGCTCGGACACGGCGAAGGCCGGTACGCGCGTCGAGCGCGTACCGGCCTCCGTCGTCTCGAACTCCGGGCGACGGTGCCACGAGCTCTGCGTCAGCCCGCCGAAGCGACCTCGATCGCCGCCAGGTTCTTCTTGCCCCGGCGCAGCACCAGCCAGCGGCCGTGCAGCAGCTCGTCCGCCGACACCTCGGCGTCCTCGGCGGTGACCTTCACGTTGTTCACGTACGCCCCGCCCTCCTTCACCGTCCGGCGCGCCGCCGACTTGCTCGGCGCCAGACCGACCTCGGTGAACAGGTCCACGACCTGCCCGAGCTCCGCCACGCGTGCGTGCGGCAGCTCGGACAGCGCGGCGGCCAGCGTCGGCGCGTCCAGCTCGGTCAGGTCGCCCTGCCCGAACAGCGCCTTCGAGGCGTTGATGACGGCCGCGCACTGCTCGGCGCCGTGCACCAGCGTCGTCAGCTCCTCCGCGAGCGCCCGCTGTGCGGCCCGGGCCTGAGGCCGCTCGGCGGTCTGCCGCTCCAGCTCCTCGAGCTCCTCACGGGACTTGAAGGACAGGATCCGCATGTACGTGGAGACGTCCCGGTCGTCCACGTTCAGCCAGAACTGGTAGAACGCGTACGGCGTGGTCATCTCCGGGTCGAGCCACACGGCCCCGCTCTCGGTCTTGCCGAACTTGGTGCCGTCCGCCTTCACCATCAGCGGGGTCGCCAGCGCGTGCACCTCCGCCCCGGGCTCCAGCTTGTGGATCAGGTCGAGGCCCGCCACCAGGTTGCCCCACTGGTCGGACCCGCCCTGCTGCAGCGTGCAGCCGTAGCGGCGGTACAGCTCCAGGAAGTCCATGCCCTGGAGCAGCTGGTAGCTGAACTCGGTGTAGCTGATGCCCTGCTCGGACTCCAGGCGCCGGGCGACGGAGTCCTTGGTCAGCATCTTGTTGACCCGGAAGTGCTTGCCGATGTCCCGCAGGAACTCGATCGCCGACATGCCGGCGGTCCAGTCCAGGTTGTTCACCATGATCGCCGCGTTCTCCCCCTCGAAGGAGAGGAACGGCTCGATCTGCGTCCGCAGCCGGTTCACCCAGTTCGCGACCGTCTCGGGATCGTTCAGGGTGCGCTCGGCGGTCGGCCGGGGGTCACCGATCTGACCGGTGGCCCCACCGACCAGCGCCAGCGGCCGGTGACCGGCCTGCTGGAGCCGGCGGACCGTGAGCACCTGGACCAGGTGACCGACGTGGAGACTGGCCGCGGTCGGGTCGAAACCGCAATAGAACGTGACGGGACCGTCCGCGAGAGCCTTGCGCAGTGCGTCCTCGTCGGTGGACTGGGCGAACAGCCCGCGCCACTTGAGCTCGTCGACGATGTCCGTCACGATTCTCGGTCTCCTTGGTTGATGGTCGTCACGCCGTGAGTCAGTCTATGGGGGTCAGACACCCTTGCTGACCGAGCTCATGTTGAAGTCCGGCACCCGCAGAGCCGGCATCGCCGCCCGGGTGAACCAGTCGCTCCACTCGCGCGGCAGCGTCTTCTCGGTCCGTCCCGCCTCCGAGGCCCGCGACAGCAGATCCACCGGCGACTCGTTGAACCGGAAGTTGTTCACCTCGCCGACCACCTCGCCGTTCTCGACGAGGTAGACGCCGTCCCGCGTCAGCCCCGTCAGCAGCAGGGTGGCCGGGTCGACCTCGCGGATGTACCAGAGGCAGGTCAGCAGCAGCCCGCGTTCCGTGGAGGCCACCATCTCCTCCAGCGAGCGCTCGCCGCCGCCGTCCAGGATCAGGTTCCCGGCCCCGGGCGCCACGGGCAGGCGAGTGAGCGCCGCCGTGTGCCGGGTCGTGATCAGATGCTCCAGCTTCCCCTCGCGCATCCAGTCCGTCTGCGCCAGCGGCAGACCGTTGTCGAAGACGGAGGAGTCGTCGCCCGAGGAGTGCGCGATCACGAACGGCGCGGACTCCAGGCCGGGCTCGTTCGGGTCGCTGCGCAGGGTCAGCGGCAGCGGGGACAGCCTCTCGCCGATCCGGGTCCCCCCACCGGGCTTCGAGAAGACCGTGCGGCCCTCCACCGCGTCCCGGGCCGCCGAGGACCACAGCTGGTAGATCAGCAGGTCGGCCACGGCGGTCGGCGGAAGCAGCGTCTCGTACCGGCCGGCCGGCAGCTCGATCCGGCGCTCCGCCCAGCCCAGCCGCCGCGCCAGGTCGGCGTCCACCGCCGCCGGATCGACGTCCTTGAAGTCGCGGGTGGAGTGCCCGGCCCACGCGGAGCGCGAACGGTCGGGGGACTTGGCGTTGAGCTCCAGGGTGCCGTTCGGCTGGTCGTGCCGCAGCCGCAGCCCCGTCGACGTGCCCAGGTACGTCGAGGTCAGCTCATGGTGGGCGAAGCCGTACAGCTCGCGCCCGCCGGCCCGGGCCCGGGCGAATGCCTCACCGAGCGCGGGCGCGAAGTCCGCGAAGACCGCGGAGCTGGTCTCGGCCGGCGCGTCCGTGAAGTCGGGGGAGACGTCGACGCCTTCGACCAGCGGCTGCGCGTCCTCCGCGGGCCCCGCGGCCCGGGCGGCGGCCTCCGCGGCCCGCACCAGCGGCTCCAGTTCGTCCACGGTCACCGCCGAGCGCGAGACGACACCGGTGGCGGTGCCCTCCGAGCCGTCGACGGTCGCGATGACGGTCAGCGTCCTGCCCCGGGTGACGCCGTTGGTGGTCAGCGCGTTGCCCGCCCAGCGCAGATTGGCGGAGGACTCCTCGTCCGCGATGACCACACACCCGTCCGCGCGGGACAGCTCCAGGGCCCGCTCGACGATCTCGTACGGCTTGCTGACGCGGCTCATCGACCGGCCTCCTGCGTGGTGTTCAGAATGTTGACGCCCCTGAAGAGGGCGGAGGGGCAGCCGTGGGAGACCGCCGCGACCTGGCCGGGCTGGGCCTTGCCGCAGTTGAACGCGCCACCCAGGACGTACGTCTGCGGGCCGCCGACCTTCTCCATCGAGCCCCAGAAGTCCGTCGTCGTCGCCTGGTACGCGACGTCCCGCAGCTGACCGGCCAGCTTGCCGTTCTCGATGCGGAAGAAGCGCTGCCCGGTGAACTGGAAGTTGTAGCGCTGCATGTCGATCGACCAGGACCGGTCGCCGACCACGTAGATGCCCCGCTCGACCCCGCCGATCAGATCCTCGGTGGAGAGACCGCCCGGATCCGGCTGCAGCGAGACGTTCGCCATCCGCTGCACCGGAACGTGCGAGGGCGAGTCCGCGAAGGCGCAGCCGTTCGACCGGCCCAGGCCCGTGAGCTTCGCGATCCGCCGGTCCAGCTGGTAGCCGACGAGCGTGCCGTCCTTGACCAGGTCCCACGACTGCGCCTCGACGCCCTCGTCGTCGTACCCGACGGTCGCGAGCCCGTGCTCGGCGGTGCGGTCACCGGTCACGTTCATGATCGACGACCCGTACGCCAGCTTCCCCAGCTGGTCGAAGGTGGCGAAGGAGGTCCCGGCGTACGCCGCCTCGTACCCCAGCGCCCGGTCCAGCTCGGTGGCGTGACCGATCGACTCGTGGATCGTCAGCCAGAGGTTCGACGGGTCGACCACCAGGTCGTACGTCCCCGCCTCCACGCTCGGCGCCCGCATCTTCTCGGCGAGCAAGCCGGGAATCTGCTCCAGCTCCGCGTCCCAGTCCCAGCCGGTGCCGGTCAGATACTCCCAGCCCCGCCCGACCGGCGGCGCGATCGTCCGCATCGAGTCGAACTCACCGGTCGTCTCGTCCACGGCCACCGCGGTGAGCTGCGGGTGCAGCCGGACCCGCTGCTGGGTGGTGACGGTGCCCGCCGTGTCCGCGTAGAACTTGTTCTCCTGGACGGTCATCAGCGAGGCGTCCACGTGCGCCACGCCCTCCGCCCGCAGCAGCTGCGCGCTCCACTCGGCGAGCAGCGCGCTCTTCTGCGCGGCGGGGATGTCGAAGGGGTTGATCTCGTACGAGGAGATCCAGGTCCGCTCCGCGTGCACCGGCTCGTCGGCCAGCTCCACCCTCTCGTCCGACCCGGCCGCCGCGATCACCTTCGCGGAGAGCTTGGCCATCGCGACCGCCTGGGAGGCGACTCGGGCGGCCCCGTCCATGGTCAGATCGACCCCGGAGGCGAACCCCCAGGCCCCGCCGTGCACCACCCGGACCGCGTACCCGAGGTCCGTGGTGTCCGAGGAGCCGGAGGGCTTGGCGTCCCGCAGCCGCCATGAGGCGCTGCGCACCCGCTCCAGACGGAAGTCGGCATGGTCGGAGCCGAGGGCACGCGCGCGTGCGAGCGCGGCGTCGGCGAGCGCCCGCAGCGGCAGCGCCGTGAAGGCTTCGTCGAGTGAATGAGACCCAGAGGGCACAGTCGTCTCCTGTCGTGTGAGACCGGTCGCCTCCGATCATGTCGCGCTTTCGGCCGCCGCGCCCAGAGCTTTATGTAGGGACCCGACAGTGACATCCGTACGCCACTGTCAGGGGTCGATTCCTCGGGGGAGGCGCCGGACCGATAGGTTTTCGGTACATCAGACCGCTATCGAAAGGGTGATCCGTTGAGCCGCTCGGTTCTCGTCACCGGAGGCAACCGGGGCATCGGCCTCGCCATCGCCCGCGCGTTCGCCGATGCCGGCGACAAGGTCGCGATCACGTACCGCTCCGGAGAGCCGCCGGCCGGCTTCCTCGCCGTCAAGTGCGACATCACCGACGCCGAGCAGGTGGAGCAGGCGTACAAGGAGATCGAGGAGAAGCACGGTCCGGTGGAGGTGCTGGTGGCCAACGCCGGCGTCACCAAGGACCAGCTGCTCATGCGGATGTCCGAGGAGGACTTCACCTCCGTCCTGGACACCAACCTCACGGGCACCTTCCGGGTCGTCAAGCGCGCCAACCGCGGCATGCTGCGGGCCAAGAAGGGCCGCGTCGTCCTGATCTCCTCGGTCGTCGGACTCCTGGGCTCGGCCGGGCAGGCGAACTACGCCGCGTCCAAGGCCGGCCTGGTCGGCTTCGCCCGGTCCCTCGCCCGCGAGCTCGGCTCGCGCAACATCACGTTCAATGTCGTCGCGCCCGGGTTTGTCGACACCGACATGACCAAGGTGCTCACCGAGGAGCAGCGCAAGGGCATCGTGTCCCAGGTGCCGCTGGGCCGCTACGCGCAGCCCGAGGAGATCGCCGCCGCGGTGACCTTCCTCGCCTCCGACGACGCTTCGTACATCACTGGAGCCGTCATCCCGGTTGACGGCGGATTGGGCATGGGGCACTGACACCATGACGAACACTGGCGGAATCCTCGAGGGCAAGCGCATCCTCATCACCGGTGTGCTGATGGAGTCCTCCATCGCCTTCCACGCCGCGAAGCTGGCCCAGGAACAGGGTGCGGAGATCATCCTCACCGCCTGGCCGCGGCCGACGCTGACCGAGCGCATCGCGAAGAAGCTCCCCAAGCCCGAGAACGTGAAGGTCCTGGAGCTCGACGTCTCCAACGACGAGCACCTCGCGCGCCTGGAGGGCCAGGTCCGTGAGCACCTGGGCGACCGCATCGACGGCGTCGTGCACTCCATCGGCTTCGCCCCGCAGGACGCGCTCGGCGGCAACTTCCTGAACACGCCGTTCGAGTCGGTCGCCACCGCCATGCACGTCTCGGCCTTCTCCCTGAAGTCCCTGACGATGGCGCTGCTGCCGCTGATGAACGAGGGCGGCTCGGTCGTCGGCCTCACCTTCGACGCGCAGTTCGCCTGGCCGCAGTACGACTGGATGGGCCCGACCAAGGCGGCACTGGAGGCCACGAGCCGCTACATGGCGCGTGACCTGGGCAAGCAGAACATCCGCTGCAACCTGGTCTCGGCCGGACCGCTCGGTTCGATGGCCGCCAAGTCCATCCCGGGCTTCTCCGAGCTGGCCAGTGTGTGGGACAACCGTTCCCCGCTCGCGTGGGACCTCGCGGACCCCGAGCCGGCCGGCCGCGCCATCGTGGCGCTGCTGTCCGACTGGTTCCCGAAGACGACGGGCGAGATCGTGCACGTCGACGGCGGTCTGCACGCGATCGGCGCGTAGGCGCTCGTACGAAGCACGCGGCGCGGAACTCGCAGCTCGTGATTCGTAGCTCGTGGCTTGCACGGCGAAGGCCGGGCGGCCCCTCCACGGAGGGGCCGCCCGGCCTTCGCCGTACCGCGCCCGCTCCCGAGTCGAAAAGTCGGGCGAACCACCTCACACTGGACCGGAGCGTGACATTCCAGCTACTGGCGGGGAGGAGGTGGGGACATGCGCGCGCCGCACCGCAGGGCCGCCGCTCTAGCCTCGGCCGCCGCACTACTCGTCGGGCTCGCCGTCGCCGCCGAGGTGCGGGCGGCTCCCCCTCCCGCCGAGGACCCGCCGCCCGCCACCGCCCAGGAGCCCGAGGACTTCGGGGCCTCCTGCCGCACGGTCGTCGAGGGCTCCCGGGTCACCGCGTACTGTCACAACCCCTATCTCCGCACCGACCGCGTCCGGCTGCACGTCGAGTGCGACCGCTGGTGGGACCTGGACACCGACAGCGCCCCCGTCGACGTGGGCCCGACCGTCTACGCCCGGCTGACCGGCCGCTGCTGGAAGGAGGTCCGCTCCGCCTGGCTCACGCACCAGCCGGTCGAGCCGGCTCCCCCGGCCCCAGCTTCCTGAGACACGTGAACGGGTAGCCGGCCGCCTCGGCCGCCGCCGTCTCCGCGTCACCGGCCCGGATCGCCTCCACCAGGCGCGCGTGGTCCATGTGGTGTTCCGGCCGCAGCTCCCGGCCCACGTCGTCCCGCAGCCACTGCCGCAGGACGTGCCCGAGGTCGGCGTAGAGCTCGGTCAGCACATCGTTGTGTGAGGCGACCACCACCGCGTGGTGGAACGCGCCGTCCGCCGTTACGAACCGCTCGGCGTCGCCCGACGCCCACGCCTCCTCGCGCCCGGCCAGCAGCGCGTCGAGCTGCTTCAGATCGCGCTCCGTGCGCCGCCGCGCCGCGAGCCGCGCCGCCGAGGACTCCAGCGTCGAGCGCAGTTCGGCGATGTCGAGAGGGTCCGACCCGGCGAACCGCCGGTGCATGACGCCGGCGAGCTCGCTGGTCGCGACGACGTAGGTGCCCGAGCCCTGCCGGATGTCGAGCAGCCCGTTGTGCGCGAGCGCGCGGACCGCCTCTCGCACCGTGTTGCGGGCCACGCCCAGCTGCTCGACCAGTTCCGGCTCGGTCGGGATCCGCGACCCGACCGGCCACTCGCCGGAGGTGATCTGGTTCCGCAGCTCGATGATCACCTGATCGGAGAGCCCGGAACGCCGGGGAGAGCCGAGCGCCATGGTGCACCTTCCAGTTCGTTCCGGATTGGACAATCAATCATCCCATGATTCTATGATGGCCCTCATGCATGACGAGCCGCAGACCCTCGAGACCGCCGCACCCCCGGCCCGTACCGCCTCGCCGACCACCCCTGCGGGAGAGTCTTCCGCACCGGCCCGGTCCGCCCCCTGGATCGTCCGGGTCGTCCTCGTCGGACTCGTTCTCGCCGCGCTCAACCTCCGCCCCGCCATCACCAGCCTCGGCGCCCTCCTCGAGGAGGTCCGCGACGGGCTCCACATGAGCGGCAGCGTCGCCGGCGTCCTCACCTCCGTGCCCCCGCTCTGCTTCGCCGTCTTCGGCATCACCGCGCCCCGCCTCGCGCGCCGCTTCGGCCCCGCCGCCGTCGTCTGCGCCGGAATGGCCGCGATCTTCGCGGGCCTCGCCGTCCGCCCCTTCGCCTCGGGCACCGCCGCCTTCCTCGCCGCCAGCGCCCTCGCCCTCATGGGCATCGCCGTGAGCAACGTCCTCATGCCCGTCATCGTCAAGCGGTACTTCCCCGACCGCGTCGGCTCCGTGACCGGCCTGTACTCCATGGCACTCGCCCTCGGCACCTCCCTCGCGGCCGCCGCGACCGTGCCCATGACGGACGCCCTCGGCGGCAGCTGGCGCACCGGCCTCGGCGTCTGGGCGATCCTCGCCGCCCTCGCCGTCCTGCCCTGGATCCCGCTGCTGCGCGACCGCGGTACGGGACCGGCCGGCGGCGCCGCCGTCACCGCCGACGTGCCGGCCCAGGCGACGGCCCCCTCGGCCGGTTCCCCGGCCGCTCCGCTCCGGATCACCCGCAGCCGTACCGCCTGGGCCCTCGGCGTCTTCTTCGGCCTCCAGGCCACGGGCGCGTACATCACGATGGGCTGGATGCCGCAGATCTTCCGCGACGCCGGCGTCCCGGCCGGCACGGCCGGTGTGCTGCTCGCCGTCACCATGGTGATGGGCGTGCCGCTCGCCTTCGTCATCCCGCGCCTCGCGACCCGGCTCACGAACCAGGGGCCGATCGCCGTCGCCCTCGCCCTGTGCGGCCTTGCCGGCTACACCGGCCTGTACCTCGCGCCCGCCGCCGGAGCCTGGGCCTGGGCCCTGCTCCTCGGCGTCTCCAACTGCGCGTTCCCGCTCGCCCTCACCATGATCGGCATGCGCTCACGCAGCGCCGCCGGTGTCGTCCGGCTCTCCGCCTTCTCGCAGAGCGTCGGCTACCTCATCTCCATCCCCGGCCCGCTCCTGGTGGGCGTCCTCTACCAGCACAGCGGCGGCTGGGGCCTCCCCATCGCCCTGATGGCCGGGCTGATGATCCCGCAGATGATCGTCGGAAGCCTCGCCGGAAGGGACCGGACGGTCGAGGACGAATGCTGAGATGCGAGACTGTCCCCATGCCAGTGCTCGACCCGAACCCCCAGAACGGCCAGAAGAAGCTCCTGCTCGTGCTCGGCGCGATGCTCGGGATCTCGGTCGTGATCGCCGTCATCGCCACGATCGCCTCACCCTGACCCGCCTCGCACCGCCCGCGCGGCGACCCCGTGGTGGGGTTTGCCCCCCTGTCCCCTAGGGGGCGGGTGTCAGGGTGAAGTGGGTGGATCACCGGATGGGACCGGCGGACCGCGCTCCGTAGCGTGGGGGACATCGCGGCAGGCCCCGCCGCGGAGGTCCCCGACCCACGGAGGCGGCCATGTCGGCCCGTACGCACACCCGGACCCTCACCCCGTCCGCCTCGTCCGTCCCGTCCGCCGACGGCGTCGACACCCGGCTTCCCTGGTGGGCGCTCGTCCTCCCGGTGGCCGCCTTCGTCGCCCTCTTCCTGCTCATGGCGGGGCAGGGCGGGGCTCACGCGGCCGGCGGCCAGGCGTCGGTCGGGCATCTCCTGGAGCAGATCCGGCAGACGCTGCCCCGCTGACCCAACACCCTGCGCCCGGTGGCCCGTTTCGTGCGAAGCTGGAGCCCATGAGCGTCGATACACCCCGCAGGATTGTGCTGCTCCGGCATGCCAAGGCCGACTGGCCCCAGGTGTCCGACCACGAGCGACCGCTCGCCGAGCGAGGGCGCACCGACGCCCCCGTGGCCGGCCGCCGTCTCGCCGACACCGGAATCTCCTTCGACCTGGCCCTCTGCTCGTCCGCCGTCAGAACCCGCGAGACCTGGAAGCTGGCCGTCGCGGAGCTGCCGCACCGGCCCAAGACCGTCTACGAGGAGCGGCTGTACGAGGCCTCGCTCGGCGAACTGATCGCCCTGCTGAACGAGGTCTCGGACGACGTCGAGAACCTCCTCGTCATCGGTCACAACCCCGGGATGCACGCACTCGCCGACGCCCTTTCGGGTTCGGCCGACGGCGACGCGCTGACCCGGATGAACCGCGCCGGCTTCCCGACCTCCGCGTTCGCCGTGGTCGGCTTCAACGGCTCGTGGAAGTCCGTCGAGCACGGCGTGGGCAAGCTGCTCGACTACTGGGCCCCGAACGGCTGATCCGTACTCCTACGGAGAAGGGCCCGGTCGCCGTGCGGCGACCGGGCCCTTCTCCGTACGGCCGGGGCGGCGGGCGGTGGCGGTGACGCTCCGTGCCCGGAGGGGCGCCGCGCGTCAGTGCAGCAGTTCCTCGTCGCCGTCCGCCGCCTCGACCTCCTCGCGGGTGATCCCCAGCAGGTAGAGGACGGTGTCGAGGAAGGGGACGTTGACGGCGGTGTGGGCGGCCTTGCGCACCACCGGTTTGGCGTTGAACGCCACGCCGAGACCGGCCGCGTTCAGCATGTCGAGGTCGTTGGCGCCGTCGCCGATCGCCACGGTCTGGGAGAGCGGCACCCCGGCCTCCGCCGCGAACCGGCGCAGCAGCCGCGCCTTGCCCGCCCGGTCCACGATCTCACCGGTGACCCGGCCGGTCAGCTTCCCGTCCACGATCTCCAGGGTGTTCGCCGAGGCGAAGTCCAGCCCCAGCCGCTCCTTGAGATCGTCCGTGACCTGCGTGAACCCACCCGAGACCACACCGACCTGGTAGCCGAGCCGCTTCAGCGTACGGATGAGGGTGCGGGCCCCCGGGGTGAGCCGTACCTCGGCACGGACCTTGTCCACCACCGAGGCGTCGAGCCCGGCCAGCAGCTCCACGCGCGCGTGGAGGGACTGCTCGAAGTCCAGCTCGCCCCGCATCGCCGCCGCCGTGACCTCGGCGACCTTGTCCTCGCAGCCCGCGTGCGCCGCGAAGAGCTCGATCACCTCGTCCTGGATCAGCGTCGAGTCCACGTCCATGACGACCAGCCGCTGGGCGCGGCGGTGCAGCCCCGCCGAGACGACGGCCACGTCCACACCGATGTCGTGCGCCTGGGTGGCCAGGGCGGTCCGCAGCGGCTCCGTCTCGCAGCCGGACACGGCGAACTCGACCGCCGTCACCGGGTACTTCGCCAGGCGGAAGATGCGGTCGATGTTGCCGCCGTTCTCGGCGATCCTGGCCGTTATGGCGGCGGTCTGCTCGGCGGTCAGCGGGTGACCGAGCACGGTGACGTGCGAGCGGCCACTGCCGCGCGGACGATTGTCGCCGGTGCCGGAGATGATCTCCGCCTGCAGCTTCAGCGACTCGGCCCAGCTGTGGACGGTCGCCCGCAGCTCGCCCTGGGAGGCGACGGTCGGCTCGGTGACGAGCGCGCACAGGACGAGACGGCCGCGGGACACGACCTGCTCGATGTCCACGACGTCGACGGAGTAGGCGGCGAGGGTGTCGAAGAGCCCGGCGGTGATCCCGGGACGGTCCTTCCCGAAGATCTTGACGAGAAGGGTGGGAACGTCTGAGGTCTGCGATGCGCTCATGGTGCTTCCACCGTATCGGGCACTGGGTGCCACCAGTCCCCCCGTCCCGCGTACCGGACACCCGACTGGTCGCACTCCTGCCACCGTAGCCTTCCGCGGACGCGCCCGCCCGGCGCCCGCCCGGCGCCGGCCGAGGCCCCGACTGGGCCCCGACTGGGCCCCGACCGGGCCCGGCGCCCGCTCGCGCCGGCGATCGAGGCCAGAATCACATCGACGGGGACGGTCCGGCCGTGCCGGCCGCCCGCGCGCGCCAGAACCCTCCGGTTCGTGCCGAGTTGCCCGATAAGAACATGATCGTCAGCGCTCATGGGTGCTTACTCCTCTCCAGGCTGGTTTCTCCTTGCTTCCACAGTTCACACGGAGGCACTTCCAGGGCAGCCGACGTGCGCCTCTGCGGGGTCTTCACACCGCCCGACTTTCGGAGTACGGGCAGGGCCTGAAATAGTTCCCCCCGATGTTCGCCATCCCTAGACTCCCTGCGACGGGGGTACATCGGGGGACAAGTAGTGGGGCATGGAGTGCCAGAACTCGTACTGGAATTGAACGGAAGGACCTGGACTCTCGATCCGTCCAGGTCATACACCCTGGGACGTGATCCGCAGGGCGACCTCGTGATCGACGACGCCAGGGTCTCGTGGCGACACGCCACCATCAGCTGGGGTGGCCGGAGTTGGGTCATCGAGGACCACGGCTCGACCAACGGCACCTTCGTGCAGGGGCAGCGGATCCACCAGTTGGAGATCGGCCCCGGCACCGCCGTGCACCTCGGCAACGCCACCGACGGCCCGCGGCTGAATCTCGCCGCCGGCGCCCCGGCCCAGCAGCAGGCCCCGGCCCAGGCGCCGCACGCCGCGCAGGCGGCCCACGCCGCCCCGAACGCGCAGCAGGGCGCGGTGCAGGCCGACTGGGCCACCCACCAGGCACCGCCGCAGCACCAGGCCCCGCAGCAGGGCTGGCAGCAGCCGGCCCAGGCCCAGGGGCACGGTCAGCCGCAGTTCCCGCACCAACAGGGCGGTCCCGTCGAGCAGTTGGCGCAGAAGGTGCCCGGCCAGGGCGGCGGCGCCGCGGGGGCACCGCCGGTCTACGGCGACCGCAGCCCGACGATGTTCCACCAGCTGTCCCTCGGCCACGTGATGCGCATCGGTCGTGCGCTCGAGAACGAACTGGTCGTCTCCGACCTCCAGGTCTCGCGCCACCACGCCGAGTTCCACGCCACGCCCGACGGCCGCTTCGAGATCCGTGACCTCGGCTCCCACAACGGCACGTACGTCAACGGTCAGCCGATCGCCAAGGGCGGCTCCGTCCTCATCGGCCCCAACGACATCGTCGGTGTCGGTCACTCGACCTTCCGGATGGTCGGCGGCCAGCTCGAGGAGTTCGTCGACACCGGTGAGGTCTCCTTCTCGGCCCGCCACCTCACCGTCACGGTCGACGGCGGCAAGCAGATCCTCAAGGACGTCTCCTTCGGCGTCCCCGAGAAGTCGCTGATCGGGGTCATCGGCCCCTCCGGCTCCGGCAAGTCCACCCTGCTCAAGGCGCTGACCGGCTACCGCCCGGCCAACGAGGGCGACGTCCTCTACGACAACCGGAGCCTCTACAAGCAGTTCGCCGAGCTGCGCCAGCGCATCGGTCTGGTCCCGCAGGACGACATCCTGCACAAGGAGCTGACCGTCCAGAAGGCTCTCCGCTACGCCGCCAAGCTCCGCTTCCCCGGCGACACCGCCCCGGCCGAGCGCGAGGCCCGCATCGACGAGGTGCTGCGCGAGCTCAAGCTGGACATCCACAAGGAGAAGAAGGTCACCTCCCTCTCCGGTGGCCAGCGCAAGCGCGTCTCCGTCGCCCTGGAGCTCCTCACCAAGCCCTCGCTGATCTTCCTGGACGAGCCGACCTCCGGCCTCGACCCGGGCATGGACCGCGACGTCATGCAGCTGCTCCGCGGCCTGGCCGACGACGGCCGCACGGTCCTCGTCGTCACCCACTCGGTGGCCGAGCTGGGCCTCTGCGACAAGCTGCTCGTCATGGCGCCCGGTGGCTCCGTGGCCTACTTCGGTCCGCCGGAGGAGGCGCTGAACTTCTTCGGCTACAGCACCTGGGCCGACGTGTTCTCCGCCTTCGAGAACTACCGCGACTACGACTGGGCGGGCCGCTGGAAGGGCTCGCAGCACTACCAGATGTACGCCGCGGACATCGACGCCGTCGCCGCGCAGCCGGTCCACATGCCGCAGCAGGCGATGGCCAGGCAGCCCAAGCCGCAGGGCTGGGGCTCCCAGCTGTGGACCCTGATCCGCCGCTACTCCTCGGTCATCGCCTCCGACAAGGGCTTCATCGGCCTGATGGTGATCCTGCCGGCCGTCCTCGGACTGGTCTCGGTCGTCATCCCGGCCGACTTCGGCCTCGCGGCGCCGAAGCCTCCGTCCCGCTTCAACGGTGACGCCGGCACGATCATGCTGATCCTCGCGGTCGGCATGTGCTTCTCCGGCGCCGCCAACTCCGTACGAGAGCTGATCAAGGAACGGGTCATCTACGAACGGGAGCGGGCCACCGGCCTGTCCCGCTCGGCGTACCTGATGTCCAAGGTCATCGTCCTCGGCCTGATCACCGCCCTGCAGGGCGTGATCATCTGCGGCATCGGCTTCGCCACCCGCGAGCTGCCCGCGGAGGGCCTGGTCATGCCGCCGGCCGTCGAGCTCTGCGTCACGATCATCGCGCTCGGCTTCACCTCGATGATGTTCGGTCTGGTCATCTCCTCGCTGGTGAAGACCGCCGAGAAGACCATGCCGCTGCTCGTCATGTTCGCGATCGTCCAGGTCGTCTTCACCGGCATCCTCTTCCAGGTGTACGGATCGCCCGGCCTGGAGCAGTTCGCCTGGCTGATGCCGTCCCGCTGGGCCATCGCCGCCGCGGGCTCGACCCTCGACCTCGCGCACCTGATGCCCCCGTGGGACCACAAGGACCCGACCAACCTGGACCCGCTGTGGGACCACACGGTCGGCCAGTGGGGCTTCAACCTCACGATCCTGCTGCTCATCGGCATCGCCTGCGGTGTCGCGGTGGCGCGCCTGCTGCGCCGCCACGAGCCCGAGGTCATGCGCAAGTAGGCCCGACCGGACGCGCCGAAGGGCGGCACCCCAGCACGGGTGCCGCCCTTTCGGCGTCTGCGTCTGCCTACGGTCAGTAGGCGCTGTTCACGTTGTCCATCGAGCCGTAGCGGTCGGCGGCGTAGTTGCACGCCGCGACGATGTTCGCGACCGGGTCGTACTGGTCGAACTTGGTGCCCGGCACGTGGTACGTCTTGAAGGTCGGGTAGATGACCTGGAGCAGGCCCTTCGACGGGACACCGTTGATGGCGTTGATGTCCCAGTTGTTGATGGCCCGCGGGTTACCGCTGGACTCCCGCATGATGTTGCGGTGGATGCCCTCGTAGCTGCCCGGGATGTTGTGCTTGTCCATGATGAACAGCGCCTCGCGGATCCAGCCGTCGAGGTTGTTCGCGAAGACCGGCTTGCGGGCGGCGGCGCGGCTCGCGGCGGCCTTCGCCTCGGCGCGCTTCTTCGCCTCGGCCTTGACCTTGGCCTCGGCCTTCGCCTTGGCGTCAGCCTTGGCCTTCGCGGCGGCCTTCGCCTTGGCGGCGGCCTCGGCGGCGGCCTTGGCCTTGGCCTCGGCCTCCTGCTTGGCCTTCAGGCCGATGCTCGTGTGCTGGTCGGTGAGACTGGCGTGCAGCGCCTTGGCCTGCGCGCTGTCCGCGTTGTAGGCCCAGGCGACCTGCTGCGTGTTGGCCAGCGCCTGCGGCTCGGTCTCGGTGGCGGCGTTGGCGGGCACGAGGGTGAAGCCGAGGGCTGCGGCGCCGATCATGGCGACACCGGCGATGGAAGCCTTGTGGGTCTTGTTCAGACGACTGTGACCAGAAGTGTTCGCAGACATGCAGGACTACCTCTTCGAATAGCAGGGGGGTCGCTCAGGCCGGGCGGCGCTGCGCCCTTTCGGCGGCGACGGCTGCAATTCTTAGCGGCAGCAAAATGCTGTGGCAAAGGTGTGACGTACGACCCCGGGTAGTGGATCAGGGGCCCGTGCACGAGGCACGGACACCCGCCCGAGACCCGCTCACACCGTCCTCATCTGCCCTTTATCCCTCCACTAGGGGGATTCGTAAGTGACGTGGGTCCTATGCGCGGGCTCACATCGGCCCCGGGGCCGACTCACCAGGAGTTGCGTCAGCAATGCGCACGGTGAGGGGCTTCGTCCGGCAGGAGGAGGTGGACGTCGCCGAACTCGTGCCAGAGGTAGAGCTCCCGTACGGCTTCGGCATAGGCACGGCGCAGGGCGGGCCCTCCGGCGATCGCCTCCAGCATCAGCAGATGCGAGGCCTCGGGCTCGTGCAGCCCGGTCAGCAGCCCGTCGACCACCCGCACCCCCCGCGCCGGCGTCACCACCAGATCGGTCCACCCCGACGCCGCCCGGACCACCCCCGCCGCGTCCGGCGCCGCCCCTCGGACCGCCCCCACAGCACCCGCCCCCACAGCACCCACGCCCGCCGCGTCCGCCCCCACAGCACCCACGCCCGCCGCGTCCGCCCCCGGACCGCGCGGCACGACCGCCGACTCGAGCGCCCGGACGGCCGTCGTCCCGACGGCGATCACCCTGCCCCCGCCCGCCCTCGCCGCGTTCACCAGCCATGCCGTCGACGCCGGAACCTCGAAGCGCTCCGGGTACGGAGGCTCATGGGCCTCCGCCGACGCCACTCCCGTATGAAGGGTGAGGGGAGCGAACTGCACACCCCGGCTCACCAGCTCCGCCACGAGCGCCGCCGTGAAGGGCCGCCCCGCGCTCGGCATCTCCGCCGACCCCGCGCCGTCGGGGGAGGGCAGCGCGAAGACCGTCTGATACGCGGCCAGCGGCTGGTCCCGCTCCGTGTACCCGTACCGGATCGGCCTCCCGTGCCGCGCGAGCAGCGCCGGTACGGAGGTGTCCACCCGCGCCCACCACAGCCGGGACGCCCCCGGCCCCCGGGGCGCGGTCAAAGGCTCCTCCAGCACGAGACGGGCCCCTCCGGGCAGCCGGACCACCCCGCCCTCCGGACCGCCCGGCCGCGCGCGGGTGCTGCCCGCCCCGTCCGGCTCCCGCAGCTCCACCACCCACCGCCCGTCGTCCCCGCACGTCGAGAAGTGCACGACGACCGCCTCCCCGCCGGCCTCCGCCCCCAGCCGCCCGGTCACCGCCGCGGCGAGCGTCGTACTCGTGTTCACGACGAGCACGTCTCCGGCCCGCAGCTGCCCCGGCAGCTCCCGGAACGCGTGGTGCGACACCTCGGACCCGCGGGACACCATCAACCGCACGTCGTCCCGCCCGCGACCCGGCCCACGCTGCTCGGCCGGGACACGCGCCGACAGCTCCTCCGGCACCCCCACGGCCACCGACGCCCCCAGGGGACCCGTACCCCCGGCTCCCGGCTCCCTCTCGGCCCCAGGCTCGGGCCCGGCCTCCCGCCACCGGGTGGTCGCCGCGCTCATCGGGCCGCCTCCACCAGCTCCGCCGCCGCGTACCGGCCGCTCGCCGGCCTGCGGTCGAGCAGCGAGAGGAACCCCGGCACCACCGACTCCGGCTCCGGCCGCGGACCGCCGTCCTCGGGGACGGCCGCCGCGTACAGGTCCGTCGCCATGTCACCCGGATCCACCGCCCACACCCGCAGCCCCGGCTCCTCCACCGCCAGGACCGCCGCCAGCAGGTCGAGCGCCGCCTTCGACGCCCCGTAGCCGCCCCACGTCTCGTACGCCTCGACCGCCGCGTCCGAGCTCACCGCGACAACCGCCCCCGCCCCGCTCTTTCTGAGCAGCGGCAGCCCCTCCTGTACGAGACCCAGGGCGGCCACCACGTTCGTCTCCAGCGCCGCCCGCAGACCGTCCAGCGGCAGCGCGTCCACACGCACCAGCGGCTCGGCGCCCAGGGCGCTCGCATTGCTCACCAGCAGATCGAGCCCGCCGAGCTTTCGCGCGGCCGCCACCAGCTCCCGGCGGTGCGCCGCGTCCGTCACGTCCCCGGGCAGCGCCACCACCCGTGCGCCACGCGCGCGTGCCGCCTCCGCACTCTCCTCGAGCACCTTCGCCGTCCGGGCGTCCAGCACCAGATCCCAGCCCCGCCCGGCCAGCGCACTCGCCAGCGCCCGGCCCAGCCCCTTCGACGCGCCCGTGATGATCGCAACCGGCATGACATCCATCCCCTTCTCCTGACGATGGATCCACCCTCCGGCCGCGGCCCGTCCCGCCGCCTCGTCCGCGGGCCCCGACCGCACAAGGCACTTCGACCTAGTCCCGCGGTCCCGGTCGGTGGCCGTCCACAGGCGGATACGCACCGTCACCGGCCACCGGTACGGTGAATTCATGAGTCATCGACCGAGCTCGGGGCTGGCCGCCGTGAGCACCGCGCTGCTGGCGATGAGCCGCCACCTGGAGGTGCGCGACGTCCTCAAGACGATCGTGGCCTCCGCCCGTGAGCTCCTCGACGCCGAGTACGCGGCCCTGGGCGTCCCCGACGACCACGGCGGCTTCGCCCAGTTCGTCGTCGACGGCGTCAGCGACGAGCAGTGGCGGGCCATCGGCCCCCTGCCACGCCAGCACGGCATCCTCGCGGCCATGCTCCACAAGGCGGAGCCCGAGCGCCTCGCGGACGTCCGCAAGGACCCCCGCTTCGAGGGCTGGCCCGCCGCCCACCCGGAGATGTCCGACTTCCTCGGCCTGCCCATCCAGGACGGCGAGGAGACCATCGGCGCCCTCTTCCTCGCCAACAAACGCTGCCCCAGGCCGGACGGCGGCTGCGGCTTCACCGCCGAGGACGAGGAGCTGCTGTCGATCCTCGCCCAGCACGCCGCCATCGCCCTGACCAACGCCAGGCTGTACGAGCGCAGCCGCGAGCTCACCATCGCCGAGGAGCGCTCGCGCCTCGCCCACGAGCTGCACGACGCCGTCAGCCAGAAGCTCTTCTCGCTGCGGCTCACCGCCCAGGCCGCGGCCGCCCTCGTCGACCGGGACCCCGCCCGCGCCAAGGGCGAGCTCCAGCAGGTCGCGGCCCTCGCCGCCGAGGCCGCGGACGAGCTGCGCGCCGCCGTCGTGGAGCTGCGGCCGGCCGCGCTCGACGAGGACGGGCTCGTCCACACCCTCCGTACGCAGGTGCAGGTCCTCGACCGGGCCCACAGCGCCCGGGTCACGTTCGAGAGCTCGGGCGTCCGCGCGCTGCCCGCCGCGCAGGAGGAGGCCATGCTCCGGGTCGCCCAGGAGGCTCTGCACAACGCCCTGCGGCACGCGGAACCGAAGCTCGTCTCCGTCTCCCTGGTCCGCAGCGGTCAGGGCGCGCTGCTGACCGTCACCGACGACGGCAAGGGGTTCGACCCCCGCACGGTCCGCAGGGCGGGCCGGCACCTCGGCCTCGTCTCCATGCGGGACCGGGCCGGCGGGGTCGGCGGCACACTCACCGTGACATCGGCACCGGGCCGAGGCACCACGATCGAGATGGAGGTCCCCGGTGGCTGACAAGGTCATCCGCGTCCTGCTGGTCGACGACCACCAGGTGGTCCGGCGCGGCCTGCGGACCTTCCTGGAGGTCCAGGACGACATAGAGGTCGTGGGGGAGGCGGCCGACGGCGCCGAGGGCATCGCACGCGCCGAGGAGCTGCGGCCCGACGTCGTGCTGATGGACGTCAAGATGCCCGGCACGGACGGCATCGAGGCACTGCGGAAGCTGCGCGAGCTGGCCAACCCGGCGAAGGTGCTGATCGTCACCAGCTTCACCGAGCAGCGCACGGTCGTCCCCGCCCTGCGCGCGGGCGCCTCGGGGTACGTCTACAAGGACATCGACCCGGACGCCCTGGCCGGCGCCATCCGCTCCGTCCACGCGGGGCACGTGCTGCTCCAGCCGGAGGTGGCCGGGGCGCTGCTCTCCCAGGAGGAGGGACACGGCGGCACCGGCCGCGGCTCGACGCTCACCGAGCGGGAGCGCGAGGTCCTCGGCCTGATCGCGGACGGCCGGTCCAACCGGGAGATCGCCCGGGCGCTCGTCCTCTCGGAGAAGACGGTCAAGACGCACGTCTCGAACATCCTGATGAAGCTCGACCTGGCGGACCGGACGCAGGCGGCGCTCTGGGCGGTGCGGCACGGCCTGACCTCCTGAAACGCGTGAGACGGAAGGGGCACCTCCGTTCCCTTCTTCATACCGTCGGGTGGATGTCCCCCATTTGGCGCAACCCAGCGGGTGCGGCGGCGTTCTTCAGGGCGTGCTGCGGCGGCCGGCCGCGGCGAATACCAGGAGGAACCCGAACGTGAAGAACCTCAAGAAGGCCGCTGCCCTCACCATGGTCGCCGGTGGCATCGTCGCCGCCGGTGCGGGTGTCGCCTCCGCCCACGGCGCGGAGGCGCACGGCAAGGCCATCGGTTCGCCGGGCATCGTGTCCGGCAACCTGGTGCAGGCCCCGGTCCACGTCCCCGTGAACGTCTCCGGCAACACGGTCAACGTCATCGGCCTGCTCAACCCGGCCTTCGGGAACGACGCCGTCAACCACTGACGCCCCCGCGCGACCAGCCCGGCCCCCGGACGACCCCCGGGGGCCGGGCTTTCCCCTTCTCCCACCGCCACGACGGCCGACACCCGCCGCGAGCCGGGACGAACGAGCGGTCCCACGGCTCGGCGCCCAGCCACTCAGCGATCCCGTTCGCGCTCCTCCACATACGCGTTGTACGCCGCCACCTGCGCCCGCCGGGCCACCCGCTCCACCGGCCGCAACGCACTGCCTCGCGCCGCCATCTCCGAGGCGCTGACCGCGCCGCCATGACCGTGGTCGTAGGCGAGGTCGACCAGCAGCCCCACCCGCTGGGCCAGCTCCAGCACCCGCACCGCCCGCGCCGGGTAACCCGGGGCCAGCACCTCGCGACCCACCTCCGCCCGCGCCCGGTACGCCTCGCGCGCCGCGTCCGCCACCGGCCCCGAAGCCGCCACGTCCAGCCTCGTCAGCACGGCCGTCGCCTCGCGCAGCGCCTCCGTCAGCTCCCGCTCCGCCTCACCGAGCGACGGCACGTCCGCCGGCGGTGCCTCCCGCACCGTCAGGCAGTGCCAGATGACCTCCACGTGCACATCACCCGGCGGACCCACCTCCGTGACCTCCGGCACCAGACCGTACGGAGCGCCGAACCCGACCACCGCCTCCTCCGCCTCCAGCGCCCGCGCGTTGAAGTCCGGCGGCCCGCTCAGACCCAGCGGATGCCCCGGCGCCGGAAGCGCCACCCGCCACCCGGACACCCCGAGCCGCCGCAGCCGGCCCAGCGCCAGGGTGAGGCCGACCTGCCCGGCCTCGCCCGGCAGTCCCTCGACGCGGTGCGCCGCGTCCTCCCCGACGATGGCCGACACCGCGTCGTCCGGCGATACCGATCCGGCCAACAGGGCATTGCCCCAAGCGGCCAGGCGTCCTGAGCGTGGTTCCGAAAGCATGCCCCCAGCCTAGGGACTCCCCGCACCCGAGCGGGGAACCACCGGACTAAGGACCCACCTAAGGACCGGCCCGCTCCGACAGTGGCGTAGGTTTTCCCTGGACGCCGCGCCCACAGGCGCACGGCGACGACTCGACTCGACCGCAAGGGGAGACAACGCGCTCATGAGCGATGTACTGGAGCTGGTGGACGTATCCGTGGTCCGCGACGGACGGGCTCTGGTGGACGATGTCTCGTGGTCGGTCAAGGAGGGCGAGCGCTGGGTGATCCTCGGCCCCAACGGCGCCGGCAAGACCACCCTCCTCAACATCGCCTCCAGCTACCTCTTCCCGTCCGGCGGCACCGCCCGCGTCCTCGGCGAGCAGCTCGGCGGCGTCGGCACGGACGTCTTCGACCTCCGCCCCCGCATCGGCATGGCCGGCATCGCCATGGCGGAGAAGCTCCCCAAGAAGCAGACCGTCCTGCAGACCGTCCTCACCGCCGCGTACGGCATGACCGCCACCTGGCACGAGGACTACGACGAGGTCGACGAGCAGCGCGCCCGCGCCTTCCTCGACCGCCTCGGCATGACCGAATACCTGGACCGCAGGTTCGGCACCCTCTCCGAGGGCGAGCGCAAGCGCACCCTGATCGCCCGCGCGATGATGACCGACCCCGAGCTCCTCCTCCTCGACGAGCCCGCCGCCGGACTCGACCTCGGTGGCCGCGAGGACCTCGTCCGCCGCCTCGGCCGCCTCGCCCGTGACCCGTACGCGCCCTCCATGATCATGGTCACCCACCATGTCGAGGAGATCGCCCCGGGCTTCACCCACGTCCTGATGATCCGCCAGGGCAAGGTGCTCGCGGCCGGCCCGATGGAGACCGAGCTGACCTCTCGTAACCTCTCCCTCTGCTTCGGCCTGCCGCTCGTCGTCGAGCACGTCGGCGACCGCTACACCGCCCAGGGCCTCCCGCTCAAGTAGCCGCGGGCGTACGGAAACCGGGAACACCGGGCGTCGCTTCTCCGCACAGAGTCGCGCCCTGTCCCCGACCCACCCCGCCGCCCTACCATGACCATGTGGACATCGACGCATGGGTCTGGTGGCTGATCGGCGCGGTAGGACTGGGCATTCCGCTGGTTCTGACCGCGATGCCCGAATTCGGCATGTTCTCCGTCGGCGCGATAGCCGGAGCCGTGACCGCAGGTCTCGGCTTCGGCATCGTCGCGCAGGTGGTCGTCTTCGTCGTCGTCTCGGTCGCGCTCCTCGCGGTGGTACGCCCCATCGCGGCCCGCCACCGCAGCGGCCCGCCCCAGCACGCCAGCGGGATCGACGCCCTGAGGGGCCGTCAAGCCGTCGTCCTGGAACGGGTCGACGGCACCGGCGGCCGCATCAAGCTCGCCGGGGAGATCTGGTCCGCCCGTACGCTCGACTCCGGGCAGTCCTTCGAGCCGGGCGAACAGGTCGACGTCGTCGAGATCGACGGCGCGACCGCCGTGGTCATGTGACCGAACCCCCCGAACCCCCCACACGACGGCGTGCCGTCTGGGAAACTCGATCATCGAAAACAACCCGGCAGTCAACCGGTAGCGAAGGGCACGGGGAAACACGATGTCAGCAGTCATCATCGTCCTGATCATTCTGGTGGTGCTTGTCTTCATCGCCCTGATCAAGACGATCCAGGTCATCCCGCAGGCGAGCGCCGCGATCGTGGAGCGCTTCGGCCGCTACACCCGCACGCTCAACGCCGGTCTGAACATCGTCGTCCCCTTCATCGACTCCATCCGCAACCGTATCGACCTCCGCGAACAGGTCGTCCCGTTCCCGCCTCAGCCGGTGATCACCCAGGACAACCTGGTCGTCAACATCGACACCGTCATCTACTACCAGGTGACCGACGCCAGGGCCGCGACCTACGAAGTCGCCAGCTACATCCAGGCGATCGAGCAGCTCACCGTCACCACCCTGCGCAACATCATCGGCGGCATGGACCTGGAGCGGACCCTCACCTCCCGCGAGGAGATCAACGCCGCCCTGCGCGGCGTCCTCGACGAGGCCACCGGCAAGTGGGGCATCCGCGTCAACCGCGTCGAGCTCAAGGCGATCGAGCCGCCGACCTCCATCCAGGACTCGATGGAGAAGCAGATGCGCGCCGACCGCGACAAGCGCGCCGCGATCCTCACCGCCGAGGGCATCCGCCAGTCGCAGATCCTCACCGCCGAGGGCGAGAAGCAGTCCGCGATCCTCCGCGCCGAGGGTGAGGCCAAGGCCGCCGCCCTGCGGGCCGAGGGCGAGGCCCAGGCCGTCCGCACGGTCTTCGAGGCCATCCACGCCGGAGACCCGGACCAGAAGCTCCTCTCGTACCAGTACCTCCAGATGCTCCCGAAGATCGCCGAGGGCGACGCCAACAAGCTCTGGATCGTGCCCAGCGAGATCGGCGACGCCCTCAAGGGCCTCTCCGGCGCCTTCGGCAACCTGGGCAACGGAGCCCCCGGCTTCAACACCGGCGCGGTGCCCGGCAGCCGTACGGGCAACGAGACCGAGCGCCGCGAAGCGCCCCCGGTCGACTGACACATCCACGCGGTCGTGCATGATCGGTGCGAGCCCCTCGACCCCGACGGACGTCAGGGCGGGGAGGCGAGCCACTGATCCTGTGAGGAGATGGCGTTGTCCATCTGGGAAGTCCTGGCCGTCTTCGCGGCCGGCGTCGGAGCCGGCACCATCAACACCATCGTCGGATCGGGAACGCTGATCACGTTCCCCGTCCTCCTCCTGACCGGACTGCCCCCGGTCACGGCCACCGTCTCCAACGCGCTCGGCCTCATCCCCGGCTCCATCAGCGGAGCCATCGGCTACCGCGAGGAACTCAGGGGCCAGCGCCGCCGCATCCTGCGTCTCGGCACCGTCGCCGCGATCGGCGGACTCTGCGGAGCCGTCCTGCTGTTGATGCTCCCGGCCCGGGCGTTCGAGACGATCGTCCCCGTCCTCGTCGCCCTCGCGCTGGTCCTGGTCGTCCTCCAGCCCCGGCTCTCCAAGGCGGTCCAGGCCCGCCGCGACCGCAACGGCACGCACGGAGACCCCGACGGCGGCCCCCTCCTCCTGACCGGACTGCTCCTCGCCAGCGTCTACGGCGGCTACTTCACCGCCGCCCAGGGGATCATCTACCTCTCCCTCATGGGCGTGCTCCTCGCCGACACCCTCCAGCGCCTCAACGCCGTCAAGAACGTCCTCGCCGCGATCGTCAACAGCATCGCCGCGCTCTTCTTCCTGTTCGTCGCCGACTTCGACTGGACGGCCGTCCTGCTCATCGCCGTCGGCTCGGCGATCGGCGGCCAGATCGGCGCCAAGGTCGGCCGCCGCCTTCCGCCACCCGTCCTGCGCGGCTTCATCGTGGCGGTCGGCACCGCGGCCATCGTGCAACTGCTGCTCCGCTGAACGACCAGGGCCCGCCTCCCGACCGGGGAGGCGGGCCCGCATCCGTCGACGAAATCCGTTCCTACGCCGCCGAGTCGGCCAGCCACTGCGGCAGCTCGGACCGCTCACCGGCCCGCATCGCCAGCAGCATCGCGTCCGCCGGCGTCGGCACGAACGGCTCGCGCAGCAGCGGCATCCCCGCCTGCTCCGGCGTACGGTCCGCCTTGCGGTGATTGTCCTCGGCACACGACGCCACCGTGTTCAGCCAGGTGTCCCCGCCACCCTGCGCCCGCGGCACCACATGGTCCACGGTCGTCGCGCGTCTCCCGCAGTACGCGCACCGGTGCTGGTCCCGGATCAGCACCCCCCGCCTCGACCAAGGAGCCTGTCTTCGGAACGGCACCCGTACGTAGCGGCAGAGCCTGATCACCCGGGGCACCGGAATGTCCACCGCGGCGGCACGCATGCGAAGATCGGGATGCTCCTGCTCCACGACGGCCTTGTCCTGCAGGACAAGCACCACCGCACGGTTGAGTGTGACCGTCGAAAGCGGCTCGAAGCTCGCGTTCAGTACCAGCGTGTCCCGCATTGTGCCCACCTCCCGTGTGCCGGCCCAGCCCCGTGGCAGGGCTCCGGGCTGGGATCAACTCTGGCCGGGCGCGCCGGGTTGGACAACGCAATATCCGTGCGCAACGAAAGATGCCCGCTTCTGATCTCTCCAAGACCAGAAGCGGGCAAACAACAAACGAACGCTCAGCTGTCCGCGGGAACCTCGTACTCGCCGATCAGCTGGGCACGCGCCAGCGCGTGGAAGCGCAGATGGAAACCGACGGCCGCGGGCGAGGCGTCGGCATCCGGTCCCAGCTTCTCGCGGTCCAAGGCGTACACCGTGAACACATAGCGGTGGGGACCGTCTCCGGCCGGGGGAGCGGCACCGCCGAAGTCCCGGGACCCGTAGTCGTTCCGCGCGTGCACGGCGCCGGCCGGCAGCCCTTCGAAGGACCCCGAGCCCGCGCCCACCGGCAGTTCCGTCACCGACGCCGGGATGTCGAACAGCACCCAGTGCCAGAATCCGCTGCCCGTCGGCGCGTCGGGGTCGAAGCAGGTGACGGCGAAGCTCTTCGTCTCCGCCGGGAAACCCTCCCAGCTCAGCTGGGGCGAGGTGTTCCCCGCCGCGTACACCTGCGCTTCCTTCAGCACACCGTCCGGCACGATGTCGTCGCTCACCACGGTGAACGCCGGCACCGGCGGATGGAAGTCGTGAGGGAGCGGTGCCCTCTTCCCCTCGGCCACGTCCGTACCTCCGTATCGCTGCCTTGCTGTACGAGGCCGAGCCTAGAGCCAGTTGCGCTTGCCACCGACGTCGGCGAGCCACTGGTTGAGGTAAGCCGCCCAGTCGGTCGTGTGGAAGTCGTTCAGACCGACCTTGAACGCGCGGAACGAGTCGCTGCTCTCGCTGAACAGACCCGGCTTCTTGTCCATCTCCAGGACGACGTCCATCTCCCGGTCGTCCGCGACGAAGCTGACCTCGACCTGGTTCAGGCCGCGGTACTGCTGCGGCGGGAAGAACTCGATCTCCTGGTAGAACGGCAGCTTCTGCCGGGTGCCCCGGATGTGACCGCGCTCCATGTCCGCGTTCTTGAAGCGGAAGCCCAGCTGGAGGAAGGCGTCCAGGATCGCCTGCTGCGCCGGCAGGGGGTGGACGTTGATCGGGTCCAGGTCGCCGGAGTCGACCGCACGGGCGATCTCCAGCTCGGTGGTCACACCGATGTTCATCCCGTGCAGCTGCTGACCCGCGATGGCGGTGACGGGCGTCTCCCAGGGAATCTCGAGCCCGAACGGTACGACGTGCACCGCACCGGCCTGCACGGTGAAGGCGCCGCCGAGCCGGACCTTGACGAACTCGATGTCCTGCTTCGTCTCCTGGTCCGCTCCCTCGACCTCGACCCGGGCCTGCAGTCCTACGGACAGCCCCTCGATCTGCTGGTCGACCGAACCGCCCTGGATCCGCACCTCACCCTGCACGACGCCGCCCGGGACGACGTTCTCCTCGGTGAGCACCGTCTCGACGGACGCGCCGCCGGCACCCAGGCTCGCGAGCAGCTTCTTGAACCCCATGAACACTCCCTCTTGATCCCGCTTGATCTCGACCCCTACATACGCGCGACGACCGTAGCCGGTTCCCCTTGCTTCCCGGGGCTCCCAGTACGCTCGGACGCCATGAGCGAGAGCCCCGACCGTACGCCGCTCCCGCGGGCCTTCTTCGACCGCCCCGTCCTGGAGGTCGCGCCCGATCTGCTCGGCCGCACGCTCGTGCGGACCTCGAAGGAGGGCCGCATGGAACTCCGCCTCACGGAGGTGGAGGCGTACGCCGGCGCGATCGACCCGGGCTCCCACGCCTTCCGCGGCCGCACCGCACGCAACGCCGTGATGTTCGGCCCGCCCGGACACGCGTACGTCTACTTCACCTACGGGATGTGGCACTGCCTCAACCTGGTGTGCGGCCCGGAGGGGCACGCGAGCGGGGTCCTGCTGCGCGCGGGGGAGATCCTGGTGGGCGCGGAACAGGCACGTCCCCGTCGACTCTCGGCCCGGTACGACACAGAACTGGCCAAAGGCCCGGCCCGCCTCGCCACCGCCCTCGACGTCACCCTCTCCATGAACGGCACCGACACCTGCGGGGACGGGGACGCCCCGCTGTCCGTCCTCACCGGCACCCCGCCCCCGTCCGACCAGGTGCGCAGCGGTCCACGCACGGGCGTGGGCGGCGAGGGGGCTCCGCACCCCTGGCGCTTCTGGATCGACGCCGACCCGACGGTGAGCCCGTACCGCGCCCACGTGCCCCGCAGGAGGACCTCTTGACGGGACTTGACCCAGATGCTGGGGGCGCCTAATGTAGTCCGAGCCGCTTGAGACGGGCAGTGCTTGTTGGAGCACCCCGGGGCGGCCACCAAAACTACCCACAACGAACCCCCACAGGGTGCGGCTTTCGGCATGCCGAAAGCTGATCCGAATGGCTCGATTATGAGCCGCCGGGGAATTCGGCTAAAGTAGTGAACACGCCGAAAGGCAAAGGCCCCAATCGGCCGCCGGAAACAAAATCCGAACCGGAAACGGAACGGAAAACGGATCTGGTAAGGTTGGAAACACGAAAGACCGAAGGGAAAAGCCCGGAGGAAAGCCCGAGAGGGTGAGTACGAAGGAAGCGTCCGTTCCTTGAGAACTCAACAGCGTGCCAAAAATCAAC